>JAUNIY010000096.1 GCA_030523305.1 Eubacteriales bacterium
AGCACCGGACATGGGCGGTATGTACTAAGATCAGCTGAAACGGTTGATTTGCGCATAGCGTAATCGTGTAAGATTGGTAACGCTTTCCGTTTTCCAATCACCAAGTAAAAAGAATAGACCACCTGACAGCAGGGCCGGAGATGAACGGTCCCTGGCGGGTGGTCTTTTTCTATGCAATTGTGTTATGTATGTTCGCGTGGTGTTTCCGCTTCGGGGTTTTTGCTCCTGATGTATAGCATAATACCGAGAATTACAACAATACCACCGATGATTTGGTTCCATGATGGTATTTCCGACAGTACGAGAAAACCCAACAAGGCTGTCGGAACAGGGGATAGAATCTTGAAAATGGCCAATAAGGTTGGGCTGATATATTTCAGCGACCAAGTATATAAGCTGTGGCTCAGCAGGCTGCAAAATACTGCCATGCCAATTGCGACAAGGTAATTGATAGGATCATATCCAAATAGGCTATAGCCGCTGCATATCACCATACCATCCAGTACGATGGCAGATGCACCATAGGCAATGAAGGTAAACAAAGTATTGGATAGGTTAGCCTGCCGGACCTTACTGCCGACAAGCGAATAGCCTGCGAGCGCAACGGCGCAAATAACGCCGCAAATGTTTCCAAGAGGCCCATTCAAAGCCGCATCATTGCTGCCTGTCATGGACACGACAATACCGCCGATTAACGCAATTGCGATACTTAGCCAATTCATTCGGTTGAATGTTTCCTTGCCCGCAGCAAACATAAAAACCGACACGAACAGGATCTCGGTTCCCGCTAAAACATTGGATGCTGCGATGGTTGTATATTTGACAGACATGAAATAGGTGAAAAAATGGATGGCCAGAAAAATACCAGCGAGTACACACCATAATACCGTATGCAGCTTAAGCTTTTTCCATTCATCCCTGTGGTGCAGCAATACCATCGGCAGCAGCATGACGGTTACGATGGTTTTGCGGTATGCGGCCAAAACAAGCATTGGTGCTGTGCCATACCGGATAAATAACGATGCTGTTGCGCCGCTTATCATACCGAGAAACACAACAAACAGCACACTTGCCCGATGTATTGTATGTTTCTTTTCCATACATTCAGCTCTTTTCGTTTTATTTTTGCATTGGGTTGCCGCTGTCGTTGGCGGGGAGATCAGGCTTGCCAAAGCCTGATAGTCTGTACCGTTCCTGCCTGGATACAAGCTCCTTGTTGTACAAAACCAGTTGCAATGGCAGTGTACGGGCGCTTTGCGGTTTTATTGTTTATGCAGTGGGACCGTGAAAAAGAACGTTGTCCCTTTGCCGACCTCCGTTCGTACCCATATTTTTTCTTCCAGGCCAGTGATAATTTCGTTTGCAATAGCAAGCCCCAGACCGCTACCGGTCGGATTGTTGACGGTACTCTTAAAAAAACGTTCAAAAATATGCGGAAGCATTTCGTCCGTAATACCACAGCCGTTGTCCTCAATACGAATGGTTGCCTGTGCATATTTCGTTGTAGCGCTGATTTGAATCATGCCGTCATCGGGAACAAATTTAAAGGCGTTATCCAAAAGGATTTCCAGCAGTTGGGTTAGCCTGGACGCATTGGTATATAGTGGCGGTAATTGCCAGATGATGTCCTCTATATGAAAGGTGATGCCGATATCCTCACAACGGGAAGTAAACAGCTGTTCCAGCGGCTTAAATATCGTTTCTGGCAGAACGACTTCCTTTGGAAATTCCATGCGTGGATCCTGGAGTTTAGATAATTCAATGATTTGCAGGACGGAATGCTCCAATTGACGGGACTCTTGTGAAATGATTCCGTAATACCGGCTGAGCGTTGCTTCGTCATGCACCAAACCTTCGCTGAGCGTTTCTGTGATCGCTTGAATAGAAGCGATCGGGGTTTTTAGCTCATGGCTGATATTTGCTATGTATTGATGATAAATGTTCTCAATTTCATGCCGGCTTTTCCACTGCGTCCATGCACAGAAAACGATGATAAGATACAAAAGCGTATACAACAGGAAGTAAGCGACAAAGATTTCAGGCAGATAGGTGATTTCCTGACAAAGATATACTTCTCCTAAAAATGTACCGCCTGTGTCAAATACCGGACAGGCAGATACCGCGACAAACGCAAACGGACGCAGCGTAAACGGCAGTGCATAAACCGTCCGCTGACGCGCATAATACGAGTCATATATTTCTGCATACAGCACAAATGGAAATTCTTTTTGATCGTAATACGTATGGATTGTTTCAATACCGTCTTCGGTGTAATACAAAATGCTGCTGGTGAGGTAAGGCTCGTAGTCATCAATGCGTCCGTTTTCCGCGAGTTCAGCCGCAGCGGTCCGCGATAGGTCATTCATATCCATATGCATGCGGCATTCTATGATATACACCGTAAAAATACCTGCGAATAGGAAAAGAAAATACAACAGCACAATGCGGACATAGGTTTCTGGACGGAAGTGGTTCATGTTAGGCCTCCCAGACGATAGCCGACACCATAAATCGATTGGATAGAGAAATGAACATTTTCTGTTGGAAGTTTTTTGCGGATACGTTTGACAACTGCATCCACTGCACGCGTATCTCCGTAATAATCATATCCCCAGACCGCTTTTAAAATTTGTTCCCGGTTTAATACTTTTTGGGCATTGCGTACCAGATAGGACAGCAGATGTACTTCCTTTGCCGTCATGTCGAGCTTCTCATTTCCGACAAAAACCTCCATGGTGTCCAGATCAATGCACAACTCCGCATATTGCAACACCTGCCGCACGGGCTGCTGCGCAGAAACGGTACGGGATAGGATCTTTTTCACCCGTATGGATACCTCACGGGGAGAAAATGGCTTTGTAACATAGTCGTCACCGCCCAATTCCAGGCCGACGATGCGGTCAATTTCTTCGCTGCGTGCGCTCAGGAAAATGATTGGTACGTCGCTGTTTTTCCGGATGGTTCGACAGACCTCCGTACCGTTGATATGTGGCAACATAATATCCAAAATAATCAGATCCACCTGATTTTGTTCTAGTTTAGTGAGCACGGATTCTCCGTCAAAGACTGAGATTACCTTGATACCATCCTCGTTGAGAAATCGTGTCAAACTTTCATGCACAGCTTCTTTGTCGTCACAGATCATGACGGTATATGGATTCATTGTGCAACCCTCCCAATGATGTGTACGCTAGTGAAGTTTTTCAAGACGAATGGCGTTGGATATAAGATAGATTTGTCATATTCTAACAAAAGATGTACAAATTAGACAAAAAAGCTGTGTAAACAAACGGGAAAATTACAAAGTTTGCGAATTTCTGTCATATTTCTGCCGCAATTCATCGATAAAATAAATATAAACAAATCGTAATATGCGAAAGGCTGACAAGATAAAAGGATCGGAAGAAAATTTAAACGACTATAATTCATTGACTTAAATTCTAATGAAATGTATACTAAGTATAACAAACTTCCTGACATTTATCAAGTCCAAACAAAAGATCTTGTGTGTCATTTGACATGTCCTGTGCTTTTGTTTTTCCACAAAGAACATCTGCGAGAAAGCGCCGTATACGGATATCATGATGATGTTCGGATTCAAAACATCATCGCAGGGCTTTATGACAAATGTACTGTTTGGGGAGGTGACATCAGCAGTAAAATGCTGGGAGAAACAAAAAAGGATCAGCAAACGGGAAGCGATGAAAGGAGAAAACGCTATGGACAAAACAAGAGGGAAAGTCAGATGGTCCATTATGTCGGTCACCATCGTACTATTTGCTTTGATGCTGATTGCTATCATTGCAAATGCTGAAACGTTTTATTACATTCTCAATAATCTGGTTATGAACAACCTCATGTGGGGGTTGGGCTGGTTTACGTCCATTGTATGCCTTATTATGGTGATTGTCTGTGTTGTCGTATTGGTTACACCACTTGGCAAAATTAAACTTGGTGGACCAAAGGCAAAACCGAAATTCACCTATTTACAATGGTTTGGTATTTCACTCTGTACTGGTATCGGCGCAGGTGTAGTATTCTGGGGCGCGGCGGAACCGCTGCTGTTCGCAATGGAACCGGATCCGAGTACCGGATTGGCTGCTGGAAGCAACGCATCTATTATTTGGAGTATGCTGCATTGCTTTTTACAATGGGGCTTTACACCATATGCAACCTGCGTTGTCATGGGCGTTATCTTAGCCTATTTTATCCTGAACAAGGGAGCGCCGTTTAAAACAAGCTCCTTGCTGATCCCATTGCTTGGCGAGAAGGCGGCAAACGGGAAGTGGGGCACTGCGTTTGACGCATGGTCTGCATTTGCCCTGACTGGCGCGGTTGCAGGCGGCTTGGGGTATGGCGCGATGCAGTTGTCCGCAGGAATCAAGGCTTTTGCAGGCATTGAGCCTACGATGATGATGTATGTTATTATCATCCTGTGTATGTTCGTCTGCTACAACCTCTCGGCAGTATCCGGCCTTCGCAATGGCATCACAAAGTTATCCAATCTGAACACCAGGTTTTTCTTTCTCTTGTTGCTCTTCGTATTCCTCGCCGGTCCGACGACATATATCTGCAATCTGTTTACCCACAGCATGGGCGAATATCTGAGTGAGTTTTTCTCTGCAAGTTTGTATACTGCCCCCTTTGCTGATGCAGGTAACTGGGCGCAGTCTTGGGATATGTACTGGTGGGTTGACTGGATGGCCTATGCTCCTCTGCTCGGCCTGTTTATGGTACGTGTCGGCTATGGCCGTACCTTACGTGAATTTGTACTGGTAGAATGGCTGTTTCCGGCGCTGTTCGGCATCGTATGGTTCTCTGTATTCGGCGGCACAATTCTACATTCCCAGTTCTTTGAAGGCATCGATTTCTATAGCATTTATTTGAGCGATGGCGCGGAGGCGCTGACACTGGCAATGTTTGATGTACTGCCAATATCCCAGATCGCAAAGATATTCATGCTTATTATCATTACAATATCGCTTGTGACGCAGTGCGATTCCATGGCGGTCACCCTTGCTGGTATGTCTATGGAAGGTTCAGACGAAGCCCATGAGCCGCCGGTATGGCTGAAGTTATTCTGGGGCATTGTATTTGCTGTCATTGCGGCTGTGTTTGTCGTACTCGGTGGCATTGACGGTGTGAAAACAATCAAATCGTTCTGTGGTATCCCGTTATGCTTCTTCTGTTTTGCCATCACGCTTGGCTTTATCAAATATATTACCAAAATACCACGTAAATCCAATGGCGATTATGAACCGGAGCCGGAGATTGCAAATGCGCCGGATAATGGCGAGCCGGAAGCGCCGTTGGATATGGTCGACAAGGTCATTGCCAAAATATTCTCGAAGAAAAAGGCCGGAGTATAACACATAAAAAGAATAGCTGTCTTTTTTGGAACGGAACCAGGAAAAACGGATAATGACAAAACGCCGCCCCCTGATGTAGGAGAATAAACTACGTCAGGGGGTATCATCATGCCAAGAAAATAGAGAGGTGTGGCTTCATCAAGACGGTTGGATCCATTGCCGCAGAAGACATGTGCTCCAATTTTTCAAACTTGACACAGAAAATGGAATATGATAGAATTTAAGTCAGTGAATCTCAGTCAATAAAAAACGCTTTGCTTTTGGCGAATATCAGATGGATGGAAGGAGCGTGTCATCTTTGAAATGAAACAAAAGAATACAGATCTGACGCAAGGCTCTATCAGCATGAAGCTGATGCTGTTTGTCCTACCGCTGTTGGGCAGCAGTCTCATTCAGCAGCTGTATAATACGGTAGACCTGATGTTTGTAGGGAACCTTCTCGGCAAGGATGCTTCGGCAGCGGTAGGAACCTGCGGATGGCCGATCAACTGCCTGGTTGGTTTTTTTACGGGCATGGGTGTCGGCGTTGGCGTGTTGGTTTCGCAGGCATACGGCGGAAAGGATTTTGCTAAAGTAAAGTATATCATCCGAAATGCGATGGGATTGGTACTGGCAGGCTCCGTTGTGCTTATGATCATTGGTATGGCGTTTGCTCCGACCATTCTTCGTATGATGAATACCCCGGAAAATATACTGGACATGGCTGTTGTATATGCTAGGATTTACTTCCTGAGTATGTTTTCCATTATCGGATATAATTTTAGCGCTGGTATCCTGCGTGCACTGGGCAATTCCCGTTCTCCTATGATTTACCAGCTGTTTGGCGGGATTGCCAATGTATTTGGGAATACGTTATTTATCTATGTGCTGGATATGGGCGTAGCGGGTGCCGCTTTGGCAACCTTTTGTTCCCAGACGGTAGCCGCGGCGCTGACCATTCGACATTTGTGCAAGCTGCGGGAGGAATATCGCCTGGAGCTACGCACGATTACGTTGAAACTGGATGCGTTAAAACGCATTTTTGCCGTAGGTGTACCGATGGGTATCCAAACAACGTTGGTTTCTGTTTCCCTGCTGTTGCTGCAATCTCAGATCAATACGATGGGTGTTACGAGCATGGCGGCGTACACAGCTTATAGTAAGATGGAAAGCTTTGTCTATTTACCGATGTGGGCAGTGGGACAGGCCAATACGACGTTTGTTGGGCAAAATCTCGGCAATGGCAAAATCAGACGGGCAGAGAAAGGAACGCGGACGGCCCTTATCCTTGGAATCGTCATTACGCTGGCCATTACGTTGCCGTTGACCTATTTCTCCGATACCGTTTTGCGTCTGTTTTCCAATGAAGGAGATGTCATTGCGCTGGGCAGTAAAATTATCGTCCGTCTATTCCCCTTGTATTTTTTGTATGTATTTGTTGAGGTGTTGTCAGGGACAATTCGTGGCGCGGGAAAATCGGCGCCTGTTATGGTGATTATCCTTGTAAATATGTTTGTTGTTCGTCTCATATTCCTTGCGATCGCTATGATGCTATTTGATACGGTATATGAAGTAGCGTTGATTTTCCCTGCTACTTGGCTTACAACGGCGATATCCGTTGGTACGTATTATTTGACTGGACGCTGGAAAAAGGATTGGATTGAGACGGAGGAGCACGCCGTCTTGTCATAACAAAAGAGCGCATGCACAAAGCCATCCGGTTCAGCGGATGGCTTTGTTGATGGAATTATAGGGGGTTATTTGTAAATTTTTGCAGCGTTGTAGCCGATACCAAGAACTTTATACATGTATTCGCAGCTTTCACGCAGGCCTTTCAGCTCCAATTCACGGCCTTCTTCAATGGTATAGCCGGACAGCGGTAGCTCAATTTCCAGATCAATGGTATCTAACTGTGCGGGCGCCTGTTCACGCAAAATCTGCATAATCTTGACACAATCGACATTGCCCTGGCCGATGGCTGTGCCAAGAGAATGGGTGCCGTCTGGGTCGGCAAATACGCGGTTGTCGCAGAAATGGATGCAGTTTACATAGGGGGCCATCTTGCGTACACACTCTTCAATGCCTTCCATCAACATCAGGGAGTTGATGGTATCGCAGCATGCGCCGATCTGCGGATGGGACAGTTCCTTCACAAGCCAGATTACCTCATCAGAAAACAGGTCGCAGTGATTTTCGATGGAGATCTGCAGGCCGTATTGTTCGATGGTCGGGATATTTTTCCGAAAATCCTCCGCAATTTTTGCTAGCTGCGCAACAACCGATGCGCACATACAGGAGTGGGAAGATTTTTCCGGATGCTCAACGTCTGTGCTGTACTTCACCAGCTTTGCCCCTAATTTGTGTGCGATTTCCAGAGAATCCTCAATGGTGCAGTTGACACGTGGATCGGATGGCGCATTGAAGGAAACATTCAACTCCAGTTCAATTCCATTATCCTCAGCATACTTGCGGCATTCTGCCAGATGTTCCTCTGAGGTATCGTTTTGGATATCTACCAGTGTGATATGCAGCACGTCGAGGCCCACCTCGACAGCGATGTCGACCAGATCCTTGAAGGTTTTTACCTGCTCAAAGGCATGGTGTTCACCATATTCTTGAAATCCCCAGCTCTCGCCAAAGCCGGAAAGGTGCAGGGTGTAGCTGTGCATGCCGAGTTTGAATTTTCTGTCTTGTTTCTGTAACATGTTCGTTCTCCTTACTTTTGTCGTATTTTTATGATATGTATATTCTTTCTAACTCTCTGGCGGTTCATGATATGAGCCGCCAGAGTCCGTTGTAAGTCATATGTGATTACTTTTCCAATGCTTCAGCCGCACCTTCGGCGATCTGTTCTTTGTTGATATCCATCCACACGTCGCAGTTTTTGATGCCCAGCTTTTCCGGATTGAAGTAGGGGTTTTTAATACCGGCTTTGCGCTGCTTCATAAAATCATCATACACCTTCTTAACCGTTGGAAGCAAGAACAACAGAGCGATCAGGTTGAACCAGGACATCAATGCAAACATGATTTCGGAAATAGCCCAAGCAGTAGAGGCCGTGACCATTGTCCAGATGAAGAAGAAGATTGGCATGATGATGCGGATACCCCAGATTACTATTTTACGATTTTTTTCAGAGGAGTTTCTCAGCAGATAGGCAATACCGGATTCACCTTCGTAGTAATACGCAATACAGGTAGAATAGGCGAAGCATGTCAGTGCAATGGCGATAATCATGCCGCCAATTGCCGGGATGGAGGTGTTTGCAGCTTCCTGAACCCATACAACGCCTGCGGTCATGGTATCTGCCTGCTGCTGCATCAGTTCAGAACCGGTTCCGATGTACATAAAGGAGCCGTCAGCGCCCAATACGTTGAAACAGTTGGTTACCAGTGCCATGATACCGGAGCAGGCGCATACGGCAACGTCGATATAAACAGAGAATGCGTTTACTAGGCCCTGGTTTGCTGGGTGCGGGGTTTCTGCGGCAGCAGCAGACGGAGGAGTTTCGCCAAAACCAGAACCGGAAGAGTTTACAGCGCGCTTAACACCGTAGGAGAATGCGCCGCCGATCATGCCGCCAAAGATTGCGTGGCTATTGAATGCAGAACCAAAGATCATGGAGAGGGTTGGGCCAATGTTGCTGGCATGTGTAACAAGAACAACGATGGTAACGATCAAATAGCCGATTGTCATGAATGGTACAATAATGGTAGAAAATTTTGCGATACGGCGGACACCGCCGGAAATAACGAGGAACAGCAAGATGGCAATAACAATGCCTACGGCCCAGCGCGGAGCACCAAAGCTGTTCTCGAATGCCATTGCGATATTGTTGGCGGATGGGCCGGTTACGAGGAAGGGAACGCCGATGGACGCAAACAGGGCAAAACATACTGCCATAAACTTGCCCAGCGGCTTCCATGGGATACCCTTTTCCATATAGAAATACGGGCCGCCACGATACTGGCCATCCATGCGTACCTTATAGATCTGGCCGAGAGAGTTTTCGGCGTATGCGATTGCAGAGGTTACCAACGCGGTAACGATCATCCAAAATACTGCGCCAGGGCCGCCGTACATGATTGCCACCATGACGCCGCCGATGTTGCCAACGGCTACACGGTAAGCAGCTACGGAACAGAAGGTTTCAAATGCTGACAGACCTTCTTCTGAACTGCTTCCATGGGTTAACAAGTTCCATTGCAGCTTCATTTTGGTAACGTTGCCGAATTTCATTACAATACAGTAAGCTACGGCAAGGCCAAAGGTCAATGCAATCAACGGTGTTGCCCATAGTAGATTGTCAATTGTCATAATGATAGAAGCAATATCCATAATTTTTCTCCTTCGTAAATTTCCTATCTTTTCTTTGCAAATGGTTTTATATGCTTGTTGTTTGATTCATCACCTCCGAGCGTCGGATAAATTTGCTGCGTTTCAAAAAAGAACGATACAGAATGCGGTATATCAAATTTTGAAACAGGGAGAGCAACGATTTGCATCAGCCTATGCTTCGTCATTTGCCGCTTTCCGGCTGATAGCATGTTGCGGTACGGGGGAACGGGAACCGTATCCCTTGTACATAAAAAGAAGTAAAAAGTGAAACATCTTATTTATTTAAATAGCCAGTTTCGTGCCAAAATACCGTTTTTCGAAAAGAAAGATTTTTTTTGTGAAATTTGGTCGTAATTTAGAATATAAAATTGTACAAAATGTCCAATAAAATGCAGTGCGGTTTTGCCTGAAAATAGGGAAAACATACAAGAAAACAACAGGGTGCAAAAAATAGATGCACACGCGGAGCAAAAAAGTTTGCACGCGCCAAAAATGGTTGCATGATGACAAATTCGATGGCATATGCAAAATACAAAATCCGGTATGAAACTGCCCAAAACCTGCATAGGACAGCTTCTTTTTCTGTGCTACACTGATGTCATCAATCGGCTGCAGATGGTGCAGTTCATTTTCAGGAGGTGCTTGATCAAATGAACATTGGGATATTGGGTACAGGGCAAATTTCATCCAGCCTTATCAGAGGGTTTTGCACAGATGCAGGTTCTG
>JAUNIY010000097.1 GCA_030523305.1 Eubacteriales bacterium
AAGCTCCGACGCAGCTTCGGGAAGCGGCAATGCAAGCGGAAAATATAACGTCGGTTATGTCAATCTCGCGAATACAGACGTATTCTGTATGTCACGCATCAATGCCTTAAGGGAAGTAACCGAAGGTACTGATTTTAATGTATCCTTTGTCGACGGCAACAATGATAATCAGAAACAAATCGATTATGCAAAGTCCTTTATATCCCGCGATGTTGACGCACTCATTCTTGTCCCCGCCGATTCTGAAGCCATTACGCCGGCAGTCGAAGAAGCAAACGCAAACGAAATTCCGGTTATATGCTTTGGCATCAAATCCAATGGCGGTGACTATATCTATGTAGGGTCGAACGACTACGAGGCCGGTTATCTTCAAGGAGAATTTATGGCTGATGAACTTCCAGAGAATGCAAAAATATTGTATTGCGCCGGCTCTGAAGGTTATCAACAGACCACGGATCGACGCACCGGTTTCAAAGAAGCTTTGACCGACAAGGGACGCGATGACATCGAAATATTAAGTGAACAGGATGGCGAATATGCAAAGGAAAAAGCCATGGAAGTCTGCGATGCCTGGATTCAGGCCTATTCCACCGGCAATGGCGAGGTAGAATTTGATGCCATTGTCGCTGCCAATGACCAAATGGCGCTCGGTTGTATTGAATCCCTCAAAAATGCCAATGTTCTAACCACCGAAGGTGAAATTCTGATTTCTGGTGTTGACGGCACTGACGATGCCATCCAAGCTGTTTCTGACGGATACATGGCCCAGACCGTTCTGCAAGATGCACAAGGACAAGCGGAAGCAGCTTACGATGTCCTCCAGAAATTGGTTGCCGGAGAAGAAGTTGAAAGTGAAGTCATTGTTCCTTTCCAATCTATTACGCAGTCAAATGTTGCTGAATTTCAATAATCCATTTTTTTGTACAATATGACAGCAATTTCTGCATCATTGCAGCTATTCTATCCGAGATATTGCAAGTGTATGCCTCAAACCTGACCGATGACGAGGCAAACCGGCTAACCATTGCATTTACCTAACACAATATTTCCGATGCATCGCTTGTACCTCCGCTGCGATACATCGGAAAGGAAACACTCCTATCTCTTCAAACGATAAAATCCTACAACCCTTTGGGAGAAATCCGAGGCCACCGGTTATGTCGGTGGCCTCGATTCTTTTGATGTTAAAATACCGTTCTCCGTGTCTTCCCTACCTAGAGAACGATCTCATGTTCCTATTCCGCGAAGATAGGCCAAACTTTGTTTTGTCCATTCGCGCTCCAACCTCGCGGTTTCCTCTGCAGTGGATTGCGCCACGATCCAGTTTTCTATGATACAGCTAAAATCAGATTTTGCTTCCGATCGGACTTTTTGTAGGATACGCGGGATATCATGCATCCCGGTTCCCAAAGGCGTACCGCTGATGACAAACCCAGACATCGAAGGCTTCCGCTCTATCGTGTAATCCTTTAAATGCAGGCAGACAGTATGCCGGGCCAGATGATGCATCGTTTCATCGATCCTTTCAAACCGTCCGAGAGAATTGGTCGTATCCAGCACTGCGCCAATCCACGGGCTGTCCAGCCGCGTCAGCATATCCCCGATCGCTTGTGAGGCATACCGTTCATAGTTTTCGATTCCAATGACCAATTGCTGCGCTGCAAGGCGCGGCAGCACGCCTTTTAATATGTGTTCTGTTTTGTCCAGATTCGGCGTATCGCCTTCGCAAGCAGGCAAACAACGCAGCATGGTTGCATGCAGCCTTCGGCTGATTTCCAGATAGGTTTCCAATGTGCTGGATTCTTGTAACCGACAGCCGGTTTCAATCGTCAGGCCATGTGCAGTTGCATATTCTGCAATCTCATCAAGCTGGTCCGAGGACAATGCTTCCAGCGGCATATTGTCAGCTAGCTGCACAACGGGGACGTTTTGTTCCACCGCATGCCGCAGGATATCCAAGTGCGACAAGCACCTCTTTGGCCGAAAATCTGGGAGTTTTCCGCTCCCTATGGGAAAACTGTAGGTACCAATGCCCAACCGAATTTTTTTCATATACTGCACTCCTCTCACTGGGTTCTACGGGAATCACTGCTTGCCATCGAACGATACGCTGAAAGCCAACGTTTTTCTTGTTTAACAGGATACCATATCCATCTATGTATGACAACAAAAACCTCCCCGCGTTTCAGCAAAGAACCATATAAACCATCGCCAAGTCCTTCCTGATTTGACAAATACTCTATTTTGTTTTATGATAGTGTTGTTACGCAATCGAAATCATTATGTAATCGAATTGTAATCTTAGGAAGGAAGCATGTGCGGAAGATCAGCACGCACCCCATGAAAGAAAAATGAAATTGAAAAAAGCCATCATCCTATTGCTCACATTATCGATATCCGCACAAATGTTAGGCGCAGTTCCCACAGCATACGCTGCGCAAACCGATCCGGAATCCTCTGCCACCGACGCAGTGCAGCCGGAGGGATCGGGCGATCTCACATCCACAGAGCCTGTGGAAACCGCAACGGAAACAGAGCCGAATTCGGATGCAGAAAATACCGATATCAAAAATGATAAGCAGACGAATATCGCACAATCGGAAATCTGGTTTACCGACGTCGATGTCGATACATATTATTACAAATCGGTAGCGTGGGCAGCGAAAAACGGCATTACCTCCGGCACGTCAGACACAACGTTTTCCCCTGGGGACGATTGTACCCGCGCGCAGATCGTCACCTTTTTGTGGAATTCCTGCGGAAGCCCGGAGCCTGACGCTGCATCCATCCAATTTACCGATGTGAAACCGCAGGCATACTATTACCAGGCTGTGCAGTGGGCAGTGCAAAACGGCATCACCGCAGGCACAACCGATACGACATTCTCGCCGGAAGAGAGTTGTACCCGTTCCCAAGCCGTCACGTTCCTGTGGCGCGCCGCCGGCTGCCCATCGTACACCAAAGAGACGACCGCTTCGGGGCAGGAAGCATCGTATTTTTACGACATCAACCAGTCAAAATATTACTATTCCGCTGTCCAGTGGGCAACCGAACGCTGCGTGACAAGCGGTACGGGCGACAACGCTTTTTCCCCGCGGGATATCTGTACCCGCGCGCATATCGTCACGTTCTTGTACAATCTTCTAGAAGTGCGCGACACCTTTTCCCCCAGCGTATCTGCGCCGCAGCTGTACGAGATCGCATCGGATGCGTTTGACCGCATCACCATAAGCTGGTATGCATCCAACGGCGCGGACGGCTATGCCATTTACCGCAAACCGGTCAGCTCTGACGAGTGGGTTCCCATCGCAACAGTCGCCGATGCCAATGCCGTCAGCTATACCGACATCACAGCAATGGCAGGAATCGTATATGATTACACGGTATGCGCATATAACATGGACGACGGAACACAGGTATTTGGCCGCTATGACAACACCGGCATATCCGGCACGACGCGCTGCTTTGCAGACCAGCAAACGCAATACCGCAATGTTTCCTATACCACACTGGACGGCCTGCCGAAAGGTGCAACGATTGCAAGCGGTGGCTGCGGGCCTTCCAGCGTGTGCAATTTGGGCAACAACCTGCTCGGCTGGAACGCAAGTATTCCGCAGATTGCACAGATCGCGGTGGATTCTGGCGCGCGATACAACGGCGGTACCAACATCAGCACGCTTCTTAGCGCCGTGCAAGCGCAATTCGGCGGTTTCACCTATGCATACACCAGCAACGACAGCAACGCTTTTTCCGCTGTCGATGCAGGCGCAATGGCGATCATGCACACGAATGGCACCGTGAAAAGCAGCCAGTACAGCCAGTTGTTGTCCTCCGGCGGCCATTTCCTTTGCCTGCTGCGCGTAGATGGCGACACCGCTACCATTGTGGACAGCTATTCATACGATGGCAAATGGACGGCAACGGATGTCCGTCGGCAGAATATCACGCAGACCGATACCGTCGGCATCGTACAGTGCCCGCTATCCGTACTGGCCGAAGTTGTCGATTATTATTACATTGTCAATCGTGCCTAACAAACCGAGCCGTTTTCCATCCGGAGAACGGCCTTTTTACCGCATTTCTCCCCGTCTCTCTGGTTGACTTTCGGAACAGGCTATGGTAATCTGATATGTGCATACGAAACCTGTAGAAGTCTGTCAACAAAGGGCAGCATCCCCTGTTATCGTGGGAGCTGTCCTTTTCTGATTTCCAGGTTATCCCCACCTTCGCTGCGGCGGGCTACGGATCTCTTTTTGGTGCATTTCTCCGCCTCCGTCCCAAAGAAGGTATGAAAAAAGGAGCGATTCTATTATGAGCAAAGACACCAGGCATACGCAAGCCGGCACGCCATATACCTTTTATGGTAGGTTACCACTCAAGCAGGCGATCCCGCTCGGCTTACAGCACGTTATGGCGATGTTCATCGGCAATCTGACCCCACTGATTATCATCATGGGCGCATGCGGCCTGACTGCGGACGCGGGTTATGGCGGCCTGCGCACCGCCCTGCTACAAAATGCAATGCTGATAGCCGGCGTTGTCACCTTGGTACAGATGTTTGCCATCGGCCCGTGCGGCGGCAAGGTGCCGATTATCATGGGCACTTCCTCCGGCTTCCTCGGCGTATTCCAAAGCGTTGCGGCTACCATGGGGACTGGTGTCCTGACCTATGGCGCCATCATGGGCGCCTGCCTGGTCAGCGGTATTTTTGAGGGCGTGCTCGGCTTCTGTCTTAAGCCGCTGCGCCGTTTTTTCCCGCCGGTTGTGACCGGCTGTGTGGTCATGGCCATCGGCCTGTCACTCATCCCCGTCGGCATCAATTATCTCTGTGGCGGCAACAGCGCGACCACCGCCGACTACGGTTCCATACTCAACATCGGTATCGGCCTACTGGTACTGGTTGTGATCCTGGTGCTCAAGCACTTTACCAATCCGCGCGGGATGCTGAGCACCTCTTCTATCCTGATCGGCATCCTCGTGGGCTATATCGCCGCTATCATCCTGACACTGACACTGCCAAATACCGGCATCAATGCGGACGGCGAAACATTTACGTATGCATGGGTTGTCAATTTTGAACAGGTGAAAAACGCCGCATGGTTCGCCATTCCAAGCTTCATCGGCTTTGGCGAGCTGTCGGATATCCATCTGGTATTCAATGTACAGACCATCATCCCCATCGGGATCATGTTTATCGTAACCGCAGTGGAGACCGTCGGTGACATCTCCGCCTGCGTGGAAGGCGGCATGGGACGCGAAGCGACGGATTCCGAGCTTTCCGGCGGTGTCATTTGCGACGGCCTCGGTTCTTCCCTTGCCTCCCTGTTTGGCGTCCTGCCGAATACCTCGTTCTCCCAGAACGTCGGCCTGGTTGCCATGACGAAAGTCGTCAACCGTTTTGCGCTGTCCTGCGGCGCGATTTTCCTCATCCTGTGCGGCCTGTGCCCGAAGATCGGCGCATGTGTCTCCATCATGCCGCAGCCTGTACTCGGCGGCGCAGCTGTGATGATGTTTGCTTCCATCCTGATTTCCGGTATCCAGCTGGTAACCCGCGAGCCGATTACCTCGCGGGAAATCACCATCATTTCCGTTGCCCTGGGCTTGGGCTATGGCCTCGGCTCCACCACCGGCGCGACCGGTCAGCTTCCTTACTATGTACAGCTGATTTTCGGCGGCTCCGGCATTGTCCCGGCAGCATTTGCCGCGATGCTGCTCAACATCATCATCCCAAAACCGTCTGCAAAATCAGATGAATAGCAAAGAGGAGGTCCCCAGCACGGGCGGCCTCCTTTTTTGTGCGCAGATTACAGCCGTATCATTTCCTTTACCAGCCGGATCGCATCGGCAAATCCCTGTGCATAAGCGAGCTTCCCATAGGCCGCGCTGCGCAAATTGCATGCGGACATCGCGCCATCTACGGTTAACCATTGTTCTTCGTCCAGCGCAAGCTTGAGCAGTGCCCGCTCTTTTCGCTTGGCTTCCCGGTCCGCATCCTGATACCGCTGGTCCCTGCGCACAATTTCCTCCAGCGACGTGTCCATACGCATTTCAAACAGCTGTTTTAATAGTGGATGTTCCATATGCTCGTATCCCCTCTGCAAAACTGATGTTGGCGGAAACCTCTTTTTTTACTGTTTCTTTTTCTGTCTCATTGCTTTTTATCCTATCATTTGGTATATTTAAGACATCTATACAATTCCATTGTATTATAATCCATATATTTATTGATTTCAAGTGCATTTTCCATAAATTTATGTATTTTGTTACATTGCACAAAAAGAGGCGCTATTTATGTACGAATCCAGCACAGTTGCAGAAAATATCAAAAAAACGGCAAAGTCAGCCAATATACAGCTGAAAGATATGCTTCTGGATTTACACTTAAACAAAAATACGCTCTCCAATATGTATAATGGTTCCATGCTGAAAAGTGATAGTCTCGCCCGTATTGCGGACTATCTTGGTTGCTCTGTTGACTATCTCCTAGGGCGAACAGATAATCCGGAAACAAATAAATAACAAAGAAACGGTACTTGTCTCTTGACACCAACACACCAAATTGCACAAATTTAGAGGGGAATGTTATGTACGATACGCAAGAAATCTCCCGCCGTATCAAAGCGCGGACAAAACAACAGGGAAAATCATTGAAGGAACTTCTTTCGGCCTGCGGACTTGGCATCAATACGGTTTCCAAGATGAACAAAGGATCGGATATCTTGGCGTTGAACCTTGCCAAAATCGCCGATTATCTCGGCTGCTCCGTCGATTACTTACTTTGCCGGACGGACAATCCGGATATCAACTGGTGACAGCGTGTGGGGCCGGGACAACACACTTGACCCATTCATGCAGAAAGCCCAGTTCAGTGCAAACTGAACCGGGCTTTTTCCATTTGTTCTGCCGTCTGTGCCGGCACCGAATTATTTCTTGCTCACGGCGATCCAGATCTCGCTGCTGTATACCTCTCCGAACGCGCAGCCGCCGGTATACACCTCAAGGTCATATGTCCCGAGCGGTTGATACTCCGAGGTTGGGAAAAATTCGGTAAAAATCTGGTGCCACAACGTCTGGATGTGCTGCGGCGCGCCGGCATCTGCCGAAAAGACGGCCCATGTCGCTGCGGGCACGTCAAACAACGCATACCCCTCCGGCACCGCGCCGCCCGCATATTCCGCGCCGATGGAATATGGGAAATCCTTCACAACCGTGGTATCCGCCGTGCTCATGCCGACAATGCCCCCGCGGAGCACGCCGTCCTTTTTTGCCATGCGCGCCAGCTGGGCCACCGTGCCGTCCAGATGGCAATCCGCCCAGAACCGTGGAATATCCTTCCGCCCGAGGATATCCTCCTGCTTTACAAACCGCTGGGTTTTGGCGAGGATCTGAAACGCTTCCTTCTGCTCGATGTTGTACTGCATACTGCTTCCACCTTTCACTGAAATGGAGATTGATAGGCGGGAAAACGAGCGCAATGGGATCGCCTGCTTGCGCACAGCGTTGGGCGTTGCGCCATGAAACCGCGTAAAGGCACGCGTGAAGCCCTCCGGCGTGTCATAACCATATTTGAGTGCAATGTCAATGATTTTTGCATCTGTCGCCAGCAGCTCGCTGCCGGCAAGCGTGAGCCTGCGGTTGCGGATGTATTCGCCCGGCGATATGCCGCACAGGATAGAAAAAATCTTTTGGAAATAGAATCCAGATACATGCATTTCCTGCCCGATGCGCGTATAGTCCAGTGGCTCGGTGATATGGTCTTCCATATAATCGATGGCGTTTTGAAAGCTCTTGACCCAATCCATGCCGTTTCCCTCCTTCCATATCCATCTTACCGCTTTCAGCGGATGGTTTCCTGATATTTTCCGCCCGGTTTTGTCAGCATAAAAAACACAGCAACCAAACCGGCTGCTGTGTTTGCCTTTTTACTTGCATTGTTCCGGCTGTTTGACCTTTCCGTTGTACTTCTGCGTCGCCGCAGGTACACCGTTTGCAATCAGCTCGGAGACGGCCAGCACAGCGCGATCCACCGCGTCGTTCATCGCCGGCATTTCCTCCTCGGTCACATTGGACAGCACCCACGCCGCCAGGTCATAATCCGGGTGCGGCTTGGCGCCGACACCGACCTTGATCCGCGGGAACAACTCGGAGCCGAGCATAAAGATGATGTTTTTCACACCGTTTTGCCCGCCGGCGGAGCCTTTGGGCCGGATGCGCAGCGTGCCGACCGGAAGCGAAATGTCGTCAAAAATGACGAGGATGTGCTCCGGCGGGACGTTGTAAAAATCCGCCGCCTCCGCAACGGCATCGCCCGACGCATTCATAAAGGTCTGCGGCTTCATCAGCAGGCAGCGATGGCCGCCCAGAACCGCCTCCCCGGTCAGCGCCTGGAATTTGGCGCGGTCACAGCGCACGCCGTGCTTGCTGCACAGCGCATCCATGACGCGGAATCCCGTGTTGTGGCGATTCTTTTCGTACTTTTTGCCGGGATTTCCCAGCCCGACCACCAGCCATTCGATCGGACTGACCGTGGGCTTGCTTTTTTCTTCCTGTTCGAGTTTTGCAAAAATATCAAAAATAGACATGGGGTTGTATCAGCCTTCTGCGGAAATGATGAAATAGTACACCGGCTGGCCGCCGTCGATGATCGTGACCTCTGCCTCCGGCGCTTCCTTCAGCACCATCTTTTCCACACGTGCAGCATCCTCTTCGGTCATATCCGCGCCGTAAATGATATTGACAAACGAACAGGATTTCCTGCACATCTCGCGCACCATCTTTTTGATTGCGTCGTCCATCTTGCGGCTGTTTGCGCACAGCTTGGATTCAACCAACGAAAGGTATTCGCCCTCCTTGATTTTTTTGCCGTCGAAGTCGGAATTGCGCGCCGCATAGGTCACCTGTCCGGCACGGACATTGGCCGCAGCATCCAGCATAGCCTCGCGGTTTTCATCCATCTCCATACTCTCGTCAAACGACAGCATGGCGGAAATGCCCTGCGGGATGTTCTTGGTCGGGATGATCACGACAGTCTTTTTCTCGCACAGCGGGACGGCTTGCTCTGCCGCCATGACAATATTTTTGTTGTTCGGCAGGACAAAGACGATCTCCGCGGGAACCGCGTCGATCGCGTGCAGGATATCGTCGGTGGACGGGTTCATGGTCTGTCCGCCCTGTACCATCTGGTCGACGCCGAGGTCGCGGAATACATTGACCAGTCCTTCGCCGGCGGCAACCGAAACAAAGCCATATTTCTTTTCCGGCTCTGCAATCTTACGCGCCTTGCTTTCCATGCCGGCCGCCTCTTCCACAATCTTGGCAGAGTGCTGCTGCCGCATGTTTTCAATCTTGACGGTGAGCAGCTGGCCAAATTTCAGGCCCGCAGCAAGCGCCTCATTCGGCCGGTCGGTATGCACATGCACCTTGACGATGTCGTCATCTTCCACGACGACAAGGCTGTCACCGATGCTGTTCAGGAACGAACGCAGACGCTGCACATTGCGCGCCTTATCGCGCCGCTCCGCAATAAACTCGGTGCAGTAGGTAAATGTGATATCTTCATCCGAGATATCCGAGAATGTTGCGCCGCTCTTCTGTTCCTCCACAGGCTCCGCAAGGACGCGCTGCTTGTGGATGCCGTTGTACGCATCGTTCATGCCTTCCAGCACAGCGAGGAAGCCGAAGCCACCCGCATCGACAACGCCCGCCTTTTCCAGTACCGGATTCTGATGCGTGGTTTCCGCCAGCGCCTCCTGGCCGCGGTCAATCGCCTGGCGCAGCACCTCGCCGCAGCCGATATCCGGATTGGACTGGCACAGCTCAACTACGTGCTGTGCCGCCACGCGGGATACGGTCAGGATGGTGCCTTCCGCCGGCTTCATAACCGCTTTATATGCAGCCTGCACGCCTTCCTGCAGCGCGAGGGCCAATGCCTGCCCATCTGCTTCCTTACATTTTTTCAGCTGCTTGGACATGCCGCGGAACAGCAGCGAAAGGATAACGCCAGAGTTTCCGCGCGCGCCGCGCAGCAATGCGGATGCCGCCGCCGCGCTCGCCGTCGGCAGGTCAACATCCTTCATTTTGGAAAGCTCGTTTTTTGCCGATGCCATGGTCAGCGACATATTGGTACCAGTGTCGCCGTCCGGTACCGGGAATACGTTTAATTCATTCGCTTCTTCTTTTTTTTCTTCAATGGACAGCGCGCCTTCTATGACCATAGCGCAGAATAACTGCCCGTCAATCAGTTTGGACAATGAAATGCCTCCTTTTTGGTTGCTGGTATGATGGTTTCACACCGAGGGACAGTATATCAGTCTGCCCGGATCGCATCGACGTAAATATCGACATTCTTTACATCGATACCGGTCATTTTTTCCACATTATAACGGA
>JAUNIY010000249.1 GCA_030523305.1 Eubacteriales bacterium
AAAAGAAGTGACAATGAAGCACAAGACAAGAACCGAACGCGTGTATAATGAGTCTACCGGTTGGTATGAGACACGCGAAGTTGAGTTAAAAGGTTACAAGTTCACGGATGATGACCGTATATTAATCGTCCGTGAATACCTTGAAAGCGGTGTTCCCGCCGAGGAAATCATCAGGAAGTATCACATGAGCAGCCGTTCAGTGTTATTTTCTTGGATGGATAAGCTTCTGAATGCAAAAGATTTGTTACCTTTGCAGCATGAATCCATTCTTGATGATGACATGGCAAAGACAAATGATGAACTGTTAAAGGAGAAAGACGCCGAGATAAAGCGTCTGCGCAAGGCGCTGGAACTGGAGAAGCTCCGTTCCCATGCCTATTCCACTATGATTGATCTTGCAGAGAAGACCTTCAACATCCCTGTAAGAAAAAAATCTGGCACCAAACAGTAAGTCTGCTTCGTGAAGAGCGCACAGGTGCAGCCCTGTGCACCCTTTGCGGACTGTTTGGTTACAGCAGACAGGCATATAACAAGCGTGATGACAAAGACGGTTTTGCAGAGGATGCCATAGAGCCAATCATCATGGAAAGGGCCCGTGAGTACCGTAGGTCCAATCCGGGACTTGGAGCGTCTAAGCTGCACGCCATCCTTAAGAAACAGTTTGATGACACAGGCTGTTTCCCCGGTCGTGACGCATTCACGGATATGCTGCGCAAGCACGGCCTCATGGTACGTGTCAAGCGTCGCAGACGCTATAAGACAACAGACTCAGCGCACAGCTACCGCAAGTATCCAAATCTCATCAAGGGTCTCGTCCCGGTCCGCCCCAACCAAGTATGGGCCAGTGACATCACCTATGTGGAGACAACAGAGGGGGTATGCTATTTGTCTCTCATCACTGATTTGTATTCACATAAGATTGTGGGATGGTCTGTCGGACCGACACTTGAGACGACGTATCCGATAGAGGCTCTACGTATGGCATACAGGAGCATCGACGATTATACGGCCAGATGCCTGATACACCACTCTGACCGGGGCTGCCAGTATTGCAGCCAGGCTTATGTGGCAATCCTAAAAGGGCATGGAACCGGCATCAGTATGACACAGAGCGGAGACCCGCTGGAAAACGCCGTGGCAGAGCGGGCAAACGGTATATTGAAGACTGAATGGCTCTATAGGATGACCATACCCACACGCAAGGCATGCAAGAAGGAACTGACAAGAATCATATCCTTCTACAATGACGAGAGACCGCACATGAGCATCGGGAACCAGACACCATCTGTGGCACACACTCAAAGCGGGATACAGCAGAGAATGTGGAAAAATCCGTGGGAAAATGCTGATTCTTAAAGAAAAAATTGTACCTTTGCAGGCGATTCTAAAACGATTGGACGTAACCGAGTCAGTAAGAATGGCGAAAATGGGTTAACCCATTCAGTTGTAAGAGCAACATGCAGACAACACGATTAGGCTAACTGACAACCAATATCGTTATTGGAATCAAAAGAAGTAAACGATTTTAGTGAGATAATAATTATAGGAATAACAAATTAAGTTTAACTCTCCTAAAAGTGACAACCTTTTTCAGTTAAGGTCAA
>JAUNIY010000098.1 GCA_030523305.1 Eubacteriales bacterium
ATGCCATACAGGCGGCGGCATATCTGGTCAAGTTTGGCGGGCGTGCGGCGTTCGTAAAATTCAATTATATGGATCGATCTACACTCAAACGCGTGGTAAGATTCCGGACGGAAAAACAAGGAAAAGATAGCGAGCAGCACAAGGTTTTGCTGGAAGCGTTAAAGAAAGATAAAAAATAATAGGCTTGTGCGAAAGCGGCGCGTCTATTGATATTTTTGTACGATAAGTGATATGGATACTGGTATTTACCAATATAGACCAAATCAAAGGAGGAAATAACATGGGATTTGCAGATCCGGTTGATTATACTGTGGTATCGTTTGACGGCGATTATGCGATGCTTCGCAATGAAAACGATCCATCTGCGGGGTTGACGCAGGTGGCCATTGCGCTTTTGCCGGAGGGAATAACCGATGGAAGCCGCGTCCGGCGCGTGATGCTGGAGTATACGCTTTTATAAACAGGACAGAGCCGCAGGAGACGATCCTGCGGTTTTCTTTTGAAAATCACGCATAAGATTTCATTTTTTTGCTTTCTTTTTTATTTCCTCTTTTCATTTTCAAGGAAATGCTGTAAATTATATGAAGGATTGAGGCGCGTTTCTTCTTTCAGAAAGCGTCTGGGAATTTTCACCAAATGGAAGGAGAAGAAAAAGAGGAATGCTGATGATTAGGGACAAAAAATTTTATCACCTGTTCCTGGTACTGTGCCTGCCAATTGTCCTGCAAAATGTTATCTCCCTGAGTGTCAATCTGACAGATAATCTGATGCTGGGGCGGTATGCGGAAAGCGCGTTATCCGGCGTCACGGCAGTCAACCAGATCCAGTTTATCTATCAGAATCTGCTGATCGGAATCGGGGATGGACTTGTGATTTTGGCTTCTCAGTACTGGGGTAAGCGGGATACAGAGACGATCCGCAAAGTATCGAGCATTGCAATGCGGACAGCGTTGGTGCTCATGCTGGTATTGTTTGTCATCGTATCTCTGTTTCCGGAGCAGGTTGTCGGGTTGTTTACCAAGGATCAAGCAATTATTGCGGAAGGCGTAAAATATCTCAATGTCGTGCGCTTTACCTATCCGTTCTTCTGTATCACCACAATTTTGTTGGCCATCCTGCGCAGCACAGAGGTTGTAAAGATTGCCTTTTATCTGTCGCTCAGTACGCTGTGCATAAATTTTTGCATCAATTGGTGCTTGATTTATGGTCATTTTGGGCTGCCACGGCTAGGCGTTGTGGGCGCTGCAATCGGCACGTTAGTAGCGCGGATTGTGGAATGCGTCATTATCTTGCTTTATGTAGCGAAGAAAGAGAAAAATCTGCACTTGAAGCTGCGCCATTTCCTGCATATTGACCGCACGATTATGAGAGATTATTACCGCGTCAGCATACCGATTTTGTTTGTCTCGGCGATGTGGGGCGTCAACACGGCGATGCAGACAGCGATTCTCGGTCATCTCACCTCCAGCGCCATTGCAGCAAATAGTATGGCGTCCAATCTGTACTTGATCGTCAAGACGATTGCAGTTGGCGCGGCTTCCACTGCCAATGTGTTCATTGGGAAGGCGATTGGACAGGGAGACATGCAGGTTGTCAAGCAGTATGCGAAGACGTTTCAAATTTTGTTTGTCCTGATGGGCGTTTGCTGCGGTTTGATCTTGTTTGTCCTGACTGAGCCGGTTCTGTCACTATATAGCTTTTCGGACGAGAGCCGTGAGTTGGCGCGAACCTTCTTGCATATTTTGTGTATTGTTATGGTCGGTATGTGCTATCAGATGCCAGTCAATTCCGGTATCATCAAAGGCGGCGGCGCGACAACGTATGCCATGGTATTGGATTTGGTCAGTATCTGGGGCATTGTCATCCCGCTTTCGTTCTTTATGGCGTTCTATGTGAAGGCGTCGCCGGTCGTGGTCGTGTGGTGCCTGAATTTGGATCAGATATTCAAAGCGGTTCCGGCGTTTATTAAGGTAAATTATGGCCACTGGGCAAAGAAATTGACGAGATAGTGGCGAGTATCATTGGCATATTTATATGCAGTTTCCATAAAAATGCAACAAAACGGCAAAAGCGTAAAACAACTTTACAAAAATATATTTGCAATATGGCGCATTTGCTGATTTTTACGTAATTGCGCCTTGATGCTTGACAGAACCCGCAAAACATGATATTCTCAAGACTGATAAACATATAAATTCGGTGGGAAATAGAGAATTCACCATGCTTTTAGGGAGAAATGACATATGATTCGTAAGATTCAGGACGAGATCCTGCGCCTGAAAAAAGAACAGGATGTTTGTATCCTGGCGCACAGTTATGTGGCCAGAGAGATTTCGGAAGTGGCAGATTTTGTTGGCGATTCCTATGGCCTCAGTGTGCAAGCGACTACGGCACCGCAAAAAAATGTGATTATGTGTGGCGTGCGCTTTATGGCGGAAACTGTAAAAATTCTTTCCCCAGACAAGACGGTTTACCTTGCCAATCCAATTGCAGGATGTCCGATGGCTGAACAGATGGACAAAGAGCTGATTGGCGCGTGGAAAAAGGCAAATCCGGGCTATACTGTTGTTGCGTATATCAACACAACTTCTGACCTGAAGACGATTTGTGATGTCTGTGTGACATCTTCTTCCGCAGTTAAAATTGTCAAAAACATGGAAGCGGATAAAATCTTGTTTATTCCGGACTGCAATCTAGGCCAGTTTGTTGCGGAACAGGTTCCGGAAAAAGAAATCAAACTGCTGCAGGGAGGATGTCCGATCCATGCGGCTGTTCCGAAGCGTGCGGTAGAGGAAGCGCGTGCGTTGCATCCGGAGGCGCTGCTGTTGGTTCATCCGGAATGTATTCCGGCAGTTGCAAACGAAGCGGATTATATCGGTTCGACCACCGGTATTATGAATTTTGCAAAAAATTCTGATGCTAAGGAATTTATCATCGGCACCGAAATCAGCATTGCAGAGCATTTACAGTATGAGTGCCCGGATAAGAAATTCTATCCGCTGAGCAAGCAGCTGATTTGCCCGAATATGAAGGCTACAACGCTGGTTGACGTACTCAACGTATTGAAGGGCCAGGAGGGTGAAGAGATCGTGATGGACGAGGAAACCCGTCTGGCGGCAAAGCACTGTATTGACGAAATGATCCGTCTCGGCGGCTGATTGTTCTGATAAACCAACACCGGCGCTGCTTTCTTTGAGAAGGTAGGGCCGGTCTTTTTTAGGAGACATGTTTTTATGAAGGGAAAGATTCTTGCAGCGATGAGCGGCGGCGTGGACAGCTCAGCCAGCGCCGTCCTGTTGCTGGAGCAGGGCTATGACGTCGCAGGCGTTACCATGGCGTTGTACGACCAGGGTGATATCGGAAAAACAACGCGTTCCTGCTGCTCCGTAGATGATATTGCGGATGCGCGCAGTGTGTGCCATCGGCTCGGTATCGAACATTATGTGTTCAACATGGGCGCGGCATTTCACCGGGAGGTAATCGCGCGGTTCATTTCCGGGTATGCCTGCGGCCTGACCCCTAACCCGTGTATTGATTGCAACCGATATATCAAATTTGACGCCTTGCTCAAGCGGGCCGGGGATATCGGTTGTGAGAAAATTGCCACGGGGCATTATGCACGCATTGTATATGATGAAGCATTGGGCAGATATCTGCTGAAAACAGCAGCGGATGACCATAAGGATCAAACGTATTTCCTGTATTCTATGACACAGGAGCAGTTATCCCGCGTCCTGTTTCCGTTGGGCGGGCTGACCAAGCAGGAAACACGCAGGCTTGCAGAAAAGGCCGGGCTGACCAATGCACATAAGGCGGATAGCCAGGATATTTGCTTTGTACCGGATGGCGATTACGCCGGTTTTATCCGGCGTGCGACCGAAAAAGATCCCGAGCCGGGGGATTTCCTCGATACGGACGGCAATGTACTGGGGCAGCATCGCGGGCTGGTGCATTATACCGTTGGTCAGCGCAAGGGCTTGGGATTTGCATTCCCGGAGCCGCGGTACGTCTGCAAAAAGGATGCTGAGAACAATACGATTACCATTGGAAAGTCGGAATATTTGTTTGCCAACCGGCTGCTTGCCGGAGACTGCAATTGGATCGCCGTGGAGAAGCTGGAGGCGCCAATGCGCGTCCGGGCAAAAATCCGTTATGGGCAGAAGGCGCAGCCTGCTACGCTGATTCCGCATGAAAACGGGACGGTGGTTGAGTTTGACGAGCCGCAGCGTGCGATATCTCCGGGGCAGGCGACGGTTTGGTACGATGGTGATACCGTTGTGGGCGGCGGCACCATTATACGCGCGTTGTAGAAAGAATCCTCTGTATCGTTCCGAAAACGGAGTGGATGCAGAGGATTTTGTGTTGATAGAAAATGTTGTTTTAATTGAAGTATTCCATTCTGGCGCTGTTTACCGTGTACCCCATATCTGTTAGGCAGTTTCGAAGCATTTGCGGTGTCACGCCGGTGTCATCGAAATCTACAGAAACCAGATTGCCGTTTTGCCCGACGGCAACCGAGAGGACACCGTTACATTTGCGGTCAAGCTCTCGTTTGATGCGTTTGACATCGTGCGCGCCGCGCAGGGACGTCACGGAAAAATATGCGCTGTTTTTTGACATGCTTATCACCTCATTCCCAGTCTGTACCAAAATGCAGATTTTTATACATGGGGACCATATCTTGACATTTGGGGATGGGAATCATACAATAGTGGCAATAACCGCCGGACAGGGAGGGATCAATACGAAAATTCCGGGAAATCAGGCGATGAAGCTGCATATAACAGCCGACAGGCGCAAAAAAAGAATATGTATGCTGATATTGCTGGCTGCGGCAATCATTGGTTATGTTTTGATAGACCACGACGCAGCACTTTATGACACGACGATTGTCAAAATTCTTGCGATCGAGACCGAGCATTCGGATATACAGGATGCAGTTGTTTCCGGGGAGGAAAATTATTATATCCAATCGATTACGGGACGCATTGAAAACGGCGAGAAAAAGGGCAATACAGTAGCCCTGTACAATCAGTATACCGATTCCAATGTACGCGATGAAACTTACCGTGTGGGGGACAGCCTGCTCGTTGAGCTTGGAGACGATGGAACCACAGGCAAGATATTGGAGCAGAAACGCGATACTATGGTATATCTGCTGGCGGTAGTACTGCTGCTTGGCATGATTGCGGTGGCGGATGTTTCGGGGCTGCTTGCGGTGTGTTCGTTGGTTTTGAACATCGTCTTGCTGACGGTTGCGCTGTATTGTTATTTGGACGGTTGGAATATCATGGCGTTGACGGCGGCGATGATCCTGCTGTTTTCCGTGCTGTCGCTGCTGATTGGCAACGGCTGGAATCGGCGTTCCTGGCTGTCGATTGTCGTGACGCTGCTTTCGCTGGCGGCAACAGCGGGGATTTATCTGGTTGTGCGTGCGGTGTCACCTGCGTTACAGTATCAAATGCTGGAGTATGCCGTCGTACCGGATGACCTGAGCGCGCTGTTTTTTTGTGAAATCATGGTAGGCGGTCTTGGCGCAGTCATGGACGTTGCCATTTCGCTGATTTCCACAGCGGATGAGCTGTTGGAGCAAAATCCGCACATTGCATATGCGGAAATGAAACAATCTATCCGTGCGGTTTCAGATGATATCATGGGTACTATAACCTGACAATTTCGTTTGTGTGGGAATATGTGCTGTCCTTTGAGCTAGTACGTTTTTTCGTTGGATCAATTGGCTTGGTGCTCGCTGTGCCGATCTCTCAATGGGTATTGCATGTGTGGATGAAAAAGCAGGAGGGAACAAATGGTTAAAATACTTGCAGTTATCTTGCTTGTCCTGATGCTGGTGATCGGAAGGGATCGCGGGCTGCAATCCTTCCTGACCATTTTGATGAATATTGCCATACTGGCGGGTGTATTGTTTGCCATTGCTTTGGGCTTTTCCCCGCTAATAGTGGGGACAGCAGCAGGTCTTCTGCTGACGGTGTTGATTTTGTTTTATCAGAACGGATATCATTTGAAAACCAAGGTGGCCTTTGGCGTCATTGTTGCGGTACAGGTTGTCATGCTTCTGATTGGTATGGTTTTGTGTGTTTGGGGACACGCGGGCGGCTATAGTGAAGTGAAAATCAATTTGGACGACGGCTTATTCCTGGATGGAAATGTGAATCTTTCTATGATGCAGGTGGAAATTACCGTTATTCTGCTCAGTTTGCTCGGCGCCGTCAAGGATGCCGCGGTTGCGGTTACCTCTGCCGTGTATGAGGTGCATCGCAATAACCCTGATTTGGAACAAATACAATTGTTTGCCTCTGGATTGAAGATCGGGAGGGAAATCCTTGCGACCTCGATCAATACGCTATTTTTTTCCTGCGTAGGGGAGTCGCTGCTGTTGTTTCATATCATCTGCTATTGGGGCTATAGCTTCGGTTATATTTTAAATTCCAAAGCATTGTATCAGGTTTTTCTCTATTCCGGTATTGCAGGGTTGGGCTGCATTGCAGCTATTCCATTATCCGCGATGGCTATGGCCACCGTGTTGAAGCGGAAGGGAAGGGTATAAAAAACCATAGGGCTTGGCTCGCAGGATCCAAGCCCTTTTGTAGATTCAGGCTTGTGTGCATTGTTGTAGCACTTGTAAAATACCATTGCATTGTATGATGTTTTAGCTTGACATACAATAGAAAAACGGATATTATTTATATAGACCAGTCAGTATAAAAGGGTGAGACGATGGAAAAAAACAATGACACCAAGGAAAGAATCATTCAGACAGCAGCGCGTCTGTTCCAACAACAGGGTTACAACGCGACAGGCTTGAACCAGATTGTCAAGGAAAGTAGTGCTCCCAAAGGATCCTTATATTATTATTTTCCCAATGGAAAAGAGGAATTGGGTGTAGCTGCAGTACGATTGATCCAAGATAATATCGAGTACCGGATACGGAGTTATCTCGCAAAGGAAAAGAATGCGGTGCAGGCAGTGCAAGCATTGATTCGTGCAACCGCGCAGGCAGTGATTCGGATGGAATGGATTAACTTTTGTACAGTCAGCTTGATTGCGCTGGAAACCAATCAAAAGAGTGAGCCATTGCGTGAAGCCTGCCATGAGGCCAATGCAGCGTGGGCGCGAGCGTTTGCAGATAAATTGCTTGACAGTGGGTTTGTAAAGGAACAAGCAGAGGAATTAGGTATTTTGATACAGATTATTGTAGATGGGGCGTTAATCAATTCCCTTTCTCTCAATGACACACGTCCGCTGCATATTGCAGCGGAAAGGATTCCAGCGCTGCTGCAGAGCGGCATGCAAAAAAATTAGATGGAGGAGGATCGAGATGTTGATTTCAGAGTATGATGCATTTGGACCTTGGGTTTACGAAATCAGTGAAGAGCATCCAGTTCCGCAGCTGTTTGCTCCGTTTATAGAAACGGAGCCGGCACTGATACAAATAAAAATTCCGCGACAAATCGAACGGCGGAAAGCAATCCCCGACATGGATCTGTATGATTACGTATTATCTGCGTATCCTTCACGTTTGGTCATCCTGGAACGGACAGAGAGCGCCGTGCAAAAAACGGAAATCCCTTATCAGGAGATTCAGGCAATACAGATATACCGTGAATTTTTGAAAGGGGTACTGGCCTTTTACCTGCGCTCTCAGGTTGCGACGGTACCGTTTAATACAGTTTCTATAGATATTATGCTGCGTTTGGTAAATCTGATTCGTGAACATTATGTGACCGGCCAAGCAAATTTCGGAATGCATTTTTCTGAAAAGATTCCGCAACAACTAACGGATATCTTGTTTGTCAATCTCTTGAAGGATTTACAGCAACAAGGCGAGCAGATAACAGGCGGCGCATGGCAACCGACCGTTTCTATGCTGTATTGTGGCAGCAACAAAATCGAAAAATTACGCAACAGAATCCGAAAGCCTCTGCTACAAGGCGCGTTACATTTATCTACCCCACATGAGCTTTTGATTATTGAGCATGAAAAACAAACGCAGAAAGATAATAAAAGGAGTTATGGTTATAATTATACGTACATTCCATGGAATAACCTAAAAAGTGTCAACATGGAACCAGATAACCATTACCTGGAAATGACTGCACTCAGCCTTACATTGATCTACAGGACGCTTTCCTTTCATTTTGAGAGCGGAAATCAATCGATAGTCGCTTTTTATGAGAAAATACAGTCAATAGACTTCTTAACATGATGAAATGGTATAGAAACGTAAATTTCTATTTGGCTATGGCGGTGTGTTGAAGCGGAAGGAAAGGGTATAGACTAAGGGTAGGTATGAAAAAAGGCTTGGATCCTGCGATCCAAGCCTTTTTTGTGGCGGAGAGTCAGGGATTTGAACCCTGGGTACGCTCATCACGCACACACGATTTCCAGTCGTGCGCCTTCGACCACTCAGCCAACTCTCCATATCATCTGTTGTGAATCTCTCAACAACAAATGATATTATACTATAAGAACATAGTTTTGTCAATTGGAAAAAATGTTTTTTTCTGTATATAAAAGCGGATTCTTTTATACCTTGCTGCCAACAACCTGCACCTTAATCATGTTGGTGGTGCCGGAAACGCCAAGCGGTACGCCGGAGGTGATGACTGCAATATCACCATCGTTGAGCAGGTTTCTTGCCTTGCTTTGCTCTAGGGCATAATCGAACAGATCCAATACACGGTCTTTCTCTTCTACAAGGACTGGCTCCACACCCCAGACCAGATTGAGCTGATGGTAAACGGTTTTGGAGGTCGTGCAGCCGATGATATCGCAGGCAGGGCGATAGCGGGAAACCATGCGGGCAGAGCGACCAGACTTTGTGACGGTGACAACCGCGCTGGCATTCAGATCATGCGCCGTCATGCAGGTAGAATGGCAGATCGCGTCTGTAATGTCCGGCGTTGCCTTGCGGTCGCGGGCGAGGAAACGCTTGCGATAATCGATATCCTGCTCGGTTCGTGCTGCGATGCGCGCCATCATAGCAACAGCTTCCACCGGATACAAGCCGGCGGCTGTTTCGCCAGACAGCATGATGGCACCGGTGCCATCATAAATGGCGTTGGCGACGTCAGTAACCTCTGCACGGGTCGGGCGCGGGTTCTTCATCATAGAATCCAACATCTGGGTTGCGGTAATAACCTGCTTGCCTGCCCAAACGACCTTTTTAATCAGCAGCTTCTGGATAGAAGGTACATCTTCTGCTGGGATTTCAACACCCATATCGCCGCGGGCAATCATAACGCCATCTGCCAACGCAATGATGTGGTCGATATTTTCAACACCCTGTTGGTTTTCAATTTTTGCGATGATATTGATGTTGCTGCCGCCATTGTCGTCCAGCAGTTGACGCAGCTGCTGGATATCGTCCGCTTCACGGACAAAAGATGCTGCAATAAAGTCAACGCCCTGTTCGATACCAAAAAGAATGTCGGATTTATCCTTTTCGCTCAAATACGGGATCGACAGATGCACGTCCGGAACGTTGATTCCCTTATGGTTGGATACGACACCGTCATTTAAAACGCGGCACAGGACATCCTGCTCCTGGGTTTGCTCTACGCGCAGCTCAATCAGCCCATCATCAATCAGAATACTGGTGCCTGCCTGTACATCCAGATACAGGTCAGGATAGGTAATGGAGATCTTTTCCGGCGTGCCAAGACAGGCGCGTGGGGTCAAACGAAGCGGCTGGCCTTTTTTCAGAAAGATTTTGCCGTTCTCCATATCGCCGGTACGAATTTCCGGCCCCTTGGTGTCCAAAAGGATTGCAATTGGCATGTCCAGCTCTTCCCGAACAGCTTTGAGCCGATCCATCCGCTCCTTATGTTCCGCATGTGTCCCATGTGAAAAGTTGAACCGCGCAACATTCATACCGCTGCGCGCCATCTCGCGCAAGACATCCAAATTGTCAGTGGACGGTCCCATGGTGCATATAATTTTTGTTTTTCTCATATTACGCAATAGCCTCCTCTATTATCTTGTGTGTTTGCCATATTATGTGCCATTTGCAAACGAAATAATCAAAGACAAGGGAAGAAACCCCTTACACTGCTTCTCACTTACACGTTCCATTCTATACTAAAATCATCTGGACATCAAGGGCTCCTGAACATTTTGCAAAGAATAAACAAAAGGCTGCGCCCTTCGGGCCTTTCTAAAAGCGAAGACCTTGTTTTATACCAAATGCGCAGGACTTTTCGCGCAAAGGTTCAAAGGATATGCGTTTTCATGATTTCTCAGCAAAGAAAAGAATCAGCGC
>JAUNIY010000099.1:0-2648 GCA_030523305.1 Eubacteriales bacterium
TCTCTATAATGAAGAATGCAGATTGAAAGGAATGATTGGCGATGAACTTGTGTGCGCAAAAAAGAGCGTATTTATTGTTGCTCATGGTATTTGTACTGTGGGGAAGCTTGTATGTTGCAAGCCAGGCAGTATTAAAGCATGTTCCGGTTTTTACATTGGCATTTCTACGGTTCCTGATTGCGTGGATTTTCCTAAGCGGAATGCTGTTGATTCGGAGAAAAGCTTCTGGAAAAACAATGCATAAGAGAACAAAAGAATATAAGAAGAGTGTGTTACTAATTGGATTAGGCGGTTATGCTGTTGCAGTAGGAATGCAGCTTCTGGGAACAAAGCTTGTAGGCTCCTCACTTGCTTCCTTGCTTCATGCACTGAATCCGATCACAATGACCGTCATGGCAGCGATTCTATTGAAAGAGCCACTCGCAAAAAACAAAATACTGGGTATTCTGTTGGCAATATTTGGTGTATACTTGATTGTTGGAAGCGGACAAGTGAAAAGTGCCATAGGCGTAGTAATTTTGCTTTGTTCGGTCGTAATATGGTCACTGGTATCTGTTATGACAAAGAAAGGAATAGCGGGATATGATGCGCTTGAAATAACACGGGATGCACTTGGCATCGCAGTTGTCTGCAATCTACTGTTTTGTCTTCTGGAAATTGTGTTGACCAGACCGGATATTTCGTTTACTACGGATACGGCCATAGAGATTCTTTATATCGGTGTGTGCTGCACAGGGCTGACATATATCCTATGGAATCAGTGTCTGGTGGATTTGCCTGCCAGCAATTGCTCTGCATTTTATCCGATTCAACCGGTTGCAGCTGCAATTCTGGGATCAATTTTTTTGAAGGAACAAATTACGATTTCTTTTATAGTGGGAACATTTTGCATTGCAGTTGGAATTATTGTAAGCCTTTTATGGCCGGTGATAGCTAAAAAACAAATGTGGCGGGTACATAATATGTAAATCAAATAATGATGGTTTAAAGATCCTTCGATTGCTAATACCAGCAGTCGGAGGATCTTTATGCATATTATGAAAATCACCTTTGTTCCGGATTTACCATTTGTATGGTATGCGGATAGATTAAAGATTTTGTACTTCTTTTCGGATTGCATCTGAGGTATTTGAAGTTAGATCGAATGTTATAGAACCAGCTGTCTGCTTTCGATATTCGCGCGGGGAACAACCGACATGCTGCCGGAAGCAGCGGATGAAATGTTGGATGCTGTTGAAGCCACAGCGGTCGGCTACCTGTTCGATGGAATGCTGGGAAGAAGCCAGCAGGTCGCGTGCAAAGGTGATGCGCAGATTGATTAGATATGCATGCGGAGAGAGGTTGGTATATTTGCGGAATAGGCGGCTGAAATAGTAAGGGCTGAGGCCAACGACGTCAGAAAGCTCCTTTACAGTCATTGGTTCGTTAAAGCGTTTTTCCATATAGGAGATCGCTTCGGTGATGAGTGCATCCTGTGGATGGTCAGTTTCGGTATCTTGAGACAGCAGTTCGCTCAAAATAATATGGATTTGCGCGGAGATTTTAAATTCATTTTCCAGACCATTGTATGCCAGTCCAAGCAGGGCGACCATTGCGCTTTCGACCGCGACCTGTTTTGCCAGGTGGATGCAGTAGCCATGCTTTGCTGTGAGCATGTCATAAAAGGCCGCGCTGCTGCATCCGTCGAAATGGAAATAGCGGAAGGTTGCGGCGCATAGGGCGCGATAGGCATGTGGTTTTTTGCAGTCGATCAGTACGATGTCGCGCGCACGTGCAACAAAGGTTTGTCCGCCGTACTGTACTTGCAATTCGCCGTTTTCAATCAAAATAAACAGGTAGTAGTCGTAATTGTCGCGGTTGATGACATAAGACGGTGTAAGAAAAAAGTGTCCGATATAAGGCGCATAATACAGTGTGCTTTTCGCAGTCTCCGAGGGTAAATGCAAATACATGCGGGAGGAGGGAAGAATGCCTGTGTCGTGTTCTGGAAGACTGCGCGCTGTTGTGAGCGTATCATATTTTTGCTCGGTCATGAGGTCATCTCTCCTTTGTATGCTTTGTGTTACAGTATAGCACTTGAAGGACGGAAAGTAAAGCGGAGCGGAATTTATGATTGAGCATAAAATGTTAACTTATAGGCACGGATATGCATTGTAACACTCTGTGAAAAACGGTATGATAGAGACACAAAGCAGGAAGGAAATACACAAATATATCAGAATTGTGAGAAAAATCCCCGTTGAACAGCAAATAATTTACAATATTTCGCAACGATATTTGGGCGAACAATATCTATCAAAAATAAAGTCTGTTGTGTGTGTATTTCGGGAAAAGCATAAAATGTTTTATTTAAGGAGGAGATCATATGAAAAAGACTGTCATCGGTATCATTGGCGGCGGCAATGTCGGACGCATTCATGTGAAGGACATCGTGACGTCAGTACCGGAAGCGGAGCTTCGCTATGTAGCGGATGCATATCCGGAGGGCTACAACAAGTGGGCGGAGGAAAACGGCTGCCCGAAGGCAATTTCCGATTACAAGGTCATCATGAATGACCCGGAGGTAGACGCGGTTCTGATCTGTGCACCGGCTGCGCTGCATGCGGATCTGATTATGGAAGCTGCACGGGCTGGCAAACATGTATTCT
>JAUNIY010000099.1:2658-10212 GCA_030523305.1 Eubacteriales bacterium
GGGCAAAATCAAGGAAGCCATGCAGGTGGCTGAGGAATGCGGCATCAAGTTGCAGGTTGGCTATAACCGCCGTTTTGACCATAATCATGCGACTGCACACAGCATGGTCGAAGAAGGAAAAATTGGTGAAGTCCGTCAGATTAAAATTACATCCCGCGATCCGCTGCCGCCACCGCCGGAGTATTTTGCAGCTGTTGGAGGAAGTGCAGGCGGCATGTTCCTTGACACGTCGATTCATGACTTTGACATGGCACGCTATATGGCCAACGGTGCAGAGGTCGTTGAAATGTACGCAACCGGTTCTGCAATGATCAACAAGGATCAGGAGACCACCGGCGGCGTGGATACCACTTCCGCTGTGCTCAAGTTCGATACCGGTGCAATGGCAATCATCGACAACTGCTGGCAGTGCGCATATGGCTATGACCAGCGTATCGAGGTATTCGGCTCCAAGGGCGCGCTAAACGTACAGAACGATACACCGAGCACAGTGGTACTGGCAGATGAAAACGGTCAGACCGCAGAAAAGCCGCTGTTCTTCTATGTCAACCGTTACATCGCATCGTATACCGACGAAATCCATCAGTTTATCGACGCCATTGTCAACGACAAGCCGGTTCCGGTCAATGCAAAGGATGGATACTACTCCTTCCTGATTGCAAAGGGTTGCGATCTGTCGCTCAAGGAAAAGCGCGTTGTTACGATGAAAGAATTGCTGGAAATGTAAGGGAGGAGAATGGATATGTCTATCAAAGTTGGCATTGCACCGGATTCCTGGGGTGTATGGTTCCCAGAGCATGAAAAGCAGACACCGTGGTATCGCTGCATGGATGAAATGAAGGTAGCGGGCTATGACGGTGTGGAACTCGGTCCGTGGGGTTACTTCCCGAACACCAATCCGATGCTGAAACATGCGCTCGAAGCGCGTTCACTCAAGCTGGTTGCCGGAACTGTCGGCACGGATTTTCTGGATGATGCAGCAGTTGACGAATGCTTGAAAACCATTGACGATATCGCGGCTTTACTGAAAGATTTTGATGAGGCAAAGTATATCGTCTTATTGCCGGCAATGTATACCGATTTGGAAACCGGCGAGCAGGTCATGGATCCGAACCTGACGGACGAGCAGTGGGCAACCTACTGCAAAAATGTTCAGCGTGCAGCAGACCGTGTTGCATCCCATGGACTCATCGGCACATTCCATCCGCATGTCGATTGTCATGTGCAGACAGAGGAACAGATTGAACGTCTGTTGAACGATACGGACGTGCAGCTGTGCTTCGATACCGGCCATCATGTGTATGGCGGTGGTGAACCGATTTCATTCTATCGCAAGCATGCGGATCGCATTCCGTACATCCATTTGAAGGACTGTGATCTCGCAGTTAAGGCAGAGATGGATCGCAACCACTGGTCGTTTGCAAAGGCTGTCACCGAGGACATCATGGTAGAACCAGGCAAGGGAAGCATTGACTTCTCCGAGCTGTACGAGGCGCTGGTCGAGAACAATTACGACGGCTGGTGTGTTGTGGAACAGGATCTGTTCCCGGTCAAGTCCTTTGACCTGCCGCTGCCGATTGCAAAGCGCGGACGAGAGAATCTATCGAAGGCTGGCTTTTAAAATCTTTGGGACAACTTCTTCTGGCGGGGCAACTGGCGCTCTCTCCCCAGCAGCCCCGCCATATTCATATAGAAAAGATTTGCAAAATGAAAAAAGTTTGAGGTAAGGAGGATGGATATGAAAGCATTGATGTTATTGACCTTTGTCGGATTCACTGCGTTGGTTGCATTGATTTCCTATGTAAAAACAAAAGGTGACGATACATCGACGAAGGAAGGATATTTTCTTGCGGGGCGCGGGCTGCCGGGCATTGTCATCTGCGGCTCTCTGATGATGACCAATATTTCTGCAGAACAGTTGGTCGGACAGAATGGGCAGAGCTATATTGGTTCCATCAGTGTTATGGGGTGGGAACTGCTCGCAGCGCTGTCGTTGGTTATCTTTGCGCTGGTGATGTTGCCGCGTTTCCTTGGGCGCAATATTACAACTATTCCAGAGTTCCTTGAGGGAAGATATGGAACGTCGATCCGCAAGTTGGTTTCGATTATTTTCCTTGCGGCATATATTATCACCATGCTGCCGTTGATTCTATACGCAGGCTCGGTTGTTTTGGAACAGCTGTTCGGCGTGTCTGAAATGCTGGGCGTATCCCGATTTGCTGCAATCGCTATCTGCTGTATCACAATTGGTATCATCGGTTCGATCTACGCGATCTTTGGCGGACTGCGTGCGGTTGCAGTTTCGGATACCATCAATGGCGTCGGTTTGATGATTGGCTGTGCCGTTATTGTACCAATCCTGGCTTTCACTGCGCTGGGCGACGGCAGTTTCCTGGAAGGTGTCAGGGAATTTGCTTCCGCAGGAGAAAAGCTGAATGCCATTGATCCTGCAAATGCACTCGCACCGGAAATTCCGTGGCCGCTGCTGTGCACGGGTCTTCTCATCAATGACCTGTCCTATTGGGCAACCAATCAGTCCATCATTCAGCGTACCTTTGGCGCGAAGAACTTTGCGGAGGCACAGAAGGGCGCACTGTGGACCGGCTGCCTCAAGTGCTTTGCACCGCTGTTTACAGTCGTTCCCGGTATTATCGCTTACCTGATGTTCGGTGCAGGTCTGGAAGCTCAGGATCTGGCTTATCCGCAGCTCCTGCTGACGATTCTTCCAAAACCGCTGCTGGGATTTTTTGCGGCTGTCATGTTTGGCGCGATTTTGTCGTCGTTCAATTCGGTTCTGAATTCTGCGTCCACTATTTTTGCGCTTGACTTCTATGCCATGATGAAACCGGAAGCATCAGACGAACAGCTTGTCAGTGCAGGTAAAAAGTTCGGTACCGTCGTTGCGGTTATCTCCATTGCGATTTCTCCGTTTATCATGTTCTTTGGTCAGAGCGTGCAGGCATTCCTGAATGAATGCTGGGGATATTATGGCACGCCGCTGCTGGTTATGGTGATCTTCGCACTAACCAAGCTGCCGGTTCCATCCAAGGCATGCTGGATCATGACTGGTACGCATGTTGTGCTGTATGCCATTGGGCTGAATACGCTGTCCCCGCATATCTGCCACTATTTGTATGTGACGACCGCGATGTTCCTCATCGACTGCCTGATTCTGTTTGCTTTTGCAAAACTTGCTCCGGCGAAGGAAGAGGTCACTGTTACATATAACCCGCAGGTGGATATGACACCGTGGAAGTGTGGCAAAGTATTTGCAGCGTTCGTTATCATTTTGATGATCGCACTGTATGCGCTGTTCTCTCCAATCGGTCTGGCGGGATAAAATTAACCGAAATCACTTGATTTAATTAAAATGCAAAAAGCGGTAGCCTACTAGAGTGTTTCACACACTTTAGCAGGCTGCTGCTTTTGTATTTCAAGAAAAAACGGAAAAAGTATTGTTATAAATAACATGTTTCAAACAATACCAACGGGCGGCAATCTTTGCGACTGCCGCCCGTTTGCAAATAAACTGTAAATAGGTGGAAATGATCTATTCCAAATCCAATTGTGCCCCGTTGGTACGGATGACATTTTGATACCAGTAGAACGATTGCTTGCGGAGACGCTGGAGGGAACCCTCGCAGTTTTCATCCGCATCGACGTAGATAAAGCCGTACCGTTTTCGCATCTCACCTGTACTTGCGCTGATGAGGTCGATGCAGCCCCAAGTTGTATAGCCGAGCAGGTCGACGCCGTCGATGACAATCGCATCCTTCATCGCCTTGATGTGCTCGCGTAGATAAGCAATGCGATAGGTATCATGGACGGTTCCATCACAAAGCGTATCGCGTGCGCCCAACCCGTTTTCCACAATGAATAGTGGTTTCTGGTAGCGGTCATACAGGGAATTGAGCGTGATGCGCAGCCCCAGTGGGTCGATCTGCCAACCCCATTCGCTGGATTCCAGATAGGGATTTTCAATTGATGCAAAGATATTTCCCTTGGCGGTTCCCTGTATCTCTGGATCTCTGCTGGCAACCATGCTGTTATAGTAAGAAAACGAGATATAGTCCACTGTACCCTGACGTAAAATTTTCTCGTCGCCATCTACAAACGGGATGTGAATGCCTTCACGCTCCATCTGCTTGCGCGCATAGGCGGGATAATATCCTCTCGACTGGACATCAACAAAGAAATAGTTTTCTCGATCCATGCGGATGGATTCCATCACGTCGATTGGGTTGCAGGTGTGCGGATAAGCATTCCCTGCTGCAAGCATACAGCCGACCATATTGTTTGGGTCGATTTCATGCGCCAGCTTGACAGCCAATGCACTGGCAATCAGCTCGTGATGCGCGGCCGTATAGCAGACATCCTGTTTGTTTTCCCCCGGAAGGAAGGTCAACCCGGCTGCCATATACGGCATGTGGAGAATCATGTTGATTTCGTTGAAGGTAATCCAGTATTTGACCTTACCGCGGAATCGTGTAAACAAGGTACGGCACAGGTTCAAATAGAAATCCACCATCTTTCGATTTCGCCATGAACCATAGGTTTCGATTAAGTGCACCGGGACGTCGAAATGGCTGATCGTAACCAGCGGTTCAATGTTATATTTCCGGCATTCGTCAATGACGGATTCATAAAACTGTAAACCTGCTTCGTTCGGTTCTGCTTCATTGCCGTTTGGGAAGATTCTCGACCAGCAGATGGAAAAACGATAGACTCGGAAGCCCATTTCAGCAAACAGTGCGATGTCTTCCTGATAGTGATGATACGCATCAATTGCCTTGCGGGATGGAAAACGCTCTCCATGCAGCGTTTTCGGATCGACCTCACCGCATGCGACGGGATACCGGTTTTCACCGGAAGGAATCAGGTCGACATTAGAAAGCCCTCTGCCGCCTTCGAGATAGGCGCCTTCGCACTGGTTTGCTGCTGTCGCGCCGCCCCATAGAAAGTTGGTTGGAAATGTGTTCACAGTAACACCTCCCAATTTGCACAATCAGCGAACGATGGTCAGGAATTCCTTGGGGTTTTCCAGACCGGACGGTATGATATCAAGGTAATCGTCGGTATTGGCAATGACAATCGGCGTTACCAGCGAATAGCCTGCTGCCTGAATTTTTTCTATATCGAAAGAAAGCAGCTTCTCACCAGTTTTAACATTGTCGCCTTGGTTGACAAACGTCTCAAAGTGTTCGCCGTTCAGCTGGAAGCAAGCTGGGCACTGAATGTTCTAGAGTCCCGTGAAGCATCCACGACTCTGTGTGGTACCGAAGCTGGTGCCGAGATTCATTCCGGCATGAGCCATTCCAAGAACGAACTGATTTACAACCGTGCACGTAACGGCCAGTTGATGGAAGAGAAGCTGTCTCCGATCGGCGGTGTTGCTTACTTCGGCGGAGGCGGCGGTGAAGAGGGCACCATTGATGCACGTCAATGGCTGGAAGCCATCCAGAATGATACCGAACCGCTGGTTAAGCCAAAAGAGGCTCTGGCAGTTACCAAGATACTGGATGCTATTTATCAGTCTGCAAAGGAAAATAAGGAAATCAAGTTCTAATGAACAATTCTGATTGACAGCGGATGGGGAGGAGGAAATCCTCCCCCGGTTTGGAGGAAAAATTATGGCTTTTGCAATGAGCATGAATTTTGTAGATGTAGTAGTCAGTGACAGCCTGAAGCATTATTATGTAAATGGGAAACGTATGGGTTATCAGTTTGATATCCGTCTAAGCTACTACCGCGGACATTTCCTATCTGTTATTGATGCATTTGGCATCAAGGTGGATGACTTTGAAGTACCGACTCAGAACATTAAGTTTTGTATCAATGGCAAGGAATTCAGCCTGTGTGAATTTGACAAGTGCTATATTGAGTTCTGGCAGGTCATTGAACCGGCCACCATTCGTGTATTTTATCCGGGAGGTCTACCGGATGGGGAGCATAAGATTGATGTAACCCTGATGTTCCGTTCTCCGTATATGCCGATTGGACCGGATCATCAGTACATGCCTGTTGACAGCTGCGGCAGCAAGACTCTGCCGATCACCGATTAAGGAGGGAATATATTATGGCAAAGGTTAAAACTGGTATTACGCTGTTCTCTCTGGGTACGCCGTATCTGAAGGGTGAACTGGATCTGGAAGGTGTGATCCGCACTGCAGCAGAAATGGGTGCTGAGGGCTATGAAATCGTTGCATCGCAGATGATTCCGTCTTATCCGTATGTAGCGGATCAATTCGTTGCATTTGTGGAAAAGTGCAAGGAAAAGTATGGTATTGGTCCGATCTGTTATTCTGCCAACATGGATCGCGGCATGCTCCGTGACCGCGATTTGACAGAGGATGAAATGGTTGCACGTGCAATCACCGATATCGTATCCGCAAACAAACTGGGCTGTACTGTTATGCGTGAGCAGTTCCTGCTTTCTCCGAATGGCCTGGCTCGTATCGCTCCGGTTGCTGAAGCATATAACGTAAAGGTTGGCATCGAAATTCACAATCCGGAAACACCGAATACACAGCCAATTCTGGATTATATCAAGGTGATTGAAGAGACCGGCAGCAAGTACATTGGCTTTATTCCGGATTTTGGCTGCTTTGCAACAAAGCCGAACAAGCCGTACTGGGATCGAGCGCTGGCTGCAGGCGCTTCTGAGGAAGTTCTGAACAAAATGGCTCAACTGCGTTATGACAATGTGCCGCAGGATGAGGCTATGGGTATCATGATACCGGAAATGCAGAAGTGCCCCGTACTGTTCAGCACACTGAGCAGTATGTATGGCTTTGTACAGTTCCGCAAGTCCTGTACGGAAGAACTGGAAGGTTTGAAGCGCATTATGCCGTACTGCTTCGAAATGCATGGTAAGTTCCATTATATTGATGAGAACCTGAAGGAAGCATCCATTCCGTATGAGGAAATTATTCCCGTTATCGCTGATTCCGATTTTGAAGGCTACATCGTTTTTGAGTTTGAGGACGAAGGCGGTTATCCGGCAGTGGAACAGACTTCCCGTCACGTAGCGATGGTAAAGAAGCTGCTGGCTGCATGTGAAAAGTAAAGAGAAACAACTCCGGCTTTAAAAAAGAGCTAACAGAGAAATGAAAAAAGCACAGTCGGTACTGCGAATACCGACTATGCCAATGAATAAGGATAAAACAACCTTGATTCAATTGTTATTCTATATTTGATTTCGTTCTCTGTCAAGGTATAATAAAACTTTGGAGGCAAGAGATGGAAAAAACAAAGAAATTATCAAAACTGACACTATTTGCCTATGGCTGCGGTGATTTTGCCAGCAACCTCTGCTGGACCTTTATTGGCAGCTATCTGAGCTTATTCTATACTGACGTAGTAGGCATGGCTCCAGCAGTAGCTTCCGCTATCATGTTGATCGCAAAGATCTGGGATGGCATCAACGACCCGATGTTCGGTGCAATCGCAGAACGTACCAATACCAAGAGAGGACGTTTCAGACCGATATTCGGGGGAATCGGGGGAATCCCAAAATCTGTGTAAAGTCCATATAGCAGTGCAGAAAAGTAGATT
>JAUNIY010000100.1 GCA_030523305.1 Eubacteriales bacterium
ATACCCCCTATGGTATTATCAACATATACCCCCATGGGTATAAAGGAGGTTTCTATGATCCATACGTTTCTATGCAAGCTGGAGCATTTGCTTGCGCTCGGCGGAGTAAAAAAGGACGTCACGCTGTTGGTCATTTCAGGACTTGCCCTGATAATCAGCATCTTCCACCCATTCGCACTTCCCTTCGATCCGGCGTGGATTGCCATTATCCTGTGCGGCATCCCGATTATTTTAGAGGCCATCATTGGACTTGTCACGGAATTTGACATCAAAGCGGACGTTTTGGTTTCACTCGCACTGATTGCTTCGATTTGTATCGGGGAAGATTTTGCCGCCGGAGAAGTTGCTTTTATCATGCAGCTGGGCGCTCTGCTGGAGGAAATGACCGTTGCCAAAGCCCGGGCTGGGATTGAAAAGCTCGTACATCTGACGCCGCAAACAGCAAGGGTACTGCAAAACGGGGCGGAAACCATCATGCCCGCAGAACAAGTATCCGTCGGAGACATCCTCCGCGTCCTGCCGGGCGAAAGCATACCGGTTGACGGCATCATTCTATCGGGTCAAACATCCATCAATCAGGCCGTGATGACAGGTGAATCCCTTCCTGTGGATAAAACGGTCGGCGACGAGGTATCCAGCGGCACAGTCAACCAATTTGGCGCTTTTGATATGCAAGCGACGAAAGTCGGTGCGGACAGCTCGATCCAACGCATGATACGGCTTGTCCAATCCGCCGACGCCGGAAAGGCCAAAATTGTCAGTACGGCAGACCGATGGGCTACTTGGATTGTTGTCATCGCGCTGACAGCTGCCGCACTGACTTGGCTGATAACCGGGCAAATGATACGCGCCGTTACGATCCTCGTTGTATTTTGCCCTTGCGCACTGGTTTTGGCAACGCCAACGGCAATTATGGCAGCGATTGGCAATGCCACAAAGCATGGCTTCCTTGTGCGCGAAGGGGATGCTTTGGAACGCTTGGCTCAGGTTACGAAGGTTGCGTTTGACAAGACCGGAACGCTGACCTATGGAGCACCAAAGGTCATTGCTGTGAAATCGTCATCTGATACCAGCAATAACGTATTGTATTCCCTGGTCGCTTCTGCCGAGCAGCTGTCAGAGCATCCGCTTGGCAAAGCAATTGTCGGCTGTTTCCAGGAGGACACCGGTCTCCCTCTGCAATCGGTATCGGAATTTCAAATGCTTCCCGGGCGCGGTGTTTCCGCTGTTGTCGATGGGAAGCAAGTGCTTGCGGGAAACCAAGAAATGCTGCATGAACAGAACATTACCGTTCCGTCAACCGACGCAGCATCATATCTTGAGCAAGGCTGCACCGTCATTTACGCCGCTGTAAACAGGATCTTTGCCGGTTATATCGTCCTGTCTGATACCATGCGGGCAGAAAGCGCCGATATGATCCGTGCGCTCGAAGCCATAGGCGTACAGCCTGTACTGTTGACCGGTGACCACGAAAATGCCGCCGCACACATTGCAAACCAGCTGCATATCCGCGAAGTCCATGCAAACTGCCTGCCGGAGGATAAACTCCATTATATCGACGATTGCCAGAACGCCGGCAATCCCATCTGCATGATCGGCGACGGCGTAAACGACGCCCCGGCTTTGAAAAAGGCAATGGTTGGCATCGCAATGGGCGGCATTGGAAGCGATATTGCTGTCGATGCGGCTGATATTGCGCTGGTAGATGATGAGATCAAGGAATTCCCTCACCTGTTGGCGCTTTCCAAACGCATGATGCGGACCATCCGTATCAATCTTTCTTTTTCCATGGGGCTGAACTTTCTCGCGATTGTACTCGCCATGGTAGGAATCCTGAACCCCGTGGTCGGTGCCCTGGTTCATAACGCAGGCTCCGTACTCGTCATCATTCATTCCGCATTGCTATTACATTGGAGGAAACATTCATGAGTGGTATCATCTTTACAGTCATCGCCTTTGTCATTGGAATTGCCATTTGCGGCGCAGGCCTGTACTATTTGACAAAAGAAAAACAGGATCCGGAATCCCGAACCATTTATTCGATTACAGCGGGCGCAGGCGCCATCATTGCCATCGGAACCGTTGTCAAGATTTTGATGATCGGTTTGTAACGCATTTGACAATCGGACAACCGCTGCTGACACAGAAACACCGTGTCAGCAGCTTTTTTCGTGTTATCATGCACAATTTATCCTATGCTTATAAAATGCCTGTCTTGACATTTCCACCATCTTCATGTATACTTTTCATATAAATATGAAAAGTATGAATTCAGAGGTGTACGATCATGGCAATGCCAAAAGGAAAACACATATTCGGAACAGTAAAAGTGGGAGAACGCGGGCAAATTGTGATTCCAAAAGAAGCGCGGGAAATATTCGGCATCAAACCCGGGGATACTTTGCTGGTTTTGGGTGATGAAGAACAGGGGATCGCAGTCGTCAAGGCCGATGTGATGCAGGAAGTCGCCATCAAAATTTTAAAAGGCTTGGGGCACTTCAAAGGAGAGAGTTCAGATGACAATACATGAAACCACGTTTCCATTTTTGGAAAACGATTGTACGCAGCAATTCGGCCCCGAAAAAGGTCGCGTTATGTTTCAACGGACACAAGACATCTACGAGGAATTTCTCAAGCAAACGGATGATCGAAGCAGCGACGCAATCCGGATACATTGCCAATATAAGCTGTTTCCTATTATGGCATATTATCGTGCGATTCGTGCCGAAGGTATGCCGCAAGAAACAGCGTTGGACTATGTTCGGAAAGAGACCCATAAAGCCGCAGGCATCCAAAAAGAAGACATGAACCAATTGGGACGGATGCCATTTGCTTATACGCTTTACCGGCTGGGTGTAAAAAAACATTTGAAGAAGAATTTTCCGACAGAAGGCTGGACAACAGAATGGATACGCTGCGACAGAAAAGAAATTGAATTTCATTTTCACAGCTGTATCTACTGGGAATTGACAAATGCCTATCATTGCCCGGAATTGTGCTGTGTCTTTTGCGAAAATGACGATATTGCCTTTTCCGGATTGTTGCCGAAGATCCGCTTTGCGCGAGCGGGTACCTTGGCAAACGGTGCCCCCTGCTGTGATTTCCATTTTATCAAAGCATAATATCCATGTTTCCCAACAAGCGACAGCCCTGGCTGCCGTGTGTTTCGTATTCTGTATCTCAGTCTTCCGTGCGCAATGCTGGCATATATTCTAACCATATATTGCATCAAGGAGCTGAGTCCATGTCCCAACGCACAGATTGTATCGCAATCTATTCCCGCAAATCAAAATTTACCGGAAAAGGGGAAAGCATCGGCAATCAGATCGACCTTTGCAAATCGTATATCCGCGCACAATATGGCGATGCCGCCGCGGCACAGGCAATCGTGTATGAAGACGAAGGCTTTTCCGGCCGCGACCTTGAACGCCCGGATTTTAAAAACATGATGCGGGCCGCAGCCGATCATGCATTCCAGGCAATCGTCGTATATCGTCTGGATCGTATCAGCCGCAATATTGGCGACTTTGCCTCATTGATCGAGCAATTGAGCCGCCTGGATATCGCATTTATTTCGATCAAAGAACAGTTTGACACCAGTACGCCGATGGGCCGCGCTATGATGTACATTGCATCCGTGTTTTCCCAGCTGGAACGGGAAACCATTGCAGAACGCATCCGCGACAACATGCTTGAACTGGCAAAAACCGGACGCTGGCTCGGCGGAACCACACCGACCGGCTATGCCTCAGAGAGCAGAAAAACCGTCCTGCTGGACGGCAAGACAAAAAAAGCCTGTCATTTGACCTTGATCCCGCAGGAAGCGGAAACCGTTCGCAGCATTTTCGATCTATTCATGGAAACCGGCTCGCTGACCGCCGTGGATGCCGAGCTACTCCGTCGGCATACTACAACGAAAACCGGACGCAGCTTCACTCGTTTTTCCATCAAAACTATTCTACAGAATCCTGTCTACATGATCGCAGACCGGGATGCATATGATTATTTTTCACAAAAGCAAGCGGAGATTTGTTCCGATCTATCTTCCTTTGACGGCACGCATGGCATTCTGGCTTACAACCGTACCGATCAACAAAAAGGCCGCGCCACTATCCATAACTCAGTGCAGGAATGGATTATCGCGTTGGGACAACATCCCGGGCTGATCCCATCCAGGACATGGATACAGGTACAGCAGCGGCTGGAACAAAACCAATCCAAACACTATCACAGCCCCAGAGGCAATCGGGCGCTGCTGACCGGCTTGTTGTTTTGCCGCTGCGGGAGCCGCATGTATCCCAAATGTGGAAAACGAAAATCCACAGATCAATCCCCTTCCTTCTTCTATGTTTGCAAACAAAAAGAGCGCAGCAAGCGGAGCCGCTGTGACTGCTGCAACGCAAACGGTATGGCCTTGGATGGCGCTGTGATCCAGCAAATCAAACAGCTCCGTCCAGATGCAAAACGCTTGCTTGCACGATTGGAAAAGGGAAAACGGCTCTATACTGACAGTCGTGACGAATCCGACGCCAAGCTATGTTCTCTCCGCGCGCAAAAGCAGGAAAATACGCGAAAGCTCACTGCACTTGTGGATTCCCTGACGGACTTGCACGACACTTCCGCCAAGCGTCTGATTACCGACCGCATGCAGCAGCTATCCCGCGCCAACGACGCGCTTGACGCGCATATGCTGGAGCTGGAAGGCCGTGCTTCCCCATGCGCCTCATATGATGCCGCCTTTCACACGCTTGTTTCTGTGTTATCTGCCTTTTCCGCCAGTATCGACGCAATGTCTGTAGAGCAGCAACGAGCCGTATTGCGCGCGCTTGTCCAAACCGTCATATGGGACGGTACACATGCCCACATTGTGCTGACTGGCGCGCAACCGCCCGCTTTAACGGATTGGCGGGAGGATAGCAAATGAAATCCTGATGTATTTTCGTTCCTCCAAAAAGCTCTCCAATGAAGTCTCTCTGGATGAACCAATGGATCAGGACAGCACCGGCAATTCCCTCTCGCTGATGGATGTCCTAAGCGTCCAGGACCATGCTCTGGAACAAATCGACCTCAGCGACCAAAGCCAATTGATTTTTCATGCCCTTCGCGTGCTGGAGCCGCGGGAAAAGGAAATCATTCAACTGCGCTATGGGCTGAACGGCCATATACCGCTGACACAGCGCGAGGTTGCCAGGCTGCATCACATTTCACGTTCCTATGTGTCCCGCATCGAAAAAAAAGCCCTGCTCAAGCTGCGCGCAGAACTGGAACCGCAATTATAGTTGCGTCTCTGTGAAAAATTTGATACACTGAAGGTATCGAAAAATCCAAAAAAGCAGGAGATATTATGAAACGATTTTTATTTTTTGACCTGGACGGAACACTGACCGATTCCGCAGAAGGTATTTTAAACTGTGTCAAACATGCATTGGATCTGCAAAACTGGCCGTATCCGGACGAGGAAAATCTCCGCCAATTCATCGGCCCACCATTGATCGATAGCTTCCAGGAGATTGCAGGCATGACGAAGGAGCAGGCGCAGAAAGCTGTTCAAGATTACCGCGCACGATATTCTGTAAGCGGCTTATTCGAAAACCGCGTTTTTGACGGGATTCCCGAAATGCTTGCCGATTTACAAAAAGAAGGCAAACACTGTTACATGGTGACCAGCAAACCAGAAGAATACGCTGTCCGTATTGCAGACCGCTTCGGGCTGACACCGTATCTGGAACATATTTGCGGCGCAACCCTGGACGGCCAACTCAACAAAAAGGAACAAATTATCCAGTTGGCGCTCGAAATTGCCGGTGATCCAGCGCCGGAAGACGTGGAAATGATTGGCGACCGACTGCATGACGTTGTCGGCGCACAAAAAAATGACATCGACTGCACATATGTCTTATACGGCTTCGGCTCCCGTGCGGAAGCGGAGAAATATCATGCAACCCATATCGTCGAAACTGTGGCAGACCTGCACACCTTGTTGCTGCACCTATAAAAAGGAATCAACTCCTTGCCGTTGGCTAGATGGCCGACGGCAAGGAGTTGTTTTTCATGCCTGGATAAATTTCATCTGTTCGACATCAAACAGGCCGCGCGGCGTGATACGAAGCGCCGGAATGACAGGCAACGCAAGAAAAGACAACAGCGTCAACGGGGAAACATCTTGCGGTACACCCATTTCATGCGCCTTTGCAATCATTTTGGAAAGCTCCTTCTGTACGCTTTCAAATCCAGCATCGCTCATCAGGCCCATAATCGGCAATGCAACTGTCGATAGGATCTTTCCATGCTCTACCAGCGTGTAACCGCCGCCGATTTCTCTCAGATGCGCGATGGCAAGCAGCATATCCGCATCGTTGTCGCCAATGACAGACAGATTATGGCTGTCATGCGCAACGGTAGATGCAATCGCGCCGCCCTGGATGCAGAACCCAGCAACTGCGCCAACGCCAACCTTTCCGGTATTCCGGTGCCGCTCGACAACAGCAATTTTGCTAAATTCCGCATTTGCGACAAACAAACCGTCCTGCTGCGGCAGCGTTACCGTATCATGCCCTGTCACAATTTCGTTCGGAATGACGCGGATGACATCGTTGCTTTCCCCTACCGGCAGTTGCAGCTGTTCCGGCTGCACCGGAAGGCTGTGCATCGTGCGGCGCAGCGGACTGTCCATCGGAAGCTTTGGCTGTGCATGAAAATCGGCCACATCCACACCCTTGTGGAAAACCTTGCTGACGGCCACCGTTTCCAAATCATCCAGCACGACAAAATCCGCCTGCATTCCCGGCGCGATCGCGCCGACCTGATGCTGTAGATTATACTGCCTGGCTGTGTTGATGGTCGCCATACGGATGGCATCCACCGGCTTCATGCCGCACGCGATCGCTTTGCGGATGCAGAAATCAATATGCCCTTCCGTATGGATATCCTCGATATGCTTGTCGTCGGTGCAGAACGAAAAGCCGCTGATATCTTGCTTGGTTTCCACAATACCACGGACAATCGGCTCCAAATTGCGCGCCGCACTGCCTTCCCGCACATGGATATGCATCCCTAGCCGCCGCTTCTCCATAGCTTCCAAAAAGCCGGAGCATTCATGGTCATTCGTAATGCCTGCCAACACATAAGCGTTGAGCTCTTTGCCGGACAACCCCGGCGCATGGCCATCCTTTGGCATACCGTCGAACAGAGCAAGCTTTTCCACCATAGCTGGTGCAGCTCCAACGGTTGATACATAATCCATCACTTCGCCTAGCCCAAGGACACGCGGGTTATCGATATACCGCTGCATTTCCGCCGCATCAAAGGTACAGCCGTTGTCTTCAAACGGCAAGGACGGCACACAGGACGGCATCATGACAAATACATTCGCGGGTACATCGTCGGTTTCCTCTAAAATATAATCGATACCTGCGGCGCCGCTGACATTGGCCGCCTCATGCGGGTCCACGATATATGTGGTTGTGCCGCATTGTACAGCTTGTTCCACCAGCTCCGCCGGTGTAACCATGGTGGATTCCAAATGCAGATGTCCGTCAAGAAAACCGGGACACAGGTACTTTCCTGAAAGGTCGATTTCTGTCTCCCCCACATATTGGTCACCGATCCCCACAACCGTACCATTTGTCACCGCTACAGAGGTTTGTATCACCTCGCCCGTGAACACATTCACCACATTCCCTCCACGGAACACGATTTCCGCAGCAGACTCCCCACGCGCGACTTTCGCCAATTCCGGGAAATCACAAAAATTCATGCGATCCTCTCCTTTATTTCTCTTGGTTGTCCAGCAGGCAGCTCAGCGTATACAACACGCCGGAAAGCAAATTGAGCACACTGAGCAGCAAGTCCTTTTTCTCCCGGGTCTCCAAAAATCTTCCGATCCATTTTCCCGACAGGAAACCCAGAATCACAACAAGCAACGGACGGTTGTCCTTTCCTTTGACAGCATTGCAGATTGCCACGCTCATAAAAGTGCCTATCAACGCCAGCTCTCCGATAAGGCTTGCCGTGATTTCTTTTTCCATGTCATCTTCCGCTGGCAGCAGCCAATCTTTGAATCTTTCCATGATTTGTTCTCCCTTCTACGTTATGCTATACATAGTATCCTATCGATAGTATACCGCATTTCACCGCTTTTTCCCAGTTCAAAAATAAAACAATTCCTCGAATTTTTTGTCCAGCGCAATGCACAAAATCAAAGCCAGCTTGGCCGTTGGGTTAAACTGCCCCGTTTCAATCGAGCTGATGGTGTTGCGCGACACGCCCACCATTTCCGCAAGCTGGCTTTGCGACAGCTTTTTTTCCGCTCGTGCCTGTTTGAGGTTGTTTTTTAAGATCAGTTTGTCATCCATGGTCTCACAGCATTCGCCTTTCTCATCTCATCCTATGATACCGCAAACATGTGCGCAATGCAAAACAAAATCGCGGCGCTTACACCAAAAATACCGGTAATCAGCCATGCCTTGCTGCCGTTCGCCCGAAATTTTCCAATGGATTCAAACCCGCAATACATCCAAAACATCGCAAAAACGGAATAGTTGGATGCTCCTTTGTAGGAATTAAACAGAACCAAAACGATGAATATTGCGCACAACGCTTTTACGCCATAATATCTGCCTTTGTTCGCAGCGTATTCCACGCCTTCGTCCCGGTTTTCGGCGCGGCTCTTTGCCAAAATATCCTCTTTTTTCATATCCGTACCCTCCTTATCATTTTAGTACGTACAGCACATAATCCATTGCATACAACACGCCTGCCGCAATGCCGCACACAGCCGTGATAAGATATACGGTCTTGCGGCCTATGCGATATTTTCCCAAGGCTTCAAAGCCAATGTAAGTCCACCACATGGCGAATAGGACATCGTTCCTCTGTCCCTGCGCCAAGTTAAACAGAAACAACGTAAGGAACATCACGGCCATCGCTTTTACGCCGTAATACCGTCCTTTGCCTTCAGCATATTCTTCGCCTTCGTCATGCTTTTCCGCCCGGCTTTTCGCTAGAATTTCTTCCTTTTTCATGGCCATAGCCTCCTTTGTTCGCCAAGTTTTCTTTGCATCTTTAGTATAGCAATGCCAAGTTTTCTTGTCAATACATCTCGCCACGTTTTCTTTGCAAATTTCTGCCACTGTTTTTTGTGCACAATGTATGCTATAATAAATGCCAACACTTCAAAAGGAGTTTTTGGCTTATGCTGGAGCATTGTACTCTATGTCCTCGGCGCTGCGGCGTCAATCGAACCCAAGGGGAACGCGGCTACTGCGGCGCGGATGACAAAATCCGCATCGGTCTTGCCAGTCTGCACCGCTGGGAAGAGCCATGCCTGTCCGGCACGCGCGGCGCAGGCACCGTCTTTTTCTGCCATTGCCCGCTTGGCTGTGTCTTTTGCCAAAATCATGCCATTTCCGGCCATGATGCCGCTACGACAGGCAAAGTAACGGATATTGGAGGACTGGCCGACACGTTTTTGTCCCTACAGGAGCAAGGCGCCCATAACATTGATCTGGTCACACCGACGCATTATGCGGCACACATCGCCCAAGCCATCCCTCTGGCACGCGCACACGGCTTGACCATCCCGATTGTCTATAACTGCGGCGGATATGAATCTGTAGAAACATTGCGCATGCTGGACGGTATGATTGATATTTATCTACCGGATCTTAAATATTTCAGCCCGTATTATGCGGAGCGATACTCTGTCGCGCCGGATTATTTTGATGTCGCTGTAGACGCCATCACGGAAATGGTGCGTCAGACCGATATCCCGGTTATGGATGCGGACGGTATTTTACAAAGCGGCACCATCATCCGCCATCTGATGCTGCCAGGCCTTACAGGGGATACAGCGCAAATTCTGCGCGCCATTGCCACCCATTGGGGGGATTCTGTACTGGTCAGTTTGATGCGGCAATTTACACCCTGTACCGACTTATCCAGCTATCCTGAGCTGACCCGACGCCTGACGGATGATGAATATGACAACGCCTGTTTTTTGATGGAAGCACTGGGTCTAGAAGGCTGGACACAGGACGCGGCATCCATCAGCGAAAGTTTTATCCCACATTTCGACGGCTATGGCGTGGCGTCCGTTTAAAACGCTCCTACAATCAGAACCACTAGTAAACTAGTGGTTTGCACTAGCCCTGAAAGGGCATATGAC
>JAUNIY010000250.1 GCA_030523305.1 Eubacteriales bacterium
CGCGCTGTGCGGCCCCCTTTCAGAGGGCATGGGCAGCATGCCTTCTGAAAGGGGAGTATATAAACTTCTCTTTTCAACCTGGAAACCGCAGATGCATGTGTTTTTATGTATTTGGGAAACTGCCTCTTTACAGGAAAAAGGCAGTGTACAGAAAAACAGTGTTATAAATCCATGGGTTTCCGTTTCTCTCTTCACACCTCCCCTATTTCTACCTGTTTGTCTGGCAGGAGGCTTTGCGCTTCCTGCCAGAACCGTCAGGATCCGCGCGACAACAATGGATGGACAAAAACAATGCCTAGACAGTACGGACAATGTACTGAGCTAGGCATTTTTATATGAAGGATTTACATTGTATTGCGAACCGACGGTTTATTTTTGCTAAAGTAGCTGGGATTACATCCAAATTCTCGTTTGAACGCTTTTAAAAAGTTGGAATAATCATTGAACCCGCATTCGATATATGCGGTCGTGACCGGTGTGCCGAGCGTAAGCCGATTGCGGGCGACGGTCAGACGTTTTTTCATGATATATTGATATAAAGAAAGTCCGGTAAACTGCTTAAATTGGTGCCCGAGGTGGTATTTGCTGATGTAGAAATGTTCCGCCAGGGCATCCAGCGTCAAATTATCCGATAGATGTTCGTTGATATATAGAATGATGCGATTGACGAGATCGCTTTCTGTGACATCTTCTTGTGCGGAATCCGGGGTATCATAGTAAGCGCGGCTGAGCAGGACAAGGATGGTTATAATTGCGGCATACGATTGCACACGGCTTCCGATTTGATGGTTTGCATGTTCAAATTCAAGAACTTCACACATTTTTTGGATTTGGGTGCGTTGGAATTGTGTGGGACGGATGAGGCGATAATTGCGGCGGGCAGCATCCTTGAAGCAGACGGTCAAATCCTCTCCGATCAGACACAGCCCGTTGAACAAATCTTCGTCCAGCCAGATGATTGCGCGCTCATATGGTTGATCCGAAGGCAAAATATCAGGGCGGTGGATATCGCTGTTGTTTGTCAGCAGGATATCCCCAGGCTGAAGCTTATATGTTCGCCCTTCAATGATATAATTGACATTTCCCGATATAAACAGATAAATCTCATAAAATGCATGTTCGTGGAAATCGACCTCGGGAGGATGCTCGTCACGGTAATGATGATACTCATAAAAGTGATGGATCATGATCTGGCGTTGTGTAAAATCTTCTTTGTACATTTTTTACAAATTTCCAATCTTTTTTTTGGTGGTATATATAGTATACAACAAGATTCACCATATTTCAAGCTAGATATACCGAGTACCAGCTTTCAAAATCTGGTATAATAATATCATCAAGGATGTGTTGAATTGGTTCGATATTCTGGTTTGGTTTTACACAAGAAAAGAGGTTTTGATTATGCAAATGACATTCCGTTGGTACGGCGCTGGCAACGACAGCATCACGCCGGAAATGATTAAGCAGATTCCGGGCGTTACCGGACTGGTGTGGGCGCTGCACGACAAGCAGGCCGGCGAGGTATGGGAAGTAGACGAAATTGAAGAAGCGCGCAAGCAGATCGAAGGCGCAGGCTT
>JAUNIY010000101.1 GCA_030523305.1 Eubacteriales bacterium
CAAAGCATTGTCATCCACATATAGCTGATTGTCCCACAAATACTCAATCATATCTGCACGAGAACAGATTTTGCCTCCGTTCTTGAAAAGGTAATAGAGAATTTTCAGTTCGTTCTTGGTCAGTTCTACACGTTTCCCCCCGTACTCCAGTTTACTTGATTCCAGATGAAGCACTGCATTCCCACAGGAGATCTGTTCCCTTTGCTGTACGGGATAGGATTTTTTCAGCAGGGAAGCGATTTTTGCGAGCAGGATCGCTGTGTTATAGGGCTTTGTGATAAAAGCGTCTCCACCCAGCATAATGCTGTTTAATTCATCCATATCTGTATTGCAGCTCGTTACAAAAATGATCGGTACCTGGGAGAAAGTGCGGATTTTAGAGCATAAAGCAAAACCATTCTCTCCGGGTAACTTAATGTCCAACAAGATCAGATGAGGTTTTTCATCCTTGATCTGTTCTGTCACAGCAGAAAAATTCTTTACTCCAATTGTTATATATCCATTTCCATTCAATAATGTTTGCAATTCTCCTTGTATAACAGGATCATCTTCAATTACCATAATTTTATATCGTTTCATGCTTTCTGCACTTTCCTTGTTTTGTCCGACCATCAATAGGCTTTTCCACAGCTTTGGGAATCAGCCAAACTCCGGCCATCTTCACAGCACCGGAGATACGCCCACTGGCACAATAATCATTGACCCTACGAGGTGTCACGCCCCATTTCTCGGCGGCCTCTTTTCATGTTTTATCATTTATTTTATAGTATAGTTCTATATCTCGAACAATGCAAGAAACAGAATATGAATTATAAAGTTTAATCCTCCTGCATATAGCAACATTTCATTATTCGCTGCTGCGTCAGTGGTTCCGGGCCGCTGACCTCCCGCTGGATGCGGCCTTGTACGCCGAGATCACGAAGGACCGGGATGAAGTGAAACGCTGCTGCGAGTGCGGGCTGCATTTACGCTGAAGTCCAACCGAGCGAAATACTGCGGGGCCTGCGTCAAACGGATGCACCGCCATAAGGAAGCCGAATGCCAGCGGAAACGGTACTGGCAGCCTGTAAAATCGGAACGCTGAAAATAATGTAGATACAGGTGGATTTTTGACAGCAAATAAAGTAAAATAGTCGTATCCCTTGCGGAAAAGAGGTACATAGGTAGAAAGGAATGCCATGTCGATGCAGTTAGAAACAAAACGGCTACTTCTCCGTCCGTGGCTTCTATCGGATGCAGAGAGTTTATATATGTATGCAAAAGATCCGGCTGTAGGTCCGATTGCTGGGTGGCCGCCGCACACAAACGTGGAAAACAGCCGGGAAATCATCCGGGATGTGTTATCTGCAACAGAAACCTATGCGGTATGCCGGAAAGAAGACAATCGGGCAATTGGCAGTATCGGGCTGATGATTGGGACTGCCAGTAATCTGCATTTGCCGGATACACAAGCGGAGCTGGGATATTGGATTGGCGTACCATTCTGGGGACAAGGGCTGATTCCAGAAGCTGCGATGGCGTTGATTCGTCGCGGCTTTGTGGATTTGTATCTGGAAAAGATATGGTGCGGATATTTCGATGGGAATATTAAATCCAAACGTGTACAGGAAAAATGTGGTTTTCGTTATCATCATACCAACAAGGATGTACATTGGAAGTTGACGGATGATATCCGTACCGAACATATTACCTGCTTGACCAAAGCGGATTGGCTGATACGGAACGAGTAATTACCAGATGAACCATATGAAAAAGCAGCGTGGCGCACAGTGTATGCGTTACGCTGCTTTTTGGTGTAAAATGTGATTTCGCGTTGTTTTTATTGTTGTTTTTATTTATGTGTTGACTTTTTCCTTTAATTGCTTTGCCGGGCGGAAAATTGGGATATTGGTTGCAGGAATGTCAATGCGTTCACCGGTAGAAGGAAGGTGGCCCTCCCGCGCCGGACGCTGCTTGACAGCAAAGGTTCCAATTCCGGGAAGTGTGACTCGATCGCCCTGCGCCAGGGCATCTGCCAGGCTGCGGCAGATGGCGTCCAGCGCACATTCGGTATCTTTTTTCGTCATCCCAGTCTGTGCAGCGACGATGGAAACAAACTCAGCTTTCTTCATGCTGCTTTCCTTCGTCCCATAACTGAATCAGTTCCTGGAGTGTCAGGTCAGATATCTGTTTTCCCTGTGTAATTGCCCCTTGCTCCACATGAGAGAAGCGACGGATAAATTTTTCCGAAGTGTCGTTCAGCGCGCTTTCCGGGTCGGTATCGGTAAAGCGCGCAAGATTTACGACGGTAAACAGCAGATCCCCAAGTTCCTCTTGCACATTACCGTCGCCGTTGAGTGCGCGCTTTACTTCGTCTAGCTCTTCCTCGACCTTGCCCAGCGCACCAGATACATCCGGCCATGCAAAGCCAGCCTTTGCCGCCTTGTGCTGCACTTTTTCTGCGCGGATCAATGCGGGCAAGCTGCGCGCTACGCTGTTCAGTGTGTCTGTGACGCTTTCCTGGTGTTTTTCCGCCTTTTTTAAATCATCCCAATTGTCAAGGATTTCATCTGTCGAATCGACGGTCAAACCTTTGAATACATGTGGATGACGATAGATCATCTTCTTGCAAATGCCGTCTGCAACATCGTCCATATTGAAATGGCCCTGCTCTTCTTCGATGCGTGCATGAAAAATGACTTGGAACAGGACGTCGCCCAGCTCTTCCTTCAGAAGCTGCACATCTTCATTGTCGATCGCTTCACAAACCTCATACGTTTCTTCGATAAAAGCGCGACGGATGCTGTGATGATCCTGGGCGCGATCCCACATGCAGCCGTTTTCGCTGCGTAATATCCGCATAACCTGCAATAAATCCTCAAAGTTATACCGTTCCTTGATTTGAAATTCCATTTGAAATTGTTCAATCCCTTTCTCAATCGTAATCTTTCAACCGGAAAATGCGTATCATGTACTGCCCTCCCGGCAAGGGGCGTATATCCTCCGCATTGATTGCGTGGAATATCAGCAGCAATGCCAGATAAAGCGGAATTGCTGCAACAATAGATAAGAAAACTGCCGGTGTCAGCTGCATCATTTGTTCCAGACGTTGCTCCAGTATCCAAGCTGGTATGACCATACCGACAGATGCCGCAAGTGGACGCAAAACCGAACGAAACAGCGGCGGCCTCCAATGCATTAGGCGGACAATAGAGATGAAATTGAATACCAGCATGATGCTGTAACAAACCAATGTCCCGATGGGAGTTGCCAAAATATTGATTTCCGGCTGAGCTGCCAGAGAAAAGCTGACCGCAAACTTAGCAGTGCATGCGATTGCCATAGAATATACGGTCAAGTCTGGACGGCCAAACGACTGGAGTACCGCGGTTGCAATGGCCGATAGGCCGACCAATGGCTCTGCAATCCCCAAAAGCTGGAGCAGCGGCTGCGCAGTCTGTACACCGCGCGGCTGCGAAGCAAATAGGGCGCGTAGCAACGGTCCTGCAAACACGAATAGGCCAACACCGCACGGTACACAGACAAGCAGGGTCAATCGCATCGACGATGTTACAAGACGGCGTTCCTGCCGGGTATTCCGGCACGCATGCGCCGCAGACAAAGCGGGCAACACACTGACGGAAACCGAATTGGACAATGCCTGCGGCAAATTGAACAGCGTCATGGCCATACCGGTGTATGCGCCGTATGCCGCTACAATTTCCGCTGCGGAAAATCCTGCCGCCGGAAGCCGACGATAAATCACGGCCATGTCCAAAAAACCAGATACCGTCATGACCGCAGCGCCCAATGTAACCGGAACCATCAGTTGAAACAGCTGCGGCAGAGCGGATGCCTGACCTATTTGGCGATGCAGTACATGTCGGATGCCCCTGCGTGCGCTCCAGATCAGATATGACATGGCGAGCAGCTCACCGCAGGTTACGCCAATCACTGCGCCGACCGATGCGCCGGCAATGCCATATCCGGTATCCAGCATTTTCTTTGCCAGGATAAGCCCGATCACGAGCTTGCCAACCGCTTCGGCAACCTGTGATACAGCCGTTGGGACCATGTTGCCTGTGCCTTGATACCAGCCGCGCAAAGCCGCTTCTATGGTGACAAAAAAGACAGCTGGGGCAATGGCAATGACACACCATACCGCGTCCTGTTCCCCGAGCAGGCTACATAACAGCGGCGAAAAGCCCGCCAATGCGGCAGACAAAACCAACGCAAGCGCACCGAAAACCAGAATGGCATGTTTGACAATCGAACGCGCTCGCGCCCGGTCTCCCAAAGCCAAGGACTCAGAGACCAAATGCGCCTCCGCAACCGGCAACCCTGCTGCCGCAACGACGAACAACAGGGAAAAGAACTGCATGGCAAACGCAAACAATCCCATACCGCTATCCCCAATCAGGTTGGTTAATGGGATTTTAAACAATGCTCCCAGCAGTTTGACGATGATACTGGAAGCAAGCAGCGCCATGGCGCCGCCGATAAAGCTTTCTTTTTTTCGATTCATGCCTTGCCTCCTATTGAGACAAGGTATGAATCAGATTATTGTATTAGAAGTAATTTTATGGGCTTATAGCTGTGCGCCGCAGTGGCTGCAAAATGCAGATTCCTTCGAGCATTCTTTGCCACACACAGGGCAGGTAACCGACGCTTTGGATTCCTGGATTTGGGCGCGGAGCGCTTCTATTTTCTCCAGTTTCTCATCAATCAGAACCAGATTGGCGTGCAGCGTTTCCTGATCCTCTTCCTGACCGGTATGGACGCGATAGACCATTTTACCGATCTCTTTGTACAGCAGCTCAACCTCGGTGTTCAGGTCGAAAATCTGCAAATTCAACTTCGTTGAACCAACCATGCTGGCGGCGGTTTTGCTGGCAGCATCTGCAGCCTTGGTTGCGGCAACGCCGGTACGGTTTGCCAACAGCTCTGCAGAGACAATTGCCTTTTCAAAGAAATTTTTCTTTTCCATCTGGAAGCTCCTTTCGTTGTGTGTCGGTCATATCTTTGTGATATACATTATTTTATGATGGTATGCCTTTTTGTGTCATTAACCGATAAATTCATGCATGATTGAATTTTTGGGAATTAGACGCAGATCATCCAGCACGGCAAACCGGTCCAACGCGCGAACAAGATCACCCAAGCCAGCGTCCTCCATTTCCTGATGGTATGGTTCCGCATCCACACGCAGCTGATTCATCAGAACACAACCTTCATATGGAAGATATGTATTGACAATGAAATCCGCAGATGAGATATACGGGCGGATATACAGCTTTTCGCCCCGGCGAACCGAACGCCACATATCAATGGTTTCCAATACAGAAGAGTCGCGGAAATTTTTATCGCGAATGGCGCGGCGGACAAATCGCAGTATGTGCGGTGCGAGACGCCAGTTGTTGGAAATGACCAGTTGCGTTCCAATCGCCATGTAAATACCAATGGAGGATTCCCGCACCTTGGCCATTAGCACGTCGTTGAATGCATGGATGCCTTCGATGACGACGATCTCGCCTTTTTTTAAGTGGACTTCCTTTGTTTCTTCTGTCCGAATATGATGCATGAAATCATATGTTGGAACCGCGATGGTTTCACCTCGGCACAATGCTGCCAAATGATCGCGCAGCATAGGCAAATCCATACAAAGCGGAGATTCCAAATCCGGATTGCCATCTTCATCTAACGGAACCTTGTACCGGTCCCGGCTTTGGTAATAGTCGTCCATGGAAATCGATTGTGAATGCACACCGCGGCGGCGGATAGCATCCCGAATCCGGTTTGCTGTTGTTGTTTTACCACTGGATGACGGGCCGTTCAGCAATAAAATCTTTCGTTCATATCTGTTTTCACAAATGCGTTCTGCAATACTTTCGATGACATTCGTATAGCTCTGCTCCGACATCCCGACAAACTCGGCCGGGTCACGTAAGCAGCGTTCGTTGATATCATCCAGGTTTAATTGAAACATGGTAATCCCTCATCGCTGCATTCCGCAGGATTGTGCCCATTGCAAAATGGCCTGCTTTCCTGCGTTTATTTTCTCCAAAGATACATTGTATTCATATGGGTACTTGGGGTTGCTGATGCGTTGGATTTTCCGCCCGTCTGCGCCCAGCAGTTTGGTGACACCGCCTGCACCCAACGATATGATAGTTTGCAGCTCCTCCATCATATAAATGTTATATTTGCATTCGTAGCCCGGTTTACACCAGCCGACATTTTCAAAGCCGCCCGCCATGAATTTCTGGCGGTACAGATAGTACGGCGCATATCCGGCCATCGTTAGCTTTTTGGCTGCGATATCCAGCATTTGCCGTACCAATTCCTGTTTTTTGGCATTGCGCACACGGTCATGCTGATCCGCACCGCGCTTTGCTGCCAGTGTATGTACGGTAATGTTCTCCGGTTCCAGGCCAATCAACGTATCCAGCGTTGCGGCAAAGCTCTCCGGTGTATCCTCATCCAGCCCGGCAATCACATCCATATTGATGGCGTGAAACCCGATTTCCCGTGCAATCCGGAAGCAGTCAAGAACCGCCTGCGGGCTGTGACGCCGGCCGATGGCGGCAAGAACCGCTTCATTCATCGATTGCGGGTTGATGGAAATGCGGTCTACACCGTATTGCTGCAGTACCAGCAGCTTTTCCTTCGTGATGGTGTCCGGGCGCCCAGCTTCTACCGTAAATTCCTCCAGCGCATGCAAGTCAAATACCTGTTGCATGGTGTGCAGCAGCCTGTCTAACTGCTGTGCGGAAAGGGTGGTTGGCGTACCGCCGCCGATGTATATCGAAACGATGCGCAGCCCAGCCTGTTCTAGAATGACACCTGTATGCTGAATTTCTGCACACAGGGTATTCAGATATTCCGCCATCAGCTTTCCGGCTTTTTCGATGGCATGGCTCACAAACGAGCAATAGCTGCATCGGGAAGGGCAGAAGGGGATACCGATATAGATCGAGATGTCGTTTGGCTGCAATTTGTTTTTGCAGTCGAGCGCAATGCCTGCGGAGCGGATTGCCAGTGCACGCCGTGCCGACGACACATGATATTGCTCCGTCATAATCTTTGCTACCTGTGCAGGGGAAAGGCCCTGTTCCAGAAAACCGCGTGCAAATTTTGCGGGGCGCACGCCGGTCAGTGAACCCCATTCGGGAACGGCATCCAAAAACGGCGTGGCTGCTTCAAAGATAGCGAGCTTGACGGCATGGGTCAGCTGCCGTCTGGTCAAAACAGCGTCGTCTGAAATACCCGCGCGTTTTTGGGTGCAAACCTGCTTGCCTGCGCGCTGGCAGCAGACGCGGATACAATGTTCCATACCAACTTGCTGCACCAACACGCCCAGAGCATCTGCGTCCTCCGGAACGATGTCCACGCGCTCAATGGTTTCTGCGGGAAACAGGTGAAAGAGGATATCACGCACCGGATGATCGTTTTCCAGACCTTCTACTGTGTAAATCATGATTCAACAGCCTGACGCATATAGGGATTCTCACGGCGTTCTTGTTCCAGCGTAGAAAGCGCGTCATGTCCCGGAAGCACTTGATAGTCTCCCGGCAGGTCATGCAGCTTCTTGAGTGATTGCAGCATGGTGTTCCAATCGCCTCCCGGAAGGTCGGTACGCCCGCAGTTGCGGCAAAACAGCGTATCACCTGTAAACAGAATGTGATCCCCTAACTGGATGACACAGGAACCGGGCGTATGCCCAGGTGTACGATAGAACGTAACAGTCATACCGCCGAATGTCAGTTCCAAATCCTCCGTGATCCAGATATCTGCGCCTGGGAAATCAAATTTCCGCAGCATTTGGCGGCCATATGCGCCAAAGGGAGAAAGGGATGCAGTACCGTCAAATAGATACGCGTCATCCTTGCTGACCACAACCTTTGCACCGGTTTCCCGATGGATTGCCCCAACAGCCATGATGTGGTCAAAATGGGCGTGAGTTAACAAGATGTATTTCAGTTTGATGTTGGCAGATGTAATATCCGCAAGCAGCCGATCCGCCGCATCGCCGGGGTCGACGATCGCGCCTTCCAGTGTCGTTTCGTCATACACCAGATAGCAGTTGGTAGAAACGTCTCCTACAACATATTGCTTGATTTGCATAGCTTCTCCTTTATTTCTTTCGTATCAGCTCATCCGTGTCCAAGACAATGGTTACCGGACCATCATTGAGTAGTTCGACCTTCATGTCTGCGCCGAATTCACCGGTCTGTGTTTCGACGCCAAGGCCACGACAGCAGTCTACAAAGTATTCGTACAATTCGTTTGCCAATGCACCGTTGGCAGCCTTGGTAAAATTCGGGCGTTTCCCTTTGCGGCAGTCGGCATATAACGTAAATTGGCTTACCACCAAGATTTGTCCACCGACATCAGCCAAGGCAAGATTCATTTTGTCGTGGTCATCCTCAAAAACACGTAGTCCAACGCATTTTTGCGCCAAATACAACGCTTCCTTTGGCGTATCTTCAGGTGCAACCCCAAGCAGGATCAGAAAGCCCTTGCCGATTTCGCCGCAGACCACACCGTCAATTGTTACCTTTGCGTGTGTAACACGCTGCAATACCGCTCGCATTGTCCGGCCCCCTTACATGGACTGACGCACGACGTTGGTTACGCCGCGCAGGCTGCGCAGTTTCTTTGTCAGCGCGTCAAGCTGGGAAAGACCTGTAACGGCGATGACAATATTGATGATGCCGTAGCCCTCCGACAATGTTTTTCCATTAAAATCCTTGACGTTAATGTGATTATTGGCCAGCGTCTGTAATACATCGTTCATGACGCCCATGCGGTCGTTGGTAAAGATTTGCAAGGCGGTACTGAACCGTTCTTTGTTTTCAATGTGGCTTTCATCCCAAGACACGCGGACCCAACGTTCACGGTCTTCTGGGCTGGAGTTTTTGACATTGACGCAATCTTTACGGTGGATAGAAACGCCGTAGCCGCGTGTAATGTAGCCGATGATATCGTCGCCTGGTATCGGCGTACAACAGCGTGCAAATTTGACTTTACAGTTTCCGATATCCTCAACGATGACGCCAGATTCTGATTTCGTATGCGGATGCTCCATTGTGAGCGGATGACGGGTTTCTTCTTTCTTTCTTGCGCGGATGACCTCATCCCTGACTTTGTTGATGACTTTGGTGACTGTGATACCGCCATATCCCAGCGCCGCATACAGCTCCTCCAGAGACGGATATCCGAATTTTTTCAGTACATTTTCCTGGATTTCTGGGTTTTCCATGAAATGATTGTACAAGAGTGCGGAACGCAGCTCGCGCGTCAGGTCTGCACGGCCCTGTTCAATGTTTTCTTCCCGACATTCCTTTTTGAACCACTGCTTGATCTTATTGCGGGCTTCTGACGTTTTGATTATTTTTAACCAATCGCGCTTCGGTCCATGGGTTTCTTTGGACGTTAGGATTTCGACAATATCGCCATTTTGCAGTGTATAGTCGATGTTTGCAATACGGCCGTTGATCCTACATCCAATCATGCGGTTGCCAACTGCGGAATGAATGCCATACGCGAAATCAATCGGTGTTGCACCCGCAGGAAGGTTTACAACGTCGCCGCGCGGCGTAAACACAAATACCTCGTCTGAAAACATATCGACTTTGATATTTTTGATAAAATCCTCGGCCTCAGTATCCTGCTGTGATTCCAAAAGCTGGCGGATCCACGCATAGGTTTCCTCCGCGCTGTCTTTGTTGATATGCTGCTTGTATTTCCAATGTGCCGCAACGCCGTATTCCGCCATCTCATGCATTTCCTCGGTTCGGATCTGCACTTCGAACGGAACGCCGGAACGGCCAATGACCGTCGTATGCAGCGATCGGTAGCCATTCGGCTTCGGCGTGGAAATATAATCCTTAAAACGCCCC
>JAUNIY010000102.1 GCA_030523305.1 Eubacteriales bacterium
CATCACCCGGAAAAGAACCAGGTTTCGGATATTGCGGAATATTTCAGCGTCAAGCACACCAGTGTATTGCATGTGCTGCGGCTGCTGGAAAAGAAAGGCTGTATTTACCGCGAAGAAACGGAAAACGGCCGTCGGCCGGTCAAGCTGACGCAGCACGGGGCCGAGCTGGTAAAAATGAACGAGAGTAGCGCGGCAAAAATGGAAAAAATCATGTTTGCCGGTCTATCGGAGGAAGAACGCCGGACGTTTATCCGGCTCATCCAACAAATCAACGAGAATTGTGAGAATGGAGGAATCATTGATGCAAAACGATAAGACGACACAGCTGTTCCGAGATGCTCCCGTGCCGAAAGCAGTTATCAGCAATGCGTTACCAGCCATGATCAGCATGATTATGGTATTGATCTATAACATTGCCGATACCTTCTTCATCTCCCTGACCAACGACGCCCTGATGGTGGCCGCTGTATCGGTTGCAACGCCGGTATTCCTGATTTTTATGGCGTTTGGCACACTATTTGGTATCGGCGGTACTTCGCTGATTTCTCGTATGCTCGGCGCAGGCAATGAGGAAAAGGCCTGTCATATTTCCGCTTTCTGCTTTTGGACCGGCGCCGGCATCGGCGTGATTTCCATGATTGTGATCTGGCTGCTTGACGAACCAATCTGCCGCCTCGTCGGCGCAAGTACCGACACCATCGGTTATGCGTCGCAGTATCTGAAAATTATCGCGTTTTCCATTCCGTTTACCATCATCGGCAACACCTTTAGTAATATTATTCGTTCTGAGGGCAAGCCGCAAAAAGCCATGATGGGCATGGTCATCGGCAATTTACTCAACATTGTACTCGATCCGATCTGTATCTTGGTGCTCGGCTGGAATGTCGCCGGCGCAGCCGTTGCAACCGTCATCGGCAATGTTGTTTCTGTCTTGTTTTATATTGTACATTTGACATCCAAAAACTCCATGCTGTCCATCCGCCCCAGCAACTACCGCGCTGGCGACGGTATCGCAACCGGCGTGCTTTCCATCGGCATCCCTGCATCACTCAATTCTGTCATGATGAGCATTTCCAACATCTTTATCAACAACGTCATGGCGCAATACGGCGATATGGCGGTGGCCGGTTTGGGCGTTGCGATGAAAATCAACATGATTGTTGTCATGCTGCTCATTGGCCTTGGCACTGGCATCCAGCCGCTGCTGGGTTACTGCTATGGCGCGGGCAACAAACAACGTTTTGTGGCCGTCATGAAGTTTTCCCTGACACTCGCCCTCTGCCTGAGTATTATCATGACGATCATCTGTTATGTCTTCGCAGGGCCGCTCGTCACCATCTTTTTACAGGATCCCGAGGCGTACCAATTCGGCTTTGCCTTCTCACGTGCATACATCCTGTCCGGCCCGATCCTCGGCTTGTTGTTTGTATTCATCAACGCCATCCAATCGACCGGCGCAGCGCTTCCCGCGCTCATCCTGTCCATCAGCCGCCAGGGCCTGCTGTTCCTGCCGATCCTGTACCTGCTCAATTCTATCTTCCATGATGCCGTCATGGTCGCGCATGCACAGCCTTTGACGGACTACCTCGCCACGGCGTTGGCCGCCATCCTATTTATCATCACGTATAAAAAATATTTCAAAATCTTTGATGAACCAGACGGAAGCGCGGCTCACGAAGCCGCATGATAGCATCTGCTATCCTGATTCCCTCTGTTACATGCAGCCAGCGCGACAAAGCATACGCGCTGGCTGTTTCGTTCTGAACCAAAGACCGCGTTGCCTGAAATCTTGGTCAAGCAACGCGGTCTTTTTATCCCGATATGGGACGCATGATGTGAAATCCCCTCCATGGCTCCGCTCTATCTCAGATTTCCCCCTGCTCCAATGCCTTTTTTGCCGCCAGTAAACTGTCGTACACACCCACGCAAGCCGCGCGCAGCTCCTCTGATGGCTGTGTCAGGTCTGGTATCATAACAGTAGCGCAGCCCGCGGCAATACCTGCGTGCGTGCCGTTGATGCCGTCCTCAAACACATAGCAGTCGTGCGGCGGTATGCCCAACCGTTTTGCTGCCAACAGAAAAATATCCGGTTCCGGTTTTCCATATACAACATCCTGCCCGCTGACCACCGCATCAAAATACGACGCAATGCCCGCAGCCGCCAGATTATGCTGTACCATGGTCCTCACGCTGCTGCTGGCAACAGCAATCCGAACATGGTGTTCTTTCAAATAACGTAATATTTCATGGACGCCCGGTTTTTCCGGTACGGAGGTTTGCAAAATCTGCGTTACTTTATCGATGCCGCTCTGAAGAAAGGCTTCCGCATCGACAGCGGGATAATAACTGCGTACCACTTCCAGTGCATGGATCCCACTGGTACCGCAAATCGCTTTCGGGAACCCTGGATCCGGTTGCTGGCCAAACTCCTTTGCAACGACAATCCAGTTTTCCTGATACAGCCGTTCCGTATCAAAAAGCAGCCCATCCATATCAAATATTGCGCCTAATTTCATGATTCCTTCCTCAGTTTCATCAATCTTTCGTCATCCAACACATGGATGCCGTAACGTTCTATTGCGAGCATAGACGCTCCCGCGGCAAACGCATGCATCCGTCTTTTGCAGGGATACATATAATCGATATCGCGTGCAAAGCAGTCATATTTTGCCGCTTTTTCTTCCAACTGTTGCATATATGGTTTGATATATGTCCCAACCGCACCGCCGATCAAAATATCCACATCATATAGCATACGCAGATTGGTCAACAGGATGGCAAGATGCTCCAAATACGTATCCCACACGGCACATGCCTGCATATCGCCGCCGTTTACCTGCTGGAAAAATTGCTCCAGGCTCTGTCCCTTTGCTTGCAAAACCTTCGGGGACAGGTATGCGTCTGCACAGCCGCATTTGCCGCAATAACAGGTTTTTCCGCCAGGGATTAGCAGCATATGTCCGATCTCCCCCGCCTGCCAGTGGTCCCCTGATTGCAGCTTCCCCTGCACCATATATGCTCCGCCAACCGATTCATTGAGCGAAACAAACAGGTATGTCTCCCTCTCTCTGGCCAGCTCAGCAAAGCAGGCGCAATTGGCATCATTGGCCGCGGCCAACGGAAACATGACGCTTTTTTTGAAGCGGTCCAGGCTGACATGCTCCAATTGGAAGATATGCGACCGGAGAATGGTTTCGGAAGCGCCGTCGATAATCCCCGGAAAGGATAAGCCCGCCCCCAAAATTCGCTCTGTTTCCACCGCATGCTCGCAGAGGAAGGCATCCAGGCCACGTTGAAACGTTTGATACCATGCGTTTTCATCACGGAATGTCAGCGGCAGCGTATCCTGAATCATCACCTTGCCGCGGAGATTGGTAATCACCACTTCGACATGATGCAGCGCAATATCAATCCCCAGGCCCAAAGCGGCATTTTCGTTGAGCACAAGCTTTCTAGCCCTGCGCCCGCCGGTAGATTCCATTGCGCCGCATTCCTGCAGCAAGCCGTATTCCAGCAGCTCATTGGTGTTCTGCAGCGTCGTCGGCATGCTGAGACACAGCTGCTGTGCAATGTCCTGCCGTGTCAGCGTCTCCTCCGCCCGCAGCAGCCGAAGGATGCGATATTGCGTTTGTTTTTTTCCCGCATTGCCTGTTGCCATTGTGCGTCCCTCTTTTCAAAAGTCTTTTATTAAAGATATCATATCTCCAATCGCACCAAAAAGCAATGCATTTCTTTGCGTTCTATTTTCCAAGCGGATGCCGTTGCGTTTTACGCATAAATCTGGATCACGGTACCCACAGTAATCTCCGGCTGTGGCTTATTTTCCACATAAATGGTTCCCGGCAGATCCACTGTAGTCTGACCGCTGAAGTTGATGGTACAGTGTCCCAACCCTGCCAATGTCACCGGCGCTTCGCTGCCGACGGCTGTAATGGTATAGGTATTGTCATCAAACCGAAGCGTTTGGCCGGCAGCAATGGTGCCATGGATCGGATTGACGCTGACAGAATAACAGTAATCGCGCAGTTCCTCCGGCGCATTATCACCAAACAGAATCAGCATCCCTGCGTCCTTAAATTCATCCACACTTGCGCCCAGCGCTTTGACCTGATTTTCATAAATAACGTTCATTGTAATCCTCCTTGTATCGACGATGGATTTCCTATGTTTTTTCGAGTTGCACGGGCAAGAAGCGATTCCTGCCCATGCAACCCGGAAAAGCTTTCCGGGCTGCGATATCCGGAAAAACAACCGGATATCAACGAAAAAGAAGATGTTGCGTCGGTTCCTTTGTCAGCTTATGCCGCATACAGGCCGAAGCTTGCCACATATGCAATAAGGACACGGATCCAGCCGGTCAGGAAACGGGAGTACATGACCGACAGTACACCGACCTCGATGGTTTCGGTTTCTGCTTCTGCCAGACCCAGGCCAACCGGGATAAAGTCGCACGCGCCCTGCGTATTGATCGCAAACAGCGCGGGAAGCGCCAGTTGTGGAGCGATGTTGCCTTTTCCTATTTCAGCGCCAACCAAGGTGCCGACGATCTGTGCAATAACTGCGCCAGGGCCAAGCAGTGCGGACAAGCCCGGGATCGAGCAGATAATGCCCAAAATAATCAACCCGACAATATTGCCCGCCAGCGGGGTCAAGATGGAAGCAAACGCGTCGCCAAAACCGGAACCATTGATGATGCCGATGAGCATAGAAACAAACGCCATAAATGGGAGCAGCGTTGTGATACAGGTCTGGATGGCATCGCGGGCCGCCTGATAAAAGGTATTGACAACCTTGCCCACACCGAGGCCGATGACAGTGACAAAGCTCTTCTTTTCCTGCGCTGCCAACGTTTCCGATACCTTCCTATCCGCAGTGAACTTCACGCCGGCATCGGCTTTCTCTTCCTCAGGCTCTGCCGCCGGCGCTGGTGCGCCGTCTACCAAAGAAACCTGTTTGGAGGTAACACCGGAGACATAAATATCTTCTGTGATAAACTGCGCCAGTGGGCCAGACTTGCCGACCGGATTGGTATTGATCGTTGGGATGCGCTTTTTCGGATAGATACCGCAGCGCAGCGTGCCGCCGCAGTCGATGATCACGAGCGCCAGCTCGTCCTCTGGGCAATTGGTTTTAAAGCCATTTACCGGTGTCAGCCCTGTCAGCTCCACGATCTTATTCAGGCATTCCGGCGCAGCGCCGCCGCCTGTAATATACATAACCTTATTGCGTTTTTCTGTCGGTGTAATGACCAGAGGGCCGCCAAATCCGCCGGGACCTCTTTCCACCTGGATCGAGTGATATTCAGCCATAGTGTCGTTCCTCCTTAATGCGCAACCTTGAGCTCTCGGCTCAGCTTCTTGCCCTGCTGCTTTTCAACCAATTTGGTGGTAAATTCCGTCGCCCAGCCGGAAATAAAGTTGCAGACAATGCCGACCAACAGATAACGGATTGCGAGCGGCGTGGTATCCAGCCCCAGCTGGGTGATGCCATTTGCGATACCGAGATAGATAAAGATTTCCGATGCATTGATATGTGGGAAAATACCGCTGTTTGTGTGGCAATGGTATGTAGCGGATGCATAATAGCACGGTTTATAAAACTCCGGCATAAACTTGCCGATCGAAAGCGCCATCGGATTGCCCAGCATAAATGCACTGACAAACGGCAACACAGCATAACGCAGGATTGGATTGCCGGTGCACACACGCGCGAGCTTTGCAATTGCCTCATCGCCAACCAAGGCGATGATTGCGTTCATCAGGACCAACAGCATGACGATGGTTGGAATGATACCAGTTACCCAGCTTACAAACTGTTCGCCGCCCAGGGTAAACAGATTCATAAAGCCTGATGCCAAATTAACGATGAAGTCCATCATGTTCCACCTTTCTTATGATTTCACAGTTGATTTTGTTTTAAAAATACCTCCCACGGAACGTCCGACCTTCTGGAACGGGGACGGCGGCTCTGGAATGATTTCTCCCGCCGTATACTTCCGATAGGTGAGCGCAGCGTCTGCAATGGCCTTGCGCAAATTGCGGTGCCCTTTTGGGCCATCGTCCTCTGTCAGCTCCGCAATCTTTCTGCCCTCAAACCCATCCAGCGGGCGGACTCTTGCCAGACAAGTCACACCTTCCAGCTTGCGTCCTTCCTGTATCACGCCGTCGTCGTCGATCAGGAACATAACAATCGCTCCAGCATGAAAGCCTCCGGCTTTGCGTCCACAGGCAACCTTCCCCTGCCGCCGCAGCTTGACAAATTCATTGGAAAAATGCCGCATCTGATGCATGCTCAATACAATTTGCAGCAAAAATGCCGCCGCTACGATCAGTGCCAGTTTTATCATATCTGTTCCTCCATTCCGTGGTGCTTTTGTTTATTCCCCGATGTGCCGGTACAGCACGCGGAGCAATGCAGCAAAGGAATCTGCCGAAGCAATTTTATCCAGCAATTCTTCATCCTTCGTGATGCTGATGATCTCATCATAAACGCGAATCAGCAAATGATCGTCCGCTTTTACTTGCGCTGGAAGCCCGATCAAAAAAATCACACGGATCGCATGCCCTCTATACTGCACCGCTTTCGGAAATACGCCAATGGAAAGCATCAGCTTGTCACTGGCATACTGTACGCTGTGGGGGATGGCAACCGCATGGTCAAAGACCATCGTCCCTTTGCGTTCCCGTTCATGCAGCCGCTCCGCAAACCTGTCATCTACCTGCCCGCTGCGTGTCAATTGATCTATGATATCATCCAGCGCCGCCGTATAATCATCCTGATCCCGTAAGACGAAAAACCGGCTTTCATCCAGCAGCCCGGTCATCACAAACCAATTGTTATCCAACACCGGCACATCAATCTGATCCCAATATTTCGCTTTTTCGATTTTATGAAGCAATTCGCGCTCGTTAAAAATCTCATGAATCCGAATGATCGGCCTATCGCAAGCACAGGGAAGTTCGACCGTCGTCAGCACGATATCAAACGCATGCAGCAAGTCCCGGTCAACCTTTTCATCTGCAAACAGTTCCAGCTCGACTGAGCTGTCCAAGATCCGTTTGAGCTGCACTGCAACCAACCGCGCCGTGACGCGTCCGGTGCCGCAGACCACTGCGATCCGAAAGGGTTTGTTTTTCTGCAAATCAATCTCAGTCAAAAAAACGCCAAAGTAGGATGCCAAATAACCGCGTTCATCTTCTGTCACAACCAGATTGTATTCCTGCTGAATCACGCGGGCTGCAATACCGGCCATCTGATACGCCAGCGGATATTTTTCGCGCAAATCGTCCAGCATAGGGTTCTTTAATGCAACATGAAAACGCAGACGATTCAGCATGAACATCAGATGATATAAAAATTCCTCCGTAAATTCGCCGCTCCGGATGGTGATATCCATTTCCATCTTGATCTGGCGTAATATACGCTGCATCAATGGCCGAACCCTGTCGTCCAATGCAATCGAACGCATATCCTGCATATCCGCCGGCGTACGCATCCCGGCAACTGGCAGGAAAACAAACAGCTTTTCTTCGATTGGAATCCGGATATGCAATACCTCGGAAAACCGATCCACCAGGCTGTCAATCACGCCAAATTCTGCACGCGCTGTCAGGTCATAATACCGCTGCGGCAATAGCCCGATATAATGCCCATTGAGGAAGCGGTCCAGCATGAGGGTTGTAAATTGCTCAAACGCATTGCGTACACTTTTTTCAAATGGATGGCAGGAAAAGGTTTGTTCTATTTCTTCTACAATTTCCCGATCCAACGGATATTCGTGGTAAATGGATGCATATGGCCCATTTAAAACGTACTTCCGGATGTCGCCCTCCGCGCCTTGCAGCATCAGCCCTTTGCTTGTTTTGCCGACAATCGCCAATTGATAGCCTTCGATTTCCTCCCGCAGTTTTTTCAAATCGCTCATCAGGGTTGTGCGCCCGATGTTCATTTCATATGCCAGCTCATCGGTCAACAACGGCTCATCGGAACGCATCAGCCTGCCAAACATATAATCCATCCGGTTCCGCGAAGAATTGAGGAATGCATCTTCCTGGATCATTTCAGAAAAGCGTTTGCGGAATTGATCTTCCTGGAAAATCCGCAAGCTGTATTTTCCCTGTGCCCCGTCAATGACAGCGCAATCCTGCAATTCCTGATTGATTTGTTTGATATCGTTGCGTATCGTACGTTCACTCACGCTCAACCGGGAGGCGAGCGCGCTGACGGTTATTTCCGGCGTCTTCCGCAGCAATTGCAGAATATTGGCTATGCGGTTATCGCCAAACAGACTTTTCACTGCGGCAGCACTCCTTTCCGCCTGGTATCACCCCCGGGATTTTCCTCCGGAAATGTTAATCGTTGTTCCCGCAATATAACTTGCGCGGTCAGAGATCAAATACGCCACCAGATCGCCGACCTCGTCCAGCTTGCCGTCGCGTCCCATCGGGATTACCTTGCTGTAATCGGTGGACAAATCTTCCGGTTTGCAGCCTCGGGTATAGGCAAGCGCTTCATTGTATGCTGCGGTGCGCAGCCCGGTCGCTTCCATAATCCCCGGCGCACAAGCCAAAACGCGAATGTTATATTTGCCAAGCTCCTTTGCCCACGAACGGGTAAAGCTATCCACCGCTCCCTTGGTTGCGGAATAAGCAGATTGCCCTTGCGAGCCTTCCTTGCCGGACTCCGAAGACATATTGACAATGACACCCTTGCCCTGCTTGAGCATCTGCTTCGCACAAGCCTGTGCACACAGGAATACGCCTTTTACATTCACGGCAAACATCTTGCCGAAGGATTCGTCATTGAGCTCATACTGCGGCTTTTCGCCAGCGACATCTACCAGCAAACGCGGCAGGTTGATGCCGGCATTATTGACCAACGCATCAATGCGTCCAAACTTTTCCACAACCGTATCTGCCATAGCCTGTACGCTCGCGCTGTCCGTAACATTGCATTGCACACAGTACGCGCCGTCTATCTCGGCACCTGTCTCAACATTCATATCGACAATCACCGCCTGTGCGCCAACCTTGACCAACGTGTCAACAACATGCTTGCCGATACCCGATGCACCGCCAGTGACAACGACAACCTTGTCCTCCAATTCCAACCAGCTTTGATTCATGGAAGTTTCCTCCTCTTATTTTTGTTTGGACCATCACACAAATTGTTTTGCGCTCTGATCTTTGGTGTATGTTCATTTTAAGTCGAAAACCTTCATCATTTAATGCCGCCTTTTGCAGCCGACCGGAAATGCATTGATCCGTCCATTTTCCATCTGGGAGAAAAACAGTGTACGGATTGTTCACTCTGCGCAATCAAACGCGCATCGGATTGTGCATGTTACTCTTATGAAGTTACTTTTATAAATTGTTTTATTTAAGTTATCTTTATTATACCCTCCTCTTCCCCATTGTCAATGTTACAATTTAAACAAATTTCCACTTCAATTTTTGGTATGCACAGCCATGCATTTTTCTGTGCGCCGGCATATTGTATATCGCCTTGGACACAAAAGCCGCCTGATTTCAAACGAAACCAGGCGATAAACGAAAGCATTCCGGTCTATCTATGCGAGCGTTTTCTGATCATCCATTTTTACAGGATATAAACGCTCTGTCAAAATCATTCCGTTTGAAATGCCAATCTGTGTTTCCCTCCCTCCTGAAGCACTTCCATTGTATAAAAAAACTTCTGCATCCCATCTGCTCGCTGGCAGACAGAATGCAGAAGTGCATTGGATCAAAAAGAATTTTCAATTGGGTGCCGCAATTGCATACATGCAACCGCAATCCTTTTTAGTCAACATACTTTTTCAGCGTTGCGCGGACAGCGCCCGGGCCTGCCATCAGTTCCTTAAAGTAGCCGATGA
>JAUNIY010000251.1 GCA_030523305.1 Eubacteriales bacterium
AGATTCTGCGGTGTACCGCTGCAGGCGCTTCCTTCGTGGATGTGAAACGCGCAGATTTTGTCAGAACAGGTATCTTTCGGAACGGGCAGGCCGCAGACGCAAATAAAGATCAGCGTTCCATCCCAGAGCGGATAAAAAAGAGCGGTGCCCTTTATGGCGGGATATTTGCTGCTGCCCTTTATGGCGGCGCGTGCTTCCGGCCCACATTCCGTCAGCGTATCGAGGATGTTCTGTATTTTTTCGTCCATGGATCCTCCTAATTGCACTCACATTTCGTTGGCATATCGAAGGATGGGTTAAACGTGTAGAAGTTTTGGCTGTCCAGATTATCCTGGACGATGCGTAAGGCTTCACCGAAGCGCTGGAAGTGCACGACCTCGCGGGCGCGCAGGAAACGGATGGGATCCGCTACTTCCGGAATGTTTCGGACTACGCGAAGGATATTGTCATAGGTGCTGCGGGCTTTCTGTTCGGCAGCCATATCTTCATGCAGATCCGTGATCGGGTCGCCCTTGACCTGAAACTCACAGGCATTAAACGGAATCCCGCCGGCAGCCTGCGGCCATACGCCGATGGTGTGGTCGATATAATAGGGACCAAGGTTGGAATTTTCAATTTCTTCCATAGAAAGATTTTTGGTAAGCTGGTGGATGATCGTAGCGACCATCTCCATGTGGGCAAGTTCTTCCGTACCGATGTCTGTCAGCAAGCCGGCGACTCTGCGGTCTGTCATGGAAAAGCGCTGAGACAGATAGCGCATGGAAGCGGAGATTTCGCCGTCGGGACCTCCATACTGGCTTGCGATGAAGGAAGCCAGTTTTGCATTCGGTTCCGTGATATTTATCGGGTATTCGAGTCTTTTTTCATAATTCCACATTTATCTGCATCCTCCTTTCGATACGGCTTCCCACGGCCAGGGCTGCAGGATCCACACCCAGCTGTTGCTGGTGACTTCTTCCGTGCAGTCGATGGTCAGCGGTCCAAAACGTCTGGCATAGACTTTCAGGGCGGCGTTTCGCATGGCGACCATTTCCCGGTTGTAAGCAAGGGCATCGCAGTCATGCGGGTGCGTATCCAGGTAAAGGGCACTGTCGACAACGGCAAAGCTTACCTCATTGATGTGGCAAAAAAGCTGCGCCTGATCCATGGATTCCAGAGTATTGTTTCTGGTACAAGGGCAGGGCATATTGCCGGTATTGCTGGCAGGGGGCATATTTCCGGAACGGTTCATGTTAGGGCTACTTCCGGGGCAGCCCATATTGGGCATCATGCTGCCGGGGCAGGACATAGCTCCCTGACCGGCGCGTCCGGCGGATGCGGTCTGATTTCTGCATGTCTGGCTCATGAACATTTCCCCCTCCTTCCGCAGAATGGTTTGCAAAGATCCGGGAAGATCGTTCCCACGCGGAGTGCTTTGCACAGTTCAAACGTATGATGAAATGCCGGCTGCCACGGGACGTAGGACATAGCCACAGATAAGCCTTCAAGCGGGTCTGCGGCGTGCGGCATGCTGCATGGACTGCAGGATTGACGCTGGTTCAT
>JAUNIY010000103.1 GCA_030523305.1 Eubacteriales bacterium
GGTGCGGCTGTACTGGTATCCAGCTCATATGCGCCACGATACAGGCCGGTCACAGAGTCATAATCCCCTTTGGTGTTGTAAGAGCCGCCCATGTTCGGCTGATACAGGAACAGCAGATAGGATTTGCCGACCTCGAGCTGTGGTTCCAGCTCAGCGGTGGAAGACATGCCGTTGGCAGTCCCGCCTTGGATGCGGACGGAAACCACATTGTCATCCGGCTCGCCGCGCAGGACATCGGAAACGGTAAAGAAATAATCGGTGAAAACGCTCGGATCGCCGCCGCCTACGGGCGCGATTTGAAAAGCGTCGGAAACCTCGGTCACGGTACCGGTTGCAATCAGCGTGGACTGTGCGATCAGATCCTCTTTCGACAGCTCCGGCAGGCAGCCGCTGATGTTCTGCGCAATGGTTTCGGAAGAAGCGTCGTCTGGGGCAGAGCCGAGAGGAGAAGAGCCGTTAGAAGCAGTTGTATTGCTGGAACAGCCAGTGAGAAAACAGAAGGACAGAACAAAGAGTGAGCATGTCAAGCTGACAGAAAACATTCTTTTGGAAAAATTACGCATATATAGCCCTCCTTGCTGCTTGCTTTTTGTAATTATACCATAACGGTATCTTTTATGTCCATCTATTTGCAAATATATGTCACAATTTGATTGGAACAGAATGGAATTGATATGATGTTTCTGTATGGGGCTTTGTTGCAAGACGTTTTGCGGCAACGGTGGGAAAGGGACAGATTGCCGTCCCATTCCCGTGGTTTGACGAACAGCCGCGGAGAAATTGGGCGCATTTGCCGGTTTTGCTCGGACGAAAGAGCGGAACTGGCTTCTTTTTTCGACACAATCGGCGCGGCGCATCGGCTACAATCAAAAACACGCAGGAGGTGACCCCATGCGTGTGATTTATCTGGATGTCCTGCTGGCGCTCAACTATTGTATGGATTATTGTATCCTGCGCGCGGCGGCGGCGATCAGCGGGAAACGGTGCCCCGTTTGGCGGCTGGGCCTGGCGGCAGGCTTTGGCGCACTGTATGCAGGGGGATGCGTATTGCTTCCGGAGCTGGCGGCGATTCCGTTGCGCGTTGTGGCCTGCGCAGTCATGGCGGCCAGCGCATTTGCCGTGCGGCATATGGGACAGCTGATGCGCAAGACCCTGCTGGTGCTGCTGGTATCCTTTGTGTTTGGCGGATGCGTCTTTGCGCTCGAGCAGATGAGCGGCGCAAGCCTGTCGGTCGGCGGCGCGCTGTATGCGCCGGTTTCACGCAAGGTGCTGTTGGTTGCCGCAGCCCTGGCGTATGGCTTGAGCGGCATTGTATTTCGCAATCAGGCAAAGGAAAAACGCCCGTATGGCGAAACAATCCGCTTAACCTGCAATGGCACGGCACAAGAGGTATACCTGCTGGTGGATAGTGGCAACACCTTACAGGACCCGATCACCGGACGGCCTGTTATGGTGCTGACCCGGGCGGCGGCGTTGCGGATTTTACCGGAGGAGGTGCAGTTTTTACCGCTGCTGCTGGGGAAGGACAATGCGGCCGAGCTGGTGCAGCGCGCACAACGGGCGGGTATCACCGGCTGGCGGTTGATTTCGTTCCAGAGTGTCGGAGGAGGTGGTATGATGCCGTGTTTCCATCCGGACACGGTGACAAGGGAAGATGGTTCTGCATATGACAGCATGGTTGCGATTTCCGGCGCAGGGGCGATCTGCTCCGGGGAATATGATGGATTGATTGAACCGTGAAAGGAGCGTGGATATGCCGCGTATCATACAGAGGCTGAGGCAATGGCTGTGCCGGATAGGGCTGCTGCCGGACAAGGAAGGGATTTTTTACATTGGCAGCTCGGTTGTATTGCCGCCGCCGTTGGACACAAAAGAGGAGGCAGAAGCGATTGCAGGGTGTCAAAATGGGGAACCGGGATGCCGTGACCGATTGATTGAACACAATTTGCGCCTGGTTGTGTATATCGCCAGAAAATTTGAAAATACCGGCATCCACATGGAGGACTTGATTTCGATTGGAACAATTGGGCTGATTAAGGCGATTGAAACCTATAATACGGACAAAAAGACCAAGCTGGCGACGTATGCATCCCGGTGTATTGAAAATGAAATCCTGATGTATCTGCGAAAAGTTTCCAGTCAGAAAACAGAGGTATCGTTTGACGAGCCGCTCAGCACGGACTGGGATGGGAACGAGTTGCTGCTGTCCGATATCCTGGGCACGGAACCGGACTGCGTGATACGGCCGGTGGAGGACGATGTTGACCGACAGCTGCTGCAAAAGGCGCTGCAACGCCTGCCGGAGCGCGAAAAAACCATTATCTGTATGCGTTTTGGCCTGACCGACGGCGAGGAGCACACCCAAAAGGAGGTTGCAGATTTGCTGGGCATCTCCCAGTCGTATATTTCCCGGCTGGAAAAACGGATTATCAAACGCATGAAAAAGGACATGATGCGATGGGTATAACAAAAAGCCCGGTCTCGGAAGAGATCGGGCTTTTGCGCGCTTGCAGCTTACATCTGTTTCCGTATGCGTTCGAGCGCACTTTTTTCCAGGCGGGAAACCTGTGCCTGCGAGATATGGATTTCATCGGCGACTTCCATTTGGGTGCGCCCTTCAAAGAAACGAAGATTTAAAATGTGCTGTTCCCTTGGTGTGAGCTGTCCGATGGCTTCTTTCAGCGCAATCTGTTCGAGCCAATGCTCGTCGGTGTTTTTGGTATCGCTCACCTGGTCCATCACACAGACAGCGTCGCCGTTGCTTTCAAATACCGGTTCGTACAGCGAAACCGGGTCCATGATGGCATCCAGCGCGAAGACAATTTCTTCTCTGGGAACGTCCATGGCTTTCGCCAGCTCTTCGATGGTAGGCTCCCGCTGATGCGCGTTGACAAAGGCTTCCTTTGCTTGCAGCGCGCGGTATGCGGTATCGCGCATGGAGCGGGATACACGGATGGAGCTGTTGTCCCGCAAATACCGGCGGATTTCGCCGATAATCATTGGGACGGCATAGGTGCTGAAGCGCACATTTAAATCAACATTAAAATTATCAATGGATTTGATCAATCCAATGCAGCCTACCTGGAATAGGTCGTCCATGCTCTCGCCGCGGTTAGAAAAACGCTGGATGACGCTGAGCACCAGACGCAGGTTGCAGGAAATCAGCTTTTCACGGGCAGCGGGATCGCCCTTGGCGCTGCGGCGAAGCAGCGAGTCGGTTTCCTCCGCCGTCAAAACCTCCAGACGCGATGTGTTAACGCCGCAGATTTCTACTTTACTCTGCATTGTTTCGCCTCCTGTACAATGGTAAATCTCTCTAATCACCAGTATCTCCGGCAGGACGGCAAAACATACTGCGAAAAAATTCATCCTTTCGACAGGCTTTGCGTGTATTTTCATTTGTTTTGTGCATGGAGGCAAACAAAAAAGAGCGTCGGCAGGCGACGCCCTTTGGCTTGTGGGATTATAAAACCTCTTTGAGGCTATGCAATTCTTTGTATGGGAAATCGACAGCAGGCGCCTCAGCGTTGGAAACGTTGAGCCAGAACGGCAGTAGGCCGGCGGCGTGGGCACCGCATACGTCGCGCTCAAAACTGTCACCGATAAACAGAGCTTCGTTGGGCTTGACATTGAGCTTGCGCAGGCAGTCGAGAAAAATTTTTGGATTCGGCTTTTCCACACCGGCTTCCTCGCTGGTTACCATGATGTCGAGATATCCGGCCAGCCCGAGGGCGGCAATTTTGCGGTGCTGGATATGTGCCGTCATATCAGTACAGATCCCGGTGCGGATGCGTTGGCGATGCAGACGGCTGAGCAGTTCGACAGCGCCTTCCCGCGGTTTGATGGAACGCAGCATGGTGCCCCAATAGGTTTCATATAGTTCCAGCGGCGTGACCAGGGAGGGCAAGCCCAACTGCTCGAGCATGCGCTGGGCGATGATGATGCGGTTATGGCAGGCCGCAACCAACGGCTGCTCCTGTTTGAGCTGCTTGTCTGCTTGCTGATAGGCGAGCAGGAACCGGCGTGCTGGAATGTCAAAACGGGATTCCCCGTATTCTGCCAGTGCGATTAAGGATTGTTTATGTGCGGTCGAAAAATCAAATAATGTATTATCTAAATCAAAAAGCACAGCGCGTATGGCCATGTTTGTCACCTCTTCATTGGTTTTTATTTTTTATCATTATAGCACAAATTTGGTCTGGGAACAGGTATGCACAAAAGTTTCACAGAATTTTATAAAAAATGTTTCCTGCCTATTGACAGGGATATAGGGAAGGCTTATAATAGAGTCAACAACACATGAACAAATATTCATATGTTCAGATTTAAAATATACTTTGGAAGGGAAGGGATCTGTATGGCGAACAAGGTTTATCTGATGGAAAACCTCGGTTGTGCGCATTGCGCCGGTAAGATTGAAACAGAAGTCAATCAGCTGCCGCAGGTAGAAGAGGCCGTCATGGTATTTGCAACCAAGCAGCTCCGGGTAAAAACGACAGAGCCGGAAGGGCTGGAGGAGACAATTGAAAAAATTGCGCAGTCCTATGAGCCGGACATTACGGTACATGACCGCGACGAAGGAAAGTCCGGTGGACATCATCATACACATCACGATCACGACCATGAACATCATCACCATGACCACGGTGAGGTATGCGGCTGCGGGCACGATCACGACCACGAGCATCACCACCATGACCACGGAGAGGCGTGCTGCTGCGGGCACGATCACGACCACGAACACGAGCATCATCACCACCATGACCACGGCGAGGCGTGCGGCTGTGGGCACGATCACGACCACGAGCATCACCACCACGAACACGGCGAAGCGTGCGGCTGTGGGCACGATCATCATCATGAAGATCTGGAAGAGGAGCCGTTGGAGCGGTCTTCTACAACCGGCGGTGAAACTCGCGTGTATACCATTGAAAATCTGGATTGTGCCAATTGCGGCGCGAAGATCGAGCGCCGGATCAATGCCATGGAAGGCGTATCCGATGCGGTTCTGACTTTTGCCACCAAGCAGCTGCGCGTCACCGCGCCGAATCATGACGGCTTGGCGGAAAAAATGGTGCAGACTGCGCGGGCAATCGAACCGGATGTGCAAATCATACCGCCGGAAATTGCGAAAAAAACACCCAAAAAGCAGGATGACAGCAATAAAAAAGCGCTGATCGAACTGATTCTCGGCGCAGTCTGCATGGCGGCGGGCATTGTACTGGAAAGTGTGTCCGCACCGGTATCCATCGCTGCATTCATCATCGGATATATCATCCTGGGCCGCAATGTTGTGTGGACAGCAGTCCGCAACCTGACCAGCGGACATGTTTTCGACGAAAATTTCCTGATGACCGTGGCGACACTCGGCGCGTTTGTCATCGGCGAATACCCGGAAGCGGTTGGCGTCATGCTGTTCTTCCAGGTCGGCGAGCTGTTTGAACACATCGCCGTGGAAAAGAGCCGTTCCCAGATTATGGATGCCGTAGATATGCGTCCGGAAACCGTACAGTGGGAGCATGACGGCAAGGTGGAAACCATTCCGGCTGAGGAAGCGGAGGTGGAAGATATTCTGGTTGTCCGCCCGGGTGACCGTGTCCCGCTGGATGGCGTTGTATTAGAGGGCGAAAGCTTCCTGGATACCTCAGCGGTCACCGGCGAACCGGTTCCGGTGCGCGTTGCAGCGGGGGATGAGCTGGTCAGCGGCTGTGTCAATACCTCCGGCCTGCTGCGCATGCGCGTGACCAAGCCGCTGTCGGAATCCATGGTAACTCGTATTTTGGACGCTGTGGAAAATGCAGCGGCGAGCAAGCCGAGAATCGACCGGTTTATCACGCGGTTTGCCCGCGTCTATACCCCGATTGTCGTAGCGATTGCCGTACTGACGGCGGTTGTTCCGTCCCTGGTGACCGGGGATTGGCAGAAGTGGGTTTATACTGCGCTGACGTTCCTGGTTATCAGCTGCCCGTGCGCACTGGTGCTCAGCGTCCCGCTGTCCTTCTTTGCCGGAATCGGTACCGCGTCCCGCAAGGGTATCCTGTTCAAGGGCGGTGCGTCGATGGAAATGCTCGCAGATATCAAGGCAGCTGCGCTGGATAAAACCGGTACTATCACCAAGGGCACGTTTACGGTGACGGCAATGGAACCGGCGGCTCCGCTGACGGAAAATCAGCTGCTGCAAATGGCGGCGGCGTGCGAACAGGCGTCCACCCACCCGATCGGTGTGAGCATTGTGGCGGCGGCACAGGAACGGCATTTGACATTTCCAACGCCGCATGAGGTGAAGGAAGCAGCCGGACACGGTATTTATGCCGTGCTGGACGACAATACGCTGCTGTGCGGCGGCAAAAAGCTGATGGATCAATATAACATCGATATCCCAGAATTACCCGCAGCTGGCGGCGCAACGGTGGTATATCTCGCGTGTAACGGCCAGTTTGCCGGACGCATCCTGATTTCGGATACCATCAAGGAGGATGCAAAGGCGGCAATCGCGCAGATGAAGCGGTATGGCGTCGCGTCCGCGATGCTGACCGGGGACGCGCAGGAAAGCGCGAACGCCATCGCCGCAGAAGCAGGCGTGGATAGTGTCTATGCACATCTGCTTCCAGAAGAGAAGGTTGCGCGTTTGCAGGATGTCCGCGCGAAGTATGGCCCGGTCATGTTCGTCGGGGATGGCATCAATGATGCGCCGGTTCTGGCGGGCGCAGATGTCGGCGCAGCGATGGGTACCGGTGCAGATGCGGCGATTGAAGCGGCAGATGTGGTATTCTTGACCGGTGAACTGTCCGCGATCCCGCAGGCGATCGCACTGGCGAAGAAGACTGCGGCAATTGCAAAGCAAAACATCGTCTTTGCATTGGTGATCAAGATTGCCGTCATGGTGCTCGGCCTGCTGGGCATTGCATCCATGTGGCTGGCTGTGTTCGCCGATACCGGCGTTGCCATGCTGTGCGTACTCAATTCCATCCGGATGCTGTACCAAAAATAACTTTTTGACTGTATCAACGCCATATCATAAAAAGCCGCCGGAGCACTTCACACATGCTCCGGCGGCTTTGGTTGTGTTCGAATACTAGGATTGTCCTGTCATATGGAGAACCCAAAACGACATTAAGGCGTTCAGATCGTCTACATAATGTATCATGTCTGCCAGCTGCTTGTTTTGCGGGTCGCGTTTGATGGCGCGCCATGTTTGTTTCCATGCGGCGGTTTCCTGCTTGGAAAAATATTGATTCAGCGTCTTGGTTTCATGCAGAAGAAACAGCAACGCCGCGTCGGACGGGGACAGGCCGCTGTCCTGCATTACAGCTGACCGCAGGGTGGCTGCCAGCGCGTTCTGGCAATCTGGGTCGGGGATGTATACGGTTTGATTGCCGAACCAACCGCCAGTGCTTTTGGTCACCGCCTGCGCTGGAAGCAGGGATTTGCCGATGTCTGCTGACAGCTGCTTGATCCGCCGGCTTGTGGACAGCATGTAATCCTGCGTCAATTTGTTCAGGGAACGCGGCTTTTGTGCCAGATATGCATACAGCGACGCAAGATGTCCGCAGCCGTCCGGAAGCGTGGCGATAACGGTAATTTTCTTGCGTTCCATGGTGATCGAGCCGTGCAGAAGCAAATCCATGATGCAAGCTGCTACAAGTGTGGCGTTGCAGCTATCTTTGCGCATCACCGGCATATGCCCGTTTTGATCCACCGTTAGTATAAAATATTGCTGTGCAATCGATGTTCTGTTCATCGTGCTTCCTCCAATCTACAAAAAATAGGATGAACGTGCGGTAAAACCGGTGTTACGCTGGAAACGCGCCCAAAATCCACAGGAATAGAAGCGCGACAACGAGGGTGATGGCGCCCGCCGCAACCGCGAAAAGCAGCGTTTGATACGGCCGTTTGCCTTCTTCTCGGGCTTTTTCAATCTCATCCAGCGACTTGCCTTCGGTGAAGGCGAGGATCTCCCGATAGGTCTGGATATCCAGCTTCTTTTTTTCCTTTTCCACCAGGGCGGCGACATACATGGCCACAGCGAACAGGACGATGTAGATTCCAACACCCACGTACGACAAAAAGTGTACCAGCGGGATCGGCGTGAGGATGGCGGCCAAAAGAAGGCCTGTGAAGATCCAGCTGAGTCGTCCGAACCGTTGCTGATCCTGTTTGTTGATTTGTTCTTTCATGATAGATACATCTCCTTTGATGAGTTGATCCAGGGAGACGCCAAAGACATCGCTGAGCAAAACAAGGCTGTTGACATCGGGATAACTTTTGCTGTTCTCCCAATTGGAGATGGTTTGCCTGGAAACATATATCTTTTCTGCCAAACCGTCTTGGGACAGCGATTGCTCGTTTCGATATTTCCTAATCTGTTTTCCCAGTTGCATTTGTTGTCTCCTTGTAATTCCAATGATACCCAAACAAAGGGGATGCGTCGATCAAAAGGCTTTGACAAATCGGCTTTTGGGGCCGTTTTTGGCTGTCAAAATTCTTTTACATGCGTATAGATTGGTGCTTTTGCGGCGATATTGCGGCCTGTTATGGAGAGCAGCCGCAAGGGAACGGCGCACGTTAGTTCTGATGCCGGACAACGGCGTATTCGTCGCCGGGGCGGTAATAGGGACAGCGGTCAAACGCGTCCTGGATGAACAGGCGCATTTCGTCCTCGTCCAGATCCTGTTCGCAGACGGAATAGCCCAGTTCTTCGTCGTAGGTAAAATAAAGGCAGTCGTCACATTTGGAAGCCATATCAATTCTCCTTTTATGCTATATTATGTGCGGAATACCCAGTTGTGCTGGATGAAATAGCTGATGCAGAACAGGCAGGTATCGACGCATACTTTGATCGCTGTGAGCGGCAGCGGCAGGAAAGAAAAGAGGGATACCAGTCCGCCGCTTGCCAGCATCTGGCAGACAAACAGAAGCAGATACCGCAGGCCCTGCACCTTCCAGCTGCCTGCCGTACTGGCAAAGCTCCAGTTCCGGTTGAGCGTAAAATTAAAGATACCGGAGACGACGCGGGCGGCTACGGTTGCGATCAGGATGGCGCGCGCTGTGCGCGAGGGGAACAGCAGCGTAAACAGGGCGAACAGCGCAATGTCGAGCACAAAGCTGCTCAGCGAGGCGGTGAGAAACCGCAGCGGCATGGCATAGATGCGCGCGGAATCCCGGATGGGGCGGAAGTGGGACGTCTGGTTACCATCCTCATAGATGGTTTGAATGGGAATATATTGCAGCGGGATGTGTTGCCGTGCCGCGGCAAATAGCAGGTTCATCTCATATTCATACCGGTCGCCGGGAATCGACAGCGCAAAATCAAACTGTGCGGCAGGGATGCCGCGCAGTCCGGTCTGTGTGTCCGGGCAGGGGATGCCTGCGGACAGGCGGAAGAAGAGCGAAGAAAAGCGGTTGCCAAACCGGCTGCGCAGTGGGACATTGCCGCTGGAAAAATCCCGCGTCCCCATGACAATGCAGTTGGGACGGCGTTCGGTTTCCGCCGCGACGCGCGCGATGTCTGCGGTGTCGTGCTGTCCATCGCCGTCCGCTGTGACAACGCCGGTCAGCCCGGGAAAGCGCGCGATGG
>JAUNIY010000104.1 GCA_030523305.1 Eubacteriales bacterium
TGGTTCTCCTAACTGCTGGTAATAATATGCGAGTGCATTGGAAAGCGTATCGGTATAATGCCCCTGAGATGGGTGCACTGGCATACCGGCTGCCTTGTCCAATACGATAATGTCGCCGTCTTCATAGACGATGGACAGCGGGAGGGGTGCGGACTGGAGGTTTTCATTGGTGGGTGTGTGCACAATGGCAACGGTCAAGATTTGACCAGCTTGCAGCTGGGTATTGGATCGCGCAGGTTTCCCATCCAACAAAATGCCATTTGGATGATATTTTGTTGTAATGACCAGACGGCGGGAAAAGCCCTGTGCGCGAAGGAACCGCTCGACTGTCTTCCCGGCGTCTTCCGGTCGAATGCTGTATTGTATATTGGTTCGTATCATATCAAAAAGTGTAACATATCTTGACAGATGCTGCAACTGGCTTTACAAATTTGTTCGGATGCGTATAATAATGGATGACAGGAAAAAATAATGCGTGAGGAGGAAATGCTGTGAAGGAAATGCTGATACAGCTTTGCAGTGCGGATGGTGTGACCGGCTTTGAAGGTCACGCTGCGGCGGCAGCAAAAAAGCTGCTGACACCGTATTGCGATAAAGTCGCATTGGACCCATGCGGCAGTGTATTGGGCTGGAAAAGCTGCGGCAAACCGGGAGCCAAAACCGTGCTGCTGGATGCGCATTTGGATCAGATTGGATTTATGGTCACCGATGTGCTGGAAGGCGGATTCCTGCGTTTTACGCAGGTGGGAGGGATTGACCCGCGGATGCTGCTGGGCGCCGAGGTGACGATTTTGACAGATGAGCCGCGGTATGGCGTCATTGCGTGTATGCCGCCGCACCTGCTGGCAGCAGAGGAGCAGAACAAAGCGGTTCCCATGCATGAGATGCTGATCGATACCGGGCTGTTGGATGCAAAGAAGGTCATCCCGATTGGCACGCCGGTTGTATTTGCGCAGCCGCCCTATGAGCTGGCAAAGGGACAAGTGACCGGTAAGTGCTTGGATGACCGTGCTGGCTTCGTTGCGATTGTGGAAGCGATGCGTAAGCTAAAGGATGCCGATTTGAATGTGGATATCGTTGTGTGCGGATCGGTGCATGAGGAAACCGATTCACTTGGCGCGTTGGCAGCAAGCTTCCGGGTTGCACCGGATTATGGTATTGCGGTAGATGTCAGTCATGCCAAGACGCCGGACAGCGGGTCAGCGGAAGCATTTGCATTCGGTGACGGCGCGCTGATTGGCATGGGGCCCAATTTGCACAGAGGATTGGCCAATGCGCTGATGAAAACCGCCCGCGCAGAGGAAATTCCATATGAAATTGAAGTGATGGAAGGCAACACTGGAACCAATGCATGGGAAATGCAAGTTGTCCGCAGTGGCATTGCGATGGGGCTGTTGTCTATCCCGCTAAAATATATGCATACGCCGATTGAGACCATCCAGCTTTCGGATGTCAATGCAGTCAGCGACCTGCTCGCTGCATTTTTGAAGCACTTTGACGGGGAGGTAGCGCGGAAATGATAGAATTACTCAAACAACTGTGCAGCCTGCCCGGCCCATCCGGTTATGAGGACGCTGTACGTGACTATATCCGCGCGCAGGCAGAGCCATATGCGGATGAAATTCGTGAGGATAGCATTGGCAATTTGATGATATTTCGCAAAGGCAGAAGACAGATTGGCAAAACAGTGATGCTGGCCGCGCATATGGACGAGGTTGGCTTGATCTGCAAGGGCTATACCGAGGATGGCTGCATCAAATTCGGTTTTGTCGGCGGCGTTGATCCGCGCGTTGTCATCGGGCGGCGGGTGCTGTTTGGTGAGGTGCGCGGCGTAGTTGGCATCAAAGCGGTGCATCTGACAACACGTGCGGAGCGCCAGACCATGCCGAAAACCAGCAGCCTATATATTGACATTGGCGCATCGGATAAAGCATCTGCAAAAAAGAAGGTGCCGCTGGGCGCCTATGGTGTCTTTGATTCCGATTGCGTACCCTTTGGCGATGGGCTGTTGAAGGCCAAGGCAATCGATGATCGCGTTGGCTGTGCGGCAATGCTGACGTTATTACAGGAGCAGCCCGCCGTCGATACCTGGTTTGTTTTTTCTGTGCAAGAAGAAGTCGGTCTGCGCGGTGCGCGCTGTGCGGCGTTTGCGCTCAACCCGGATATCTGTCTGGTATTAGAGGGGACAACAGCCGCAGATCTGGCAGAGGTAGACGGCGCCAAGCAGGTATGCGGCTTGCGCCGGGGCGTTGTCATCCCGTTTATGGATCGTTCTACCGTTTACCATCAGAAGATGTTTGAAACGTTGCGGATGCTGGCGGAACAAAACGGCATTGCATGGCAGACAAAGCACCGGGTTGCAGGCGGCACGGACGCGGGACGCATCCATTTGACAAGGGAAGGCATTGTCACCGGCGGCTTGGCGGTTCCGGTGCGCTATATCCATTCGCCTTCCAGCGTTGCGGCAATCGAGGATGTCAACGGTATGCTGAAGCTTGCACGGCATTTTCTGGACTATTTGGGAGAGGGACATGATGAATTTTGATATTTTTAAGGCATTTCAAACGCTTTCCACGGCCTTTGGTCCGTCGGGGCGGGAAACAGCCATTGCGGAAACATTGACAGAGTTGACAGCAGATACGGTACACAACATCGGCGATTGGGATCACCGGATAGATGCTATGGGCAATCTCGTATACCACCGCGTTGGGAACGGAAAAAAACTCTTGTTAGCGGCGCATATGGACTCTATCGGTATTGTCGTGACGCATATTGATGAAAAGGGCTTTCTGCGTTTTGCACAGGTAGGAGGTTTGATGCTGGGCGACCTGATTGACCGGCGTGTCCGTTTTCAAAACGGTACCCGCGGCGTCATTTCATTTGAAGAAAAGACGCCGTATGCAAAGCTAGGCTTTGATAATCTGTTTTTGGATATCGGCGCGGCAGACCGAGAGCAAGCGGAAAAAACGGTACAAGTCGGCGATTTTGCCGTATTTGACGGCGAACCGTTCCAACAGGGCGACATCATCTGCGGGCCATATCTGGACAACCGCATTGGATGCCTGACGTTGATCGGCGTGATGGCGGAGCTGGCCCAAACAACATGCGATCTGGATTTGTATGTTGCGTTTACGGCGCAGGAGGAGGTTGGACTGCGCGGTGCGCAAACAGCAGCGTTTGCCATCCAGCCGGATTATGCCATTGCGGTGGATGTCACGGACACCGGCGACATGCCGGAGCGCAAATATCCGATGGTGGTAGAGCTTGGCGCAGGCCCGGCGGTAAAAATTATGGATCGTTCGGTCATTTGTGACAACGGCGTAAAGCATGCGCTGTATGCAGCGGCAGAGCAGCATGGTATTCCGGTACAGCGTGAAATTATGGAATTTGGCGGGACGGATACCGGCGTCATCCAGCGTACAGCTGGCGGCGTACGTGCCGGAGCCGTCAGCATCCCCACGCGGTATATCCATTCTCCGAGTGAAATGGCAAACATCCGCGATATTGAATATGCGATTCAGCTGATTGCGGCAGTGATCTGCGACGGCCTGACAATTTAAGGCATAAAAACAGGGCAGGCGGAAACCGTCTGCCCTGTTGCCGTATGATCGGGATTTAATGCGAAACATATTCTGCCGCTGCCGCGCCGGCAGCCATGCCGGAGCACCATGCCCAGTGGAGGTTATAGCCGCCGCAGTCGCCCGCGACGTCAAGGATTTCTCCGGCCAAATACAGGCCGCGCTGCCGACGGGATGCAAAGTCATCTGCGATCTCATGGAGAAAGACGCCGCCGCCGGTAACCTGTGCTTGTTCCCACGAAAGCGTACCAGTGACTGGGAATTTCCATCCCTTTAATGTGGAAACCAGACGGTCGATTTCCTGTTTGGAAAGAGAAGAAGCCGGGCGCGACAACGGTTCCAGAGCCAACGCTTTGCATATGGCATACATAACCCTTTTGTGGATCAAACCCAGAAGAAGATATTCCAGGGGGGCGTCGGGATATTGGCGAACCCGCTGCTGTAACAGGCTGCGAAGCTCTTGATAGCTCCAGTCGGGGAACAGATCCAGGCGAATGGTATATTGTGTTTCTTTGGGAGGGATATGAAGCAAGCACGAAAGTTGCAATGCTGGAATACCGGACAGGCCATATTCTGTCAGCTGGATTTCTCCCAGCTCTTCGGTTAGCTGTTGTTTTCCGCGATACAGAACAGCTTGGCAGGTCATACGGATGCCTTTTAGGCCCTTCAGCGCGTTGTTTTTGCACTGGATCGGGACGAGGCAAGGATATAACCTTGCATAGCTGTGGCCCATTTTGACCGCAAGCGGATAAGCAGAGCCGTTGGTGCCCTGTTTTGGCGCAGCGCGCCCGCCTGCCGTAAGAATAACGGCGTCTGCATGGTATATAGTACCATCCTCTGTTTTGACAGAAAAAGTATGATTTCTGGTAGAAATATCCACAACATGGCTGCTGCAGACCGTCCGGATTTTATACCGCTTCAATGCCAAAAGCAGGACATCCAGCGTCATAGAAGCCTGCTTGCAATATGGATACATCCGCCCCATATCTTCTGTTGTGCAGTATAAGCCAATGGATTGGAAAAAATCTACCGTGCGAGTATATGGCATAGCGGACAACAGGTTTTCTAAGCGTTCTGGTTCCTGTGTATGATAATGCTCGGGAAGGATCATTTCGTTTGTCAGGTTACATCGGCCGTTTCCAGTAGCGAGGATTTTTTTGCCGACGCGGTCGAGTCGTTCTAATATGGTAATCTGTGCCGTGGGATTAACTTGCGCCGCGCGGATAGCGGCTGCCATTCCGGCCGCCCCACCGCCGATAATGATGATCCGATTCATTTGCCGGCTCCTTTGTTTGTCAAAATATCTGAACTCATTATATCATGTATTTGCTTTTTCGTAAATTCTTTGTACTTTTTTTCGCAAATCATAGATTTTCGGTGGGGAAAGAGCTATAATAAACCTATCATAACCGATTGGGAGCGCACAACGGAGTGCTGAGATGGCATATGTTCTATCGTCTCGGTATTTTTTTGTGGATTATTTTACAGCGATTTTACATGATTTTACATAACGCCGGTAGAAAAATCATAAAAAAACTGCTGTAATCATATCAATGTAATTCTCAATAGAAACGATAAGGAGAAACCGGATCATGGGCAAGAGCTGTTATACAAACAGAGAACTGTCATGGCTGCAGTTCAATGAACGGGTATTGAATGAAGCGGGAAATGCAAATGTACCGCTAGCGGAGCGGTTGACGTTTGCGTCGATCTATCAGTCCAACCTGGATGAATTTTTTATGGTACGTGTTGGTACCTTAATGGTGCAGATGCATTCGGATGAGAAATTCCGGGAAAATAAGACCAACATGACGAGCATGGAGCAGGTAGATGCAATTTTAAAGCGTACCATTGAGTTGGAACAGAAAAAAGCGCAGATTTATGAACAGCTGATGGGCGAACTGGAACCGCAGGGAATCCGGATCATCAATTTCAACAAGCTGTCCAAAAAAGAGGGCGCCGTACTGGAAAATTATTTTGACAACAATATTGCGCCGTTCCTCATGCCGATGATTATTGGAAAGCAACAGCCGTTCCCGTTTTTAAACAATAAAGAGCTATATGCTTTGGTACGGCTGAGCACCAAAAATGGGAAAGGAAAGACCGGCATTGTGCCATGCACCAATAGTGTTTTCAAGCGTTTGATTGAAATCCCGTCTCGGCCGGGCAATTTTATGCTGTGTGAGGAACTGATTTTACATTTTGTTTCTAAACTGTATCCGACGTATACCGTGACGGAAAAATCCATTATGCGCGTTACCCGCAATGCGGATATCGACGGCATCGAAGTATATGATGAGGATATGGATTACCGAGACGGTATGGAGCTGTTGCTCAAACGGAGGACAAGGCTGAGCCCGGTTCGGCTTGAGCTCAGCCGGGAAATCAACGGCAAGGGAAAGAAGGATTTGGCAAAATTCCTCGGTGTACGCCCTAAGCATATCATTCAGGTAGAAACCCCGCTGGATTTGTCGTTTGTATTTCAGCTACAGGAATATCTGCGCGATCGGCCGGAACTGTTTTATCCCAAACGTTCTCCGCGTATGACGCCGGCGTTGAATCTGAAAGAAAGCATTCTCGATCAAGTGGCAAAAAAGGATGTGCTTTTGTCGTATCCGTATGAGAGCATCAGGCCATTCCTGCGTATGCTGCATGAAGCGGCGGAGGATGACGATGTGGTTTCGATCAAGATGACATTGTATCGCGTGGCGGATCGGAGCAAGATCATCGATACGTTGGTGGAAGCTGCGGAAAACGGCAAAGAGGTTATTGTCATGATTGAACTGCGTGCGCGGTTTGATGAAGCCAATAACATTGAAATGTCCAGAAGGCTGGAGGAAGCCGGGTGTCATATTATCTACGGCTTGGGAGATTACAAGGTACATTCCAAGTTGTGCCAAATTGCTAGAAAAACTGAAAATGGTTTGCAATATATTACGCAAATTGGGACAGGCAACTACAATGAGAAAACCTCTCGTCTGTATACCGATCTATCGTTGCTGACCGCGAATCAGGAAATCGGCGCAGAAGCGGATAAAGTATTCCGTGCGCTGCTGATGGGTGAAACCGTAGAAGAAACAAAACATCTGTTGGTCGCGCCCAAATGCCTGCAAAATAAAGTCCTGGCGATGATGAATGAGGAAATCAGCAAGGCAAAACAGGGTCTGCCGGCTTATATCGGTGTAAAAATCAATTCCTTGACAGACAAAGATATCATTGAAAAGCTCATAGAGGCTTCGCAGGCAGGCGTGCGGATCGAGTTAATTGTTCGCGGCATCTGCTGTCTGGTACCTGGTGTCAAGGGCATGACGGATAACATTACGGTCATCAGCGTGGTCGGACGCTTTTTGGAGCATTCTCGTATTTACCGCTTTGGAACTGGAGAGGACGAGAAGATTTATATTTCATCCGCCGATTTCATGACCAGAAACACACTGCGTCGTGTTGAGGTTGCCGCGCCGATTTACGACGAAGCGATCCGCAATCGTATCCGCCACATTTTTGATACCATCATGGCGGATGATGAGAAGGGCAAGATGCAGACGAAGGAGCGGCTCTATATTGATCGTGCGCTGGGAGAACAGAAGCTCAATTCGCAGGAAGTTTTTTATGACGAAGCATATGCAGCGGCAGAAAGCGCGGACGTATCGGAATTGGAAGCCAATGCATAAGGGAAGGAGACAGATCAAACGATGATACCACAGGATCCTATTATTTTACTCAGTTACATCAATACCAAGCTGCGCGACCATTATACATCGCTGGATCAGTTATGCCGGGAGTTGGATGTGAATCAGGCGGAGCTGGAGCGTAAGCTTGGGACAGTTGATTACACCTACGACAGAGCAAAAAATCAGTTTATATAATCGGCAGGCCAAGGCACAAAGGAAGCTGACGTATTCGGTTTATAGAAAAGGAAAAATATATGCAAAGGGTTTTCATATCATATAAAATCTGATATAATAAATGCCAGATAGACATGAAACAAGGCACGGCGGCTTGAGCGACAGCTGTTTTCAGAAAGTGAGGGCAATGGACCAATGATTAAAATTGTGGCAAGACAGGTTATCCGCAAGGATTGTATAGAACAATATCGTACACTGACAAAGGAACTGGTGGAAAAGTCCTGCGCGGAAGCGGGAAATGTGACGTATACTTCCAACCAGAGCCTTTCGGATGAGCGCGTACACTGCTTTATTGAGATTTGGAAGGATCAGGAAGCCATCGATATTCACAATGCAAGCGAACACTTCCAGCGCATTGTCCCGCAGCTCGCCGAATTGTTTGATGAACCGGAGACTGTTGAGCTGTATTCGGAGGTTGCATTCGAATAATCGAGCTTTTTATTTCAAAATGGAAATCGATTGATTTCCTACATAACCACCGGGGAGCTTGCAGAAGCAGGCTGAGAGTAAGCTGTATCGCTTTGACCCGTGATCTGATTTGGGTAATGCCAACGTAGAGAGAGGAATGTACTTGTTTTTTGCACAGCTAGGCATTTCCTAGCTGTGTTTTTTATTGGGAACAAAAGAAAGCATTGCTTGTAAGCAGAAAGGAAGCTGAACATGAGAAATTACACCACACAGATGGACGCTGCGCGCCGCGGCATTGTGACACCGGAGATCAAAACGGTTGCGGAAAAGGAACACATGCCGGTGGAAAAGCTAATGGGCCTGGTGGCAGAAGGCAAGGTAGCAATTTGCGCGAATAAAAACCACACTTGCTTGAACCCGGAGGGTGTGGGCAGTATGCTGCGTACCAAAATCAATGTCAATCTTGGCGTATCCCGCGACTGCAAGGACTATAACATTGAGATGGAAAAAGTGATGCGTGCTGTTGACATGGGTGCAGAAGCGATCATGGATTTGTCCAGCCATGGCAACACGCAGCCGTTCCGCCGCAAGCTGACCAGTGAATGCCCGGCGATGATTGGCACTGTACCGGTGTATGATAGTGTCATCCATTATCAGCGCGATTTGGCTACGCTCACAGCACAGGATTTCATTGATGTCGTGCGCCTGCATGCAGAGGACGGTGTGGATTTTGTGACGCTGCATTGTGGGATTACGCGTAAAACGATCGACCAAATCCGCAAGCATAAGCGCAAGATGAATATCGTCAGCCGCGGCGGCAGTTTGGTTTTTGCATGGATGAGCATGACGGGAGAGGAAAACCCGTTTTATGAGTATTTTGACGAAATCCTAGACATCTGCGAACAATATGACGTCACGATTTCCCTTGGCGATGCCTGCCGTCCAGGATGCTTGGCGGATGCGACCGATGTATGCCAGATTGAAGAGCTGGTTCGCCTGGGCGAGCTGACCAAGCGGGCATGGGCGCACAATGTCCAAGTCATGGTAGAAGGGCCAGGACATGTACCGCTTGATCAGATTGCCGCGAATATGCAGGTGCAGAAGACCCTTTGCATGGGCGCGCCGTTTTATGTGCTTGGGCCGTTGGTAACCGATATTGCACCGGGCTACGATCACATCACCAGTGCAATCGGCGGTGCCGTCGCTGCAATGAATGGTGCCGCGTTCCTGTGCTATGTAACACCAGCAGAGCATCTGGCGCTGCCAAATGTTGACGACGTGAAGCAGGGGATCATTGCGTCCAAAATTGCGGCGCATGCGGCAGATATTGCAAAGGGCATACCAGGTGCACGCGACATCGACGACAAGATGGCGGATGCACGCCGCGTATTGGATTGGGATGCGCAGTATGCTTGTGCATTGGATCCGGAGACGGCGCGCAGTATCCGCAGCAGCCGGATGCCGGAGGACGACCACAGCGATACCTGTAGTATGTGCGGCAAGTTTTGTGCGGTGCGCAGCATGAACAAAGCGCTTGCAGGAGAATATATTGACATTTTGTAACAACTTTTACAAAACGATGGGCGGTGGCTGTAGATATGGCTGCCGCTTTT
>JAUNIY010000105.1 GCA_030523305.1 Eubacteriales bacterium
GAACGCCAGCCTGTCACGCTGGAGGTCGTCGGTTCGAGCCCGATCCGGGTCGCCATAAGCATGAAGATTGAAAGATATCTTCATTTGCTGCTATAGCTCAGTCGGTAGAGCGCATCCTTGGTAAGGATGAGGTCGGCAGTTCGAATCTGCCTAGCAGCTCCAGTTTAAGCCTGATTTCTCACGAAATCAGGCTTTTTTCATAACTTTTGGGGTCACTTTATTCTGGTAAATTTGCTCGTGGGAACATTTGGGAACAAACTGATTGTTTGAAGAACATTTTCAATTGTTTCCAGAAATAAGTTCATATACCTGGAGCAGTTTCTTTGCCTGCTCTGGTGAGGTTTGCAGCAGCTGGATCAGCTTTTGTGTGGATTCGTCCACATCAGGTTTTGGTTCGGCTGCTTTTTTCGGTTCAGGGCAAAAGAACTGTTCGTTGACCTTTCGTGCCAGATGTTTGCGGTCTGCGTCAAAGATGTGGGAATAAATATCTGTAACCATATTTGCCTGAGAATGACCTGTATCACCTTGTACAGCTTTGATATCTCCGCCGCTGATTTTTAACTTCATGCTTGTGCTGCTGTGGCGCAAAGAGTGAAAAACGACAGGTTTCAGATTATTCTCTTGAATCAGATTTTTCAGTTTATCCGTGATAATTTTCTTTTCCACAGGTCGCCCGTTGTCATGCGCAATGACAAGGTTGAAATCTTGATATTCCGATCCAAGCATTTCCTTTAAACTCTGCTGATGCGCACGAATTTTCTTGAGTTCTGTCGTGACACGCGCCGGAAGATAAATAGTGCGGACGCCGCTTTCGGTTTTGGGTGTCTTTAACACCAAAACGGTTGTGCTGTACGTCTTTTTCCAAGCAGGAAAGGTGAGGAATACATCATTTCGACCTTGCTCTTTCAGCCGCTTTAGACTTTCCTTATTGCAGCGACGCAGCTCTTTTTCAACCAGGAGATAGGCTTCATCGTTGGCGCATAAATCTTCCTCCATGTGTACGCAGTCCCAGGTAAGACCGAGGATTTCACCGATGCGTATGGAACAGCCCAACGCCAACGGCATACAGATAGTCAGCATGGGGTCTGTACAAAGGGACAATGCCTGATAGGCTTCCTGTTCTGTCCAGGCTTCTCGCTTATTCTTACGATACTTGGGCAATTCGACCGTCATGGCAGGATTCGGTCCCTTCAGATAATCCCAACGGATTGCCTGATTGAGCGCGCTGCGGATGATATCGTGAATCTTTTCGACGACTGCAGGAGAAATCATTTTATTCGTCTGCTCATGTCCTTTACACTTTACAGCTGGCTTTGTCAACAGCTTGCGGTAGAATTGTTCCAGACGATGGGTGGTCAGGGTTTTGATCGGAACCTTACCTATGTACGGAATAATATAATCATTGATACGGTGTTGGTTTGCGGAGAGTGTTCCGGCAGACCAGTGATTCAGACCATGAAGAGTGACATATTCCTCCATTAACTGTGCAACCGTCATGGTTTCACGGGTAAGATCATGATTGGCATCTGGATCAACCAGCTCTGCGGGTGGAAGCAGCGTGCCGCGCTTTTTTTCCAGCTTGATCTGTGTGATCCGAAGATTCGCTTCTTCTTTGGTGTCGAAGGATTCATGGATCAGAACAGGATAATTCTGACACCGATAAAAAATCCGATATTTATTGCCATGCTTTACAACTTTCGTGATACAATACTCTTTTACAGATGGGATTTCTCATCCCCAATGCCAAAATCTCTTTCGTCATCTGTATCAGAATATTTGTCAGTAAGAGTATTATAGCATTGGAGATGGGCTGCAGCAAGATAAAATTAGTGAGGATTATTGCGATACTCCAGCAGAGCCGCCTGTGGAATCCGAATGGTTCTACCGATCCGAATGGATCGAATCTGACCGGTATTGACGAGCTGATATGCTGCGTTTCGCCCGATTTGCAGGACTTCTGCCAGCTGATGGACTGACAGTACAACCGGAAGACTTTCTGATGTGATAGAAAATTTTTTTATTCATAGTAAATATTTCATTTCAAAGATTTACTGAAAGATTTCAGTTGAAGACAATATGAGAAAAAATCTTTGATTGAAAAACTGAGCAAAAAATAAAGGATTATTCAATTATTGGACAGATTTCTGCGTTAAACTATTGAAAAAGTATAGAGTGAGTTGTACAATGAGAGAAAAACGAAATATTTAAAAATTACATATAAGGAGGATGTTATGGTTCTTAGAATAAATAAAAGAATTGGTCGAAAATATGGAGACAAGCCAATCTATTCCGAAACAAAAAAGGCTTTACCAGAAAATTTCTGATCATATGGAAAAGCATGGCTGGTTTTATGGAGCGGTAGTGCAGTTGTTGGGAACAGCTGCAATGAATATGCTTGGCGCAGGATGATTATAGAGTTAGGAGACGATTTATTTTTCTTTCTATGAAAGCATGCTATAATAAAACTACGAAAGAGTGGGTCAATATATCAGAAATTACAATCTGAGGTAAGGAGTGTGAGAATAAAATGGGCGTTTATTTGAATAGCCGGAGCGCGTATAGTTTATTCCGCAGGGATTATGCGTCAACCTATTTTGTGGATAAAACAGATATTCTTGCTGAGCTTGTACCGCTGGTAGAACCGAAAGGGAATGAAATCAAAGAATCCAGGTTCAGACAAGAGAAAGGGCAAACATATGTAGCGATTACCAGACCGCGCCGGTTTGGAAAGACAGTTATGGCGAACATGATTGCCTCTTATTTTGGAAAAGGCATAGACAGTCATGATATCTTTCATAATTTGAAAGTTTCACGGTATGATTGGTATGAAGATCATCTGAATAAACACAATGTGATCCATATCATGTTTAATGAGATGCCAAAAAAATGTAAGTCGTATGATCAGTATATTAATCGTATACAGGAACTGTTTTTAGACGATTTGATAATGGGATATCCGAATGTAAGAATCAGAGAAAAAGATGCTGTGTGGGATGCTCTGACCAAAATTCATGAGTACTGCGACGGGGAAAAGTTTATTTTCGTGCTGGATGAATGGGATTATATCTACCACCAAAAATTTGTCACAGATAATGATAAGGACGATTTTACAAAATTTTTGAGCAACCTTTTAAAAGACAAAGCGTATGTGGAAATGGCATATATGACAGGCATCCTGCCAATTGCCAAGTATTCCAGCGGCTCGGAACTCAATATGTTCTTTGAATTTTCGATGGCGACAACAACAGCGTACAGTGAATACTTTGGTTTTACAGATAAAGAAGTCGATGCTCTGTACAAGAGGTATTTGGAGACAGAAACTGAGCCAGCTGTAACCCGTCAGGATCTGGAATTATGGTATGACGGTTATCAGACGGCTGGCGGATTGAAGCTGTATAATCCAAGATCTGTCGTTGGTGCACTGACGTACAACCAACTTCGCAGCTACTGGACGAGTTCCGGTCCTTATGATGAAATATTCTATTATATCGGGGCGAATACGGATGCCGTAAAGGATGATATCGCTGCCATGGTAGCGGATAATCCGGTTCCGGCGCGCGTGCAGGAATATGCCGCCACATCCATGGAGCTGAAAACAAAGGATCAGATATTCTCCGCGATGGTGGTCTACGGCTTTTTGAATTACAAAGACGGGTACGTCTCCATCCCGAATAAAGAATTGATGGATAAATTCGCAGAGATCGTCCAGCGGGAGCCCTCAATGGGAAATGTCTATAAGCTCACCAAGGAATCCGGTCGGATGCTAGCCGCAACAAAAGCTGGCGATACGAAAACCATGACAGAACTGATCGAATATGCGCATAACACGCACAGCCCGCTGCAAACATACAGCAATGAAGCGGAGCTGGCGTCTATTATCCGATGGGTATACCTGAAGGCATTGGACTTTTACCGTATCGAACGGGAGGACAAAGCAGGCATCGGCTATGTCGATTTCATTTTCTATCCATTCATTAAGAATGACGACTGCATTATTATTGAACTGAAAGTAAACCACACAGCGGATGAGGCAATTCAACAGATTAAAGACCGGCAGTATGCGCTGCGCTTTGAAGGAAAGTTTGGCGAGCATTCTGAATATACCGGTCGTATCCTTGCTGTCGGGATTGCATACGATAAAGAAGGGAAGCAGCATCAGTGCAAGGTGGAAATTTTGCGCGATAAGATAAATTAAAATAGGGAAATCTCAAAAGCGGATGATATATTTCTTTGGTAAGCGAAGTGAAATCATGCGTTGGCTTCACAAAGCTTCAGGCAAGCAGGTTTGGGAACAATTTGGGAACGGATTGGGAACAAACGTGAAAAAACGGTATGATCTGGGAACAACAAAGTTCCGAAAATCAACCGTTTCGGACGGAAAGGGACGGTATAACACTGACAAATATTCGATAAAATGAACAAGAGGTTGTTGGTAAGGATGAGGTCGGCAGTTCGAATCTGCCTAGCAGCTCTATTGTAAGCCTGATTTCACACGAAATCAGGCTTTTTTCGTGCTCAAAAGTTCAATGATTTACGTCCCATTTTTGGGTTGGTGTTTATTTTGGAGAACATCGGAAAATTTATTAAAGGTTTTGTCCGTTTGCGAAACCATGCCGTTAGACTGGTTGGAAATATCGGATTTCCGCTCAGTTAATCAGTATATGCAAAAAAAGAGAAGCGAATGCGCTGTCAAACAAGCAGCCTCGCTTCTCTTTCTTTTTAAATCATTGCATCTTCCAAGCCAACCTGATGCACTGTAATGCCATGCTCCTGCAAACGACGAATGATTTCCGGGTCGGCTTTTTCGTCCGTAATCAACGTAACCGGGCGTTCATAGGAACAGCTGCCATAGCTGTTGCCATGTACTGCGGTATTGCGCAGCTTAGAGTGATCTGCAAGAATATATAAGTTGCCGGAAGTACGGCTGATCATGACTTCATTGATACCGATTTCGGTTGGGATGTTGTACAGAAATTCGCCATTATCATAGACGCCAGCACAACCCAAGAAGATTTTATCCGCGGACATTTCCAGAAGATTTCGCATAACATAATTGCCCACCATAATGTGCTCGCGCAGTTCGCCGCCGGTCAATGTAACAGATACGCCTTCGGGAAAGGTGTGCCCGGTAGCCCAACCGTTGTTGGTAATGACATGCACATGCGGATGCGTCACATAATCCAGGAGCCATAATGCGGTACGGCTGCCATTGATGAATAATGTATCGTTGTTTTCCACCATGGTTGCAGCGAAGCGGCTGATCAGATCCCGATAGGTCTGCACTTCCTCTTCCGGTGACATCATTTGTGGAAAGAAATCTACGGTGGCACCACCATAGAATCGTTTGATGAGGTGACGATCCTCCAGATACTGCAAATCGCGCCGCGCTGTCATTAAGGAAATGCCGAATCGCTCGGTCAGTTCTTCCACTTTGATTTCTTCTTTTTCACGAATCAGCTTGAGGATTTGTGTGCGTCGCTTGTCAACAGAAGAACGATCCCGTTTCATCTTGTATGCACCCCTTATCATTCTAACTCATTTTATTTTATCCTACCATAGAAAAGATATAAATTCAAATGAAATGTGGTCAACTTGATATAACTGCTGCATCAGACAGACAAAAAATCCGGGAAGCGTTGGAATTGCTCCTAAAGAGGCAAGCCGTAGTTCCCGGATTTTCTTGTATGGGGAGAATGGGAGGTTGTGTGTGCGCTTGGATTAGTCCAGAAGACCTGCTTCCCTCAGCGCTTTTTCCATTTCCTGTTCGGACATAATGTTGCGAAGACCAAATACATGGGTACCCTTCTTTTCCGCTTCCTTGAAGTTGCCTGTAAAATTGCGGGCACAGAATACAACATCGAACTGAGAAGCAGAGGATTTTGCCTCCGATACGGCGCAGTGATGGATTCTGCCGGGATTGATGCCCTGCTTTTTCAGCATTTTCTGCATTGTCATCTTCATCATCAGGGAAGAACCTGCGCCGTTCGCGCAGCATACGAGAAAGCTCTTGTTATCTAGTTTTGCCATGAGAAATCGCTCCTTTTTGTTGAGAATCGTGATATGGATATTATTATAACATGGATTTTTTGAGATGTAAAAATGATAGAGAGAGTAAACTGCACCAGCCGAAAAGTGAAAAATGAAGTGACTGACCGAAATGACTAGTGCAGTTTATGACAGGATAGCAATTACATTACTTTACTTCGGCACTCTGCATATGCTTGTATTCTTTATACGCTTCATAATCTTCTGTAATCATGAAGTAGCCCTTTTTGTCCAGACGGTACTGGATCTGAGGGATTGCCAGCAGGGCAATGACCACCAATGCAACGCCTGCGTAGCTGAGGTATTTCATAACGACGGTGAATACCGGCTATACAACTGCCCAGTCCCACATGCCGAGATATCCGCCATAGGCTGCAAGACCAACCCAACCGGCAATCAGTGCGCTGCCAAATACCTGGCAAAGACCGGAAATAAACGGGAGAATAATGGTAGCCTTCAAGCCGCCTTTTTCATTTGCAACCATGCCAAAGACGCCGTTGTCAAAGAATACGGGAACAAAGCCGCAGATGATAAGAACCGGGCTGTGCAGAAGGATGAGAGCCAGGATGGCCAAAATCTGTCCGCAGAGACCTGCGATAAAGCCGAAGGTGATGGCATTCGGCTCGCCAAAGCCGAAGCATACAGCGGTGTCAACGCCAGGAATAGAGGACGGCAGCAGCTTATCTGCAATGCCCTGAAAGGATGCGGTCAGTTCCGTAACGAAAATACGTACACCGAGTTGGAGGATTGCCAGATAAACGGCGAAGTACAGAGAAGTATCCATGCAGTACCATGCAAAGTTTGTGTCTGCGGTAATCGTACCCTGTGCGACAAAATACGGTTTGCCGATGACGACCAGGATTGCGCTGAAGAAGATTGTCATCAGAATGGCGGTACATACCATGTTGTCGTTAAAGATGGAGAAGAAGCCCGGCAGTTCAATATCTTGTACCTTTTTGACCTCGCGTTCGGTGCCATCTTTCCTCTTTTTCTTACCAAAGAGCTTTTCTGCCAGCCAGTAGTTCAGAGCAACGCCGAACATCTGCTGATGTGCGATACAGAAACCGGCGCCATCCGAGATTTCCTGCATCGGCTTGATGGTGAGGTTTGCGCCCACAGCCCAGTACAGACCGAGAATCAATGCCATGACAACCAGCATAGCGACATTCATATTCGGTGCAAGCAGCCCCGGCAGTGCAAACATGATCAGCCAGTAAGCAGTTGCCGCCTGCTGAACCTGGATATGACCGGTGGTAAACAGCGCGCGGAGTTTGGTGATTTTGTTGAAACGAACCAGCAGAATGTTAACAATGAATGCAATCAGCAGCAGCGTCATTGCCTGCGAGAAACTTTTTCCGAAAACCTCCTCGACGCCCTGTGTCACTGCATTTTGTCCATAGTACGGGTCAATCACACAGGCAATCAAATTGAATCGTTCCTTTAATCCGGCAAGGATCGGTCGGAATACATTGGTCAGACCAACGGAACCGGCGTTCAAAATCAGCATACCGATAATTGCCTTTAATGTACCGGCGAGGGTATCATACCATTTTCTTTTCTGGAGGGCATATCCCAACAACGTCAGGAAGCCTACCATGTAAGGCGCTTTCTGGAGAATATATGTTGCAAAAAATGTCCAGATATCGCCTAAAATATGTAGAATAGCCATATTCTTCTCCTTTCTCTTTTGTGCTCAGCCTATGCGGGAAATCATTCTTCCACGCAAGGGTAGGCTTTCTCCGCCGCCAGGATATCCTCCGGGGTATTTGCCTCTGCCAGTGCATGGAGCAGCGGCGTATTCTGAAAGATGCCCATGAGCTGGGTAATGTTGTCGATATGCTGATCTGGATTGCAGGAAGCGATGGTGAAGAACAGCTTTGCCAGCTTGCGCTCGCCATCCTCATCACAGCCAAAATCGACAGGTTCTTTCACACGCATAAAGCCGATACCGGTTTGATATACGCCCTCCGCGTTTTCCTGTGAATGCGGCATTGCAACATAATCGTCGTATACCACATATGGACCGTATTTGGTGATGCAGCGAACAATCTGTTCATAATAATCCGGCGCAACACTGCCGTCTGCAATCAGAGATTCTGTGCTGAGCTTGACAGCCTCCTGCCATGTATCGACCGAATCAATAAATTTATAGTGTTTCTTTTCGACAATTGTCTGGAGAACGGTTGACATAGTACATTGCCCCTTTCAATTTTACAGGCAGGAACGGTACGGAATGTTCTGCGGAGCCTCGAAGCAGTCTTCGAAACCGCGGCGGTGATGGTAATAGATCTTATCCTTATCTGCCGGATAGGTATACTTCCCTCCAACCTGCCAGAAGAACGGATGGAACGTATATTCATTGCGATCCTTTTTGAAATCATACAGCAGCTTGATTTCTTCACAATCTGCCTGAAAGTTCGTCCACACGTCCCAATGGATCGGCGCGACGACCTTGCACTGGAGATTTTCGGCCATGCGCAGGATGTCGATGGAGGTCATCTTGTCCTGCATACCGATCGGATTTTCACCAAACGAACCGAAGGCAACGTCGATATCGTAATCCTTCCCATGCTTTGCAAAGTAAATAGAGAAATGGGAATCACCAGAGTGATAAATATTGCCGCCCGGCGTTTTGACCAGATAATTTACCGCTTTGTCATCCATATCGGTCGGGCATACGCCGGTCAGTTCCTCACGGTCGGGGCCAGTAGAATCGGTGGTGACAATGCAGGTGCGGTCAAAGGAATCCAACGCAATAATTTCCAGATCCTTGATTTTGATGGTATCGCCCGGCTTTACGGTAATGCAGCGCTCTTCCGGTACACCCCACTTTACCCATGTCTCCACAGACTTCTTCGGGCCGATAAACGGAACCGGAATTTCGTTGCCGTTTTCATCGGTGGTCGTCATACCGCTTTGGATCACATGCGCGGCCCATTCGGCGGACATATGATCCTGATGGTAGTGGGTCGCCAGCACAGCGTCAACCTGCTTGAATGCGAACGGGTCAATGACAAACGGAACATTGCGCAGGTTCGGCTGCATGGCGCGACCGCCGCACATGTTTGCCATTTGATGGCCGACCTTCATCTTGCCATCTCCGTGGGTGCGTTTGCCGTTGCCGCACCACAGGTCGATCGTAATGTTGGCGCCGCCTGGCGTCTTGAACCATACGCCGGTGCAGCCCAGCCACCACATTGCGACGTTGCCCGGTTCGACAACTTCATTTTCAA
>JAUNIY010000010.1 GCA_030523305.1 Eubacteriales bacterium
AAATGCCAGTGACGTGTCCTTCGTCAGCGTAATGATTTCATTGGTGACGGGTGGCAGGACATTTTTTACCATCTGCGGGAAAATGATCTTGCAAAAGGTCTGTACCTTCGTGTATCCCAATACCTCCGAGGCTTCATACTGCCCTTTTGGAATGGATTGGATACCAGCGCGGTAGATTTCCGCAAAATATGCAGCATAGTTGATAGAAAATCCGACAATCGCAGCCCAAAAGCGCCATGAATTGGATACCGCGATGCCAAATAAGTAATACGGTCCAAAGAACACGACAACCAGCTGCAGCATCAGCGGCGTGCCGCGGAGAACAGAAATCACAAACCCCGTCACAGCAGATAGCGGGCGAAATTTTGACATGCGGCCAAAGCAAACCAGTAGGCCAAGCGGCATGGAAAAAATCAGCGTGAGCGCAAACAGCAGCAGGGATGCTGTAATACCGCTGCCGATCTGCTCGACAACGGAAATAAAATATTGCATGAAGTAAGCCTTCTTTCTATTTCAATGACGAAAGCGGCGGAAATATGATCCCCGCCGCTTGCAAATCCGAACCTATTATTCCAAGCACCATGTTTCTGCAAGGAAGCTATATGCGCCATCATCCATTTCAGACCATTCGGTCAGAATGGTTTCCACCGTGCCGTCAGCAACCAAGGCTTCCAGCGCTTCCTGAACCTGGTCGCGCAGTTCTTCGTTGCCCTTCTTGAAACCAATCGCATACTGCTCGGAAGAAATTTCTTCATCCAGAATCACATATGCATCGCCTTCGCGGTTGGAAATTTCATAGTTCGCTACGCCGACATCCATTGCAATGGCATCCACCGCGCCAGACTCCAGATCCATAAACGCTGTGTTGTAGTTGGATACCTGGATCAGCTGGCCCAGAGATGCGCTGATCTGCTGTCCAACTTCGGTTGCATCCTCGCCTTCCAGCGCAGCCAGCGCGGAAGAATCCGCCTGGACATCCATAATTTTTCCAGCCAAGTCGTCAATGGACGAAATGCCGGAGTCTGACTTGACAACAACGACCTGGGAGTTATCAATATACGGTTCCGACCATGTGTAATCATCTTCGCGGCCATTGATTGTAAAACCGTTCCAGATGCAATCGATGGAACCAGTCGTCAGCTCCATATCCTTGGAATCCCAGTCGATCGGCTGCTTCACCAGCTCCCAGCCATAGTAATCACACACGGCCTCTGCCAGATCCAAGTCAAAACCACTGTAATCATCGCCATCTTTATAACCATACGGCGGGAACTCTGCGTCAAAGCCAACCGTCAGCTTGGTGCGCTCCACGGTATTTTCTGCCGCTGCCGAACCGGAATCTGTGGCAGCATTGTTATCCGAACTATCTGAACTGGTCGAGCTGCTGCCGCAGCCAACCAAAGATACTGCCATCACGCCTGCGAGAAGCATTGCCGCAATTTTTCTTACCTTCATTTTTTCTTTCTCCTATTATGAATTTTCTTCGCGCTGCTCAATCAGCACATTGCTATTTTAACCTTTTACCATGCTAAAGTCAACAGCCTGCGCATATTTTTATGTAAATTTAAGCGTTGATGGTTGATGCAACCGTTTGAATACCGAATAATCACCATGCGATTTCCGGGTATGTCCAGGCAGCCCGTCTCTGTTCCCCAAAGTAATTTTGCTTTTTTCACAAAAATCTCGTGTAAAATATCTTTTCTTCGTGCATTTATGATGAAAGTATGATATGATAAAAGAAATCCAATACGAAGGAGCGCTCCTATATGGAAAACAATCTTTTTACCAATGCACATATTCTGGCCTGGCTGCAATATTTCTCGGATCATTCCGATGTGGATCTGGAACGTGTGAAAATCCTCGATATTACCCGAAAAAACAAAAACCTGATCCCTACGGTAGAATCGCATCGCTCCGTGCTGGTATTCACCGAAGCGGGCCACCCAGATATTTTTTACCGCATGTTCAACGCCGGCTTGGGTGAATGTACGGTAATTTATAATGAAGGCAGTGAACCGACCGGCCCAATCAAGCAGAGCAAGGTCTATGATATGATGGATCGCGGCATCAACGCGTCTGCCGGCATGCTCATCCTCAATCCCAATGCCCGCAGCACGTTTAAATTCGGTATCAGCAACCAGTCGTTTGCATTCGGCTCCGTGCGCTATGTCGGTGCAGAAATCCGTGCTGTCATTTTAAGCAAAATGCAGGTCGATATGCAAAAGAATATTTGCGTGATTTCCGGCGAATCCATCGCTGTAGAAGCTGCGAACCTTGCGGCCGAAGGCACTGTTATCGCAGTGGAATACAACCGGCATGACCGCAAAACGCTGGAGGACAATGTCAGTCAATTTGGATTGAACAACATCACCATCATCGACCATGTCGATGCCGAAACCATGGCAGATCTTCCGATTCCGGATGTTACAATGCTTGTCGCTTCCGCAAGTATGGAGCAGGAAATGCAGTGCCTGCTGGAGCTAAATCCTAACATGGAGTTTGTTGTCTACACACTGGATTTCCATGTTGCTGCCGATATGCCTGCGCTTTGCAAAAAATTCGGCATTCACGATCTCGATGTGATCCAAATCGCTGTCTCCAAACTCAACAGCAAACATACCTTCGACACCCAGCCTGCTCCTTGGATCATCACCGGTAAAGCCGGAGAATAAGAACTCCACAAAAATTGCGCAGGCAGCTTTCCATGCCGGGGAAGCTGCCTGTTGTTGCGTATGATATTTTCATTTGATGTATTCCAATGGATACTGATTACAAATCTGTTAGAACTTTGACGAACAGCAGCGCCAATACAACCAAAATAATGGGCTTAACAATTTTCATTCCATTCTTCATGACCATAGATGCGCCAATGTAATGCCCGGCAACACTGAATACGGCTGCCGCAAGTCCAAGCGTCAGCATCACTTTCCCACCTATCAGGAAAGCAACCAACGCAGAAACATTGGATGCCAGATTGATCAGCTTTGTATTGGCCGCGGCCTGCATCATATCCATTTTCGCCAGCCCTACCATAATCAAAATCAGGAAGGTTCCGGTCCCTGGCCCATAAAATCCATCATAGCAGCCGATGACGAGTGCAGCGGTCCATGTGATGGCAAGCATATATGCGCGTGATACACTGCCCTGTCGTTCTTCCACAAGCGCATTTTTTCGAAAAACCAACACCGCCGTGATTGGCAACACCACAAGCAGGACGATTTTTAGCGTGCTTTCTGGCACCAGCAAGGTCAATCTTGCGCCGATAAACGAGCCAACCAACGAGAAACCCACCGCTGGAAGCGCTACGGACCAATCAACCACGGTGTTCCTGCAAAACCGTATTGTGGAAACAAGCGTCCCCGTCGCTGACGACAGCTTGTTTGTAGCAATTGCCTGATGCATCGGTACCCCGGCCAACAGGTATGCAGGAAGCGAAATCAATCCGCCTCCGCCTGCAATGGCATCGACAAAACCCGCAAGGAAAACCAGTGGGCAGACAATACAAAACTGTAACATGTTTTCTTCTCCTCTTTTTGATTCCTGCTTGATTATATATGTCTTCCGCCATAAAAGCAAACATATTTCAGAAATATCTATCAAATATTTCATAAAATCGCACAATGTTACAAATTGGATTGACACGCTATACTTCAAATGTTATACTATTGGTCCGGCTCAAGTGGAATTTTGTACAGATATCCCGTTCTTTTTACATATCGGGCGTAAAAAAAGAAATGAATTGGAGGTAACAATATGAAAAAAATCTGGATTGTCGGAGCCAGCGGACGTGTCGGTTCCGCACTGCTCAAACAACTCGACTGTTTGAAATACGAAATTATGGTAACCGATATTTCAGAAGTCGATGTCACCAATCGCAAAGACGTCATTTCGTACATGAAAATCAGCCGTCCTGACGTTGTCATCAACTGCGCCGGCATGACTGACCTGGAAGCATGCGAGGCCGATCCCGATGCTGCATACCGCGTCAACGCAATCGGCGCGCGCAACCTAGCTATGGCCTGCGACCTGAACGAATGCAAGCTGATCCAAATGTCCACAGACGACATTTTTTCCATGCGTTCGGATCAGCCGTATAATGAATTCGAACCGGCGAATCCACGCTCAGTATATGGCAAATCCAAATATGCCGGCGAACAAATGGTATCGTCCCTGTCTACCCGCTTTGTCATCGTCCGCAGTTCCTGGATCTATGGCACCCGCAAGGATTTTGTTGCAACGGTATGCAATGCCGTCAAGACGCAAACACCACTTGAAGTCCCGATCAATCAGTATGCCGTTCCAACCAGCGCGAAAGAGTTAGCAAAGGTTGTAGCGTACTTCATTGACAACGATCTATTTGGCATTTACCATGCCGTATGCCAAGGATCATGCAGCCGGTATGAATTTGCAAAAGAAATCCTGAACAACCTCGGTGAAGACGTCGAACTGATCCCAGTCAATACGACGGACAAAGACCGTCCGCTGTATTCCGTCTTGGACAATATGATGCTGCGTCTAGAAAATCTGGAACAACCGATCAGATGGCAGGATGCGCTTGCAGAATACATCAGAGAAACAGGAGGAATTGTATAATGGCGAAGAAACGGAAAAAGCTGGAGCTTTCTGCGAAGATTTTTATCGCGTTAATCTCCGGCGCATTGCTGGGTGTCCTCATCCACTACTTTTTACCAAACAGCTATTTCCGGGATACCATCCTGATCGGCGGCGTCTTTTACGTCGTGGGCCAAGGCTTTATCCGGTTGATGCAGATGCTGGTTGTCCCGCTGGTGTTCTGTTCGCTTGTGTGCGGCAGTATGTCCATCGGCGATACCAAAACATTGGGCAAGGTTGGCATAAAAACCGTGATCTTTTATTTGTTTACCACTGCTCTAGCGATTTGCATCGCCCTTGGCGTTGCATCCCTGATTAACCCAGGTATCGGTATTTCTCTGGAATCGGTAGAAACCTCGGAGGTAACGGTTGCAGAATCCACCAGCTTTGCTGATACGCTGCTGAACATTATTCCAAAGAATCCAGTTGCCTCCATGGCCAATGGCGATATGCTTCCGATCATCGTGTTCGCCCTGTTTGTCGGTATTTTGCTGGCAAAGATGGGCTCAAAAGCTTCCACGGTCTCCAACTTCTTCAGCCAGTTCAACGACCTGATGATGGAAATGACGATGGCGATTATGAAAGTGGCCCCGATCGGTGTATTCTGCCTGATTGCAAAAACATTTTCGGAAATTGGTTTCTCCGCTTTCGTCCCCATGCTCAAATACATGGGTGCAGTGATTCTCGCGCTGGCCATCCAGTGCTTTGGCAGCTATCAGGCTTTGCTGTTCCTGTTCACCCGCCTCAATCCTTTGCGTTTTATCAAGAAGTTCTCTCCAGTCATGATGTTTGCGTTCACCACAGCGACCTCCAATGCGACCATTCCGATGTCGATCGATACGCTGGATAAAAAAATGGGCGTTTCCAAGAAGATTTCATCGTTCACCATTCCGCTCGGCGCAACCGTCAATATGGACGGCACCTCCATCATGCAGGGCGTTGCCGTTATCTTCATTGCACAGGCTTACGGCATCTCGTTGACACCGTCCGATCTGCTTACCGTCATTGCGACGGCAACCATTGCTTCCATCGGCACTGCCGGCGTCCCGTCGGTAGGATTGGTTACACTGTCCATGGTACTCACCTCGGTCGGCTTGCCAACAGAAGGCATTGCATTGATTATGGGCATTGACCGTATCCTGGACATGATGCGTACCGCAGTCAATATCACCGGCGACGCCGTTTGCACTACCATCGTAGCGCACCAGAACAAGTTGCTGGATCGCTCCGTATTCGCTAAGGACTAAGATATTTGTCTGAAAGAAGGTTATACCCAATGAAACTGAGAAAAACCCTTCTTGGATTGTTTACTGCTGCCTCTCTCTTGCTGTGTGCAGGTTGCGGCGCAGCATCCGGCGGTACATCATGGAACGACACAGCGTCAGACTCTGGAACTCCCGCCGAGGAACAAACCTTTGAAATCAAAACAACCGATGCCATTCAGGACATCATTGACCGCGGTTATCTGATTGTCGGCTGTAAAAACGATGTCCCGGGATTGGGCTATTACAACGAAGAAACCCAAGCCTATGAGGGTGGTGAAATTGATCTCGCTTATTACCTTGCAGCAAAAATCTTTGACACTTCCTATGATGATGCTGTAAAACAACAGCTGGTTCATTTTGAACCAGTTCAGACGGATAACCGAGAAAAAGCTCTGCAAGACGGCAATGTAGATTATATCATTGCTACCTATACGATCACAGATGAACGGAAAGAAGTCGTTGATTTCTCCAATAGCTATTATACCAACTCAATTGGTCTGATGGTCAATACCAATAGCGCGGACAACAGCACGCTTCGTGAGGAACGCATCCGTTCTATTGTTGATCTGGATAACAAATACATCGGTATTATAAGTGGTTCTACAACCCGCAACGATTTTCTAAATTATATTGCTCGTAATGCTATCCCGATTCATCCAAAATTTGTTACGTATTCTTCTTATGCGGAAATAAGCGAAGAACTGGAAGCTGGTCACATTGATGTATTTTGTGTCGATGTTCCTATTCTCAAAGGCTATCTGAACGATGACAGAAAAATTTTAAATGACCGTTTTGCTTCTCAGGATTACGGTATTGCAGCAGCCAAAGGCAAAGATGGCCTGATTGATGCTGCCAACACCGTGATCGAAGAGCTACAGTACAATAAGATTGTTTTGTTCTCATAATTCATTCAGCGAAATAAAATGGAATGCCGGGACTGTTTTTACAACAATCCCGGCATTTTTATGCTTGAAAATATTGATTTACGCCTTTACTGCACCACGGTCACAGCGATTGCCCCAGCTGTCGATCAGTTGCCCATCGCGATATACGCAAATAATTTCGCAGTTATTGGGACAGCGGCCACAGCTCGCCTCCCTAGTATAAAATTCCATATCCTCCATGGAGAAATCAAATTCCTGACGTTTGGTGCTTCTTCTCGCCAGAATCGCAGCGCCAAGGGCGCCCATCAGATGTCCATTGGGGTCTACAATGACCTTGCTGCCCAGCATTTTTTCAAATGCTGCAACAACGCCTTTGTTTTTGCTCACGCCACCCTGAAACACAATGGGACTGGCGATTTTTTTGCCCTTTCCGACATTGTTCATATAGTTTGCGGCAACAGCGTTGCACACACCGGCAATGATATCCTCTCTCGGATGCCCCATCTGGATTTTATGTACCAAATCGCTTTCCGCAAATACGGTGCAGCGCGCGGCAATCTGCGTCGGATGCTTGGATTTGAGTGCAAAATCGCCGATCTCCTCCACTTCAATACCAAGGCGTTTCGCCTGGCTCGACAGGAATGCGCCGGTTCCCGCCGCACACAGCGTGTTCATCGCATAGTCAACCGCTACGCCATTTTCCACGAGGATAATTTTCGAATCCTGTCCGCCAATCTCAAGGATCGTGCGAACCTCCGGATAAAACGTCGTCGTGCCGACGGCATGCGCGGTAATTTCATTTTTTACAATCGTTGCACCGACAATGGTGCCAACCAACTTGCGCGCACTGCCGGTTGTGCCAGTAGCTACCACTTTATAGGTTTCCCTGTCGAGCTGTTTTTCCAGCAACGCAACCAGCTTTTTGACCGCGCCAATCGGGTCGCCCTGTGTCCAGATATATTCACTGGACAGGATACGGTTTTGTTTATCTATGATAACGCCCTTGGTTGAAATGGAACCCACATCAATGCCAAGATAGGCATGTATTTGACCCATGAAACTCATCCTTCCATATTATTATCCTACCGGATTTCAGCAGCAAACATTATAGCATATCAAAAGTCTTTCTTCAACGATCAAACACACCAAAATTATCTCTCGCTGGTCCAAAACTTTGCAGAGATCATGTTGCAAAAATTTACACGCAGCGATAAACCAGGCCGTTTCCCGCAGTTATCACATCAATGCAAACAAAAAGACCTTTGGGCAGCATCTGTATCGCGCAAAAGGCCTTTTCTATCTGTTTTATTTCATCATGCCCCGTGCGGTAACGCGTATTGCATCCATCATCATATTGGCAAGGCTGCGTCCCTGGTCATCAAAACACCACATGACTTCTACGCCCACCATCGTTGATAACAAAATATCCGCATAGTAGTCCGTCGCAACCGATGTATCCAATACCTGCTGTTGTTTCCCTGCGTCTACAATCCGTTCCAAGCATTGATAGAGCATACGGTCACGGCTATAAAAAGCTTTCTCCGGATAGTTATAATAATTGGAGATCATCGCTTTGATAATACCCTTACCGCGCTTTTCGTGTTCTGTATAGCACAGGCGGACAAACTCCGTAATCGTACGCAAGAAGTCGTCGCCCTCTACCTGCCCCATTGCTTCCTCATAAATCTTATCGGACGTTTCAAATGTATAAAAAATAATGTCTTCTTTGGAGTCGAAATGTGTGTAAAAGCTCCCTTTTGCCACATGGGCTGCTGTTGTGATGTCTTCAATATTAACGTTATTGAAGCCCTTTTCGTTGATTTCCTTCACAGCTGCTTGGTAGATTTTGTTTTTGGTTTCCATCGCTTGCAACTGCCGTTTGGTGAGCCGAACCACACGTTTCTTGTCTCTATTCCCGTCTTTCATTTTCTGCATCTCTCTTTATTCGGTTTTTCACATCAAAGCCCTCTGCCGCTTTGCATGCGGCAGCCTTACACAGTCCCGCGGTTTTCCTTTCTGCCTGCACAGATGGAAATGTGGAATCGTAAGCGCTTTTCTTTTAGTATACCGTAATTGTGACTTGTGGTCAACTGATTTTCTTTCTCACCGGGTGATGTTTGTTCTGCCCGCCGCTCATGTTGTACCGCCACGCAAGGTGTCCTTTGTTTCATTCCCGAAACAAACTTCGTGTGCCAAACGGTACATCCTGGATGATGGAGCTTGTACTGTTCTACAGGAAAACAGGTTACACACGGCGTATATGCCACATGCAACCTGCTTTCATAATGATTATAGAAAAGAGGTAAATGCAAACAGAACAGTTTAACAGCCGTTGACGGTAAGCAGCAGCTCTCCAGCTTTAACGCTGCTCCCCTCCTGAATGAAGACTTCTTCAACATGTCCGCTCATACGCGCTACAACTGAGATTTCCATCTTCATCGCTTCAATGACAGCCAGAACCTGATTTTCTTCCACAGCATCTCCCGGCTTAACTGCTACCTTGGTTACCATGCCAGGAATGGAAGCTCCAATCTGCCCCTTATCTTTTGGATCGGCCATGACAACAGTGTCAGCCGTTGCTTCTGCATTCTGGTCCGGGACAGCGACCTCACGGCGATTGCCGTTCAGTTCAAAAATCACATTCCGTGTGCCGTCGTCATTGTGGTCTCCCAAACCAAGATATTTGATGACCAAGGTCTTGCCATCTTCAATATTGATTTGGGTTGTTTCACCGACCTGCATACCATAAAAAAATACATGGGAACCCATACGCATCAGATAGCCGTATTCCTTATCATATCTCCAGAAATCTTCCATCACCTTTGGATATAAGCAATAGGAAATGACATCGCGCATATCAGGGTTCGGATGCATCGGTTCGATTTCCCTGCGTACAGCGTCGAAATCAACAGGCTCCAACAATTCGCCTGGGCGGCAGGTAATCGGCTCTTCTCCCTTGAGCACAACTTTCTGAATATCTTCCGGGAATCCACATGGCGGTTGTCCCATCATTCCTTTGAAGTAAGATACAACAGAATCTGGAAATGTCAAGAATTCTCCGCGTTCCACGATATTTTCCGGTGTGAGTTCATTTTGCACCATAAAAATGGCCAAATCACCAACCATTTTGGAGGATGGCGTCACTTTGATTAAATCGCCCAGCATATCGTTTACCGTTTTGTACATTTCCTTGACTTCCTGGAAACGGCTTCCAAGGCCAATCGATACCACCTGCGGTTCCAGATTGGTATACTGACCGCCTGGGATTTCATATTTGTAAATGTCTGTAACTGGAGTCTTTAACCCGTGATCAAAGTTTTTATAGCGCAGCCTTACATCGGCCCAATAATCGGTCAGCTTCTGCAAGCCGTTCAAATCCAAACCTGTATCACGCGCATTGCCCTGCAGTGCGGCCACCACAGCATTCATAGACGGCTGGGACGTCAAACTTGACAGAGAAGCAATGGCGGTATCCACAATATCCACACCAGCTTCCGCTGCCATGAGCAAGGTTGCCACCTGATTGCTGGTTGTGTCATGCGTATGCAGATGAATGGGAATACCGATCTCCTGTTTTAAGGCATGCACCAATTCCTTTGCCGCATACGGCTTCAGCAATCCAGACATGTCCTTAATGGCAACAGCGTGCACGCCCATGCGTTCCAGCTCCTTTGCCATTTTGACATAGTAGTCCAAAGTATAGCTATTTCTCGTCTTATCCAAAATATCGCCGGTATAACAAATGGTGCCTTCACAGAATTTATTCTGGTTCAGAACCTCATCAATGGCGACCTCCATGCCCGGAATCCAGTTCAAAGAATCAAATACACGGAAAATATCGATTCCGCTCTTCGCGCTCTGCCGAATAAATTCGCGGACAACATTGTCCGGATAATTTGCATAGCCAACTGCATTTGCACCGCGGAGCAGCATTTGGAAGGGAATATTGGGAATTTTTTCCCGTAATAAGTCCAGACGTTCCCAAGGGGATTCATGCAGGAAACGAAATGCTACATCGAACGTAGCGCCTCCCCACATTTCCAGAGAGAAACAGTCCGCCAGGATATCTGCCGTACCGTCCGCACCCTTTACCATATCGCGCGTACGCATGCGGGTAGAAAGCAAGGACTGATGCGCATCACGCATTGTGGTATCAGTAATCAACAACTTTTTCTGATCCAAAACCCATCTGCTGACGGCTTCAGGCCCTTTTTCATCCAACATCTGTTTAAGACCCGGCTTCGGATTTCCGCTCCCCTCTGGAAACCGCGGCTTCTCGTACACCTTTGGATCTGGATCCGGACGGTTGACTTCGATACATCCGATATATTTTAACACGCGGGTTGCCCGGTCACGGGAGCCAAGAATATCAAACAATTCCGGTGTTTCATCGATGAACTTCGTATGGCACTGTCCCGCCAAAAATGTGGGATGGCTCAGGATATTGGTGACAAACGGGATGTTGGTCTTGACGCCGCGCACACGCACTTCGTTGATGGAACGCAGCGCCTTCCGGCATGCCCCGCGGAACGTATTGTCCTGACAGGTTACTTTGACCAACAGAGAATCATAATATGGGGAAACCACTGTACCAGTCGTGGCGTTTCCGCCATCCAGCCGGACGCCATAGCCACCGCCTGTACGATATGCGATAATTTTGCCGTTATCCGGTGCAAAATGATTCGCCGGGTCTTCGGTTGTAACACGGCACTGAATCGCATAGCCCTGAATATGTACATCATCCTGACAGGTTAGCCCAATTTCCGGGACGGACAACGGATGACCTTCTGCAATTAAAATCTGTGCACGGACAAGGTCAATACCGCTGACCATTTCCGTAACCGTATGTTCTACCTGAATCCGCGGATTCATTTCGATGAAATAGTAATCGCCAGAGCTGTCCACCAAAAATTCCAATGTGCCTGCGTTGACATAGCCGACTGACTTGGCAATTTTCACCGCATCATCGCGGATTTTTTTTCTGATTTCCTCGTCCACAGAAAATGCCGGGGCAAATTCAACGATTTTCTGATAGCGGCGCTGCAAAGAGCAGTCACGTTCTCCAATGTGATAGCAATTGCCATAGTGATCCGCAAGGACTTGCACTTCAATATGCTTGGGATTTACAAGGAACTTTTCAATAAAGATATCATCGTTTCCGAAGGATTTCAATGCTTCGTTGCGTACCAGTTCAAACGCCGGCTTCACCTCTTCCGGTTTATCGCAACGGCGCATACCGCGTCCGCCGCCGCCAGCCGCCGCTTTGAGAATAATCGGAAATCCAAAGGAAATTGCTTTGTTCAGCGCTTCATCGGCATCCTTTAATGGTTCCGTACATCCGGGAATAATCGGAACCCCTGCATCAATTGCAATCTGTTTCGCGCTGAGCTTATCCCCCATCATAGCCAGGATGTTGCTCGGAGGCCCAATAAATTGGATACCTTCCTCCTCACACGCCTTTGCAAATGCAGCATTTTCGGACAGAAATCCGTATCCAGGATGGATTGCATCGACACCGCGGCGTTTGGCAAGATTGATAATGCCCGGAATGTCAAGATATGCACCGACAGGGCTTTTATTGATACCAATCAAATATGCTTCATCCGCATGTGTACGAAACTGGCTGTTCGTATCTTCATTGGAATACATGGCTACTGTACGCAATCCAAGATCATAGCAGGCACGGAAAATTCGGATTGCAATTTCGCCACGGTTGGCGGCCAATACCTTTTGAAATGGTTTCTGTATCACAATATCACCTCATACTGTAAAATTTCAGCCGATCTTTTGCTCTGCCCGACTTCATTTGTATAATGATTACAAGTATACACTTTGAAAAGCAACGGAAGACGGCTGTTTTTCAGTTGAATTTTGCAACAATTCGGATAAACCGTCCTGTTACGCATCCATCTGGAAAAATTCCCCTGCTGCATCGGAAGGCTTTTGAAGAAACTGAAATTTGGAAAATATCTCTGTAGATACTGCAAATCCACCTCATCTAAAATTGCTATATAATAGATCTCAAGCAGAGTAAACTCATGCATCACAAGGAAGAAGGGCGAAACAAGTGAAAAAACTCGAATCCAGGGTTATCGAATTAAACTCAAAAAAGTATGGAAATATCGTTCCGATCCGGGCAATCCCAGGACATTTTGTTACCAGCCATTCCCATATCAATTATTTCATCGACGTGACCCTGCTGAAATCCAACCAGATTGACGCCGCAAACTGTGCGCATGCGCTGGCACATCAATATACCAGCATGGATCCAATTGACACAATTATATGTCTGGACGGTACCGGTATCATCGGCGCATTCCTCTCCCAAGAACTGCAGGCGCAATATTCCAATGCTGAAAAGAAAAAAATTTATGTCATCTGCCCGGAATGCGCAAACAATGGCCAAATGTTTTTTCGCCACAATGTCGAACCGATGGTTCATGGAAAAAATGTTATCCTTCTGCTAGCTACGGTTACCACAGGCATCAGTATCCGCCGCGGTATGGAATGCATGGATTACTATGGTGGTAATCTAAAAGGCGTATTCACGATTTTCAGCGCAATCGACGAGATTGGAAGCACCGCCATCAACACGATCTTTACCAAAGAGGATATCCCAGGCTATGCGTCTTATCTGCGCCGGGATTGTCCGTTTTGTAAAAACAAAGCTCCCATTGAAGCACTTGTTAATTCCTATGGCTACTCGCAACTATAAAACCACAACTGCTTAAAACATACACCTACTTTCTCCATGGAAAATACCCATTGAATAAAATGCAGAGTAGCCTTCTTATGATCGCGCCCCGAGGCGCACAAAAGCAACGTCAACCGCACTTGACGTTGCTTTTTTCTTGATTGCCAAAACAATACTGTCACAATCCCGTATTGCTTGTTGTACCGTAAATCAGATGCTTTATGAGCTCCGAAAGGCCAATTCTTCTTCCGCTTGTTCCAATGACGAAAACCCATACATAGCCATTGTGTTTTCCAAAATCATTTCAGATAGATTTTTCCCCTCCATTTGCATACGTCGTACATAATCAGCATACAGCTGTATCGTTTTTGTCGAATACGTGGCAAGTTCTCCCCAGAGATAGGTTTCAAGCGATGTATTGCTGATACTGTCTTCGCTCTGATGGATGGATCGGCCGCTTCCCGCCAACCTGGGATAGCGTTTTGCCAACGACTCCTGCCAATGCACATGTGCCTCACAGATAAACGATATCTTCTCGTCCTTTTGTGCGGAACGCGGTGGAATAGAGTCCTGTATGCGCTGAAATTCTTCCGGGCTGGTACGCTCCATCATGTACGCATACTTTTCACTCAACAGATTCCTTCCGTCCCGGTGTGCCGACAGCAGATCGTAATAATAACTGTCTTGCATTTCTGTACTCCATGCCATCAACTGGCTGGATCGCATGATAAAGAACGTATGCTTATCATCCTGGCAGGACGCCCGTCCGCCTATATTGCGCACTTTATCAAACAACTGCCACTCCATTTCTACAATGGCTTTTACATTATTGCTAACCACTTTGGTTCCTCACTCCTGCATAAAATGTGTCTTGCGAAGCACCTCATCCTGAATGTGCTCCATGATATCCGGGCATACGTCCAGCAGAAAATTCCCGCTATGTTTTGTCAGCCCCTGCCGCCGCAACTCCGCCGCAATATTCAGGCAGATCGCTTCTATCAATCCGGTTGCTTCCAAAGCCTGTGCTTTGCTAAGCCGTTCAATCAGTGTAACGGTCCGTTTTAGCTTTGGTAATCGTTCCAATCCACGAAACATCCATTTATAAAAAGGCGTATATGCTCTGTTCAACAAATACACCATAGAAATTGCCGCTTTGATAAATTCTGCCATTGCCAACTGCGCGGCAACCGCATCCTCCCGTTTGATACAACGTGGATAGTTATATTGTCCTGCTTGTGCCATCGTTGCTGCACGCGCCGCAATTTTCTTGATCCGGACATCCTCTGGATAATATTGTTGCAGCCGCGTCCTAATTGCTGAAAAATGCCCAAGCGGATCGTAAAAAACTTCCCCATTCACCGCTGTTGCCAAAAAAGATTCCGGGATCCGGCGCCACTGCTCCAATGTAACCGGCCCTTCTGTCATTCCTGTATACCGTCGGTACCAATCCTGAGTGCACAGGCATCCAACCCTTTCGCCGCTCATGTTACTATCTTGCCTTGCCGGATAACCCGCGGCCTCGCCCGGCAGCGCATAATATGCAGCCTGTACCTCAGCTCCGTATGCCTGATAGTCCTCTTGTTCCATCCAAATACAAAAAGCCGGCCCCCAGTCGTGATCCCTGGACAATGCGTCATCAAAGCCCAGGCATTCTGAACCTTCTCCTGCAAGCCCTACCGCTATACGCGGCATCAATGCCGGGAACTGACGTTCCAATGCGGGTCTCCCAACGGTTTCATAATAGTATCTGGCAAGCGCCAATCCGTTCATACCTGCCTCACTTCCTTCAGCCGTTTTAAGTCATCGGAAATGGCGCAGGTTCGTTCATGCTCTGCCCCCAGCAGCTTTTCAAAAATCTGCTTTGCCTTTTCCAGCGATTGGATCGCTTCTTTCCTTTTTCCAAGCTTTTCATAAACCCAGTACATATTCCGAAAGGTAACGCCGTATTCCAAATTTTCTCCAAAAAACCGCTTGGTGTATCGCGCTGATTTTTGATACAACCGCAAAGCCGTATCGTTGTCTCCCTGTGCATAGAGAAATGCTGCCAAACTGTTTAAGCCTGCGGCATAATGCACGTTTTCCTCTTCCGCACACTGTTCGAACACAAACATGGCGCGGTTGACATAGTCCATGGCCTTCTCCCGGTCTTCTGCCGCCATATACAGTGCAGCCAGATTATGATATGTAATCGCAAGCTCCTGCCTGCATTCCGGTATAATTGCAATCAACTTCAGCGCTTCCTCCAAATATGTGATTGCCTTGGAAACCTGCCCGGTTTCCCGATATACCAATGCAATATTGTTCAATACGCTGGCGAAGGTCTCGTTGTTCTCCACTCCACATTGCCGATAAATATCGAGCGATTCCTCAAAAAGACGGATAGCCGTCTCATATTCTCCCTTCAACCGGTAAGTACCAGCCATATTGTTCAATACTGTAGCATATTGCATACTGTTCCGTCCCAATTTCTCACATACAAGCTCTTGCGCATATTGAAACATAACAATGGATTCCGCAAACCGGCTTATTCCCCTATATAAGGATCCCAGTTCATTGTAACCAGCAATCAATTCATCCATTTCTTCTGGATTGTTCTGTGCTTTTTGGACGTGCTGCAACAGAAAACGCTCTACCTGTTCCAAATTCCCCTGTCCATATCGTGCATCCAGATTTCTATAAAACTGTTCCAGCTTTTTTTGCACGTTGACCCCTCCTTTTTTCTGTCGCTATCTTTGCCTATTTTCATCTCATTATAAAAAATACTTCTCGTCAGCAATTTGCATTATCTCGTGTGATGTGTGCATTTCACGGTATCCTCGTCATTTGGATGATTCGTATATTGCAGTCACATGTAAAACGGATCTATAACAAGCAGATTGGTGATTCTGCAAAAAAAAGAAGAAGACATGCACAGTATATCTTCTACCATTCTTATATAATACCAAATATAGAAACTTGTCACAAATACATGCTTTTGCAAGGAGGAAATCAAATGGATAATTTCAATTTCTATAGCCCAACTTATTTTGTTTTCGGCAAGGGCACGGAATCTCAGACCGGCGAGCTGGTAAAGCGCTACGGCGGCCATAAGGTTTTGATTCACTACGGCGGCGGTTCTGTAAAGCGTTCCGGCCTGTTGGATCGTGTCAAAGCATCGCTGGAGGAAGCCGGACTGGAATATGTTGAACTGGGTGGCGTAAAAGCTTCTCCGTTGAGCGATCTGGTATATGAAGGCATTGAGCTGGCAAAGAAGGAAGGCGTTGATTTCGTCCTCCCGCTGGGCGGCGGTTCTGTTATGGATTCCGCAAAGGGTATCGCATTGGGCGCTCTGTACGATGGCGACTTCTGGGATTTCTATTGCGGCAAAAAAGGCCCCGTTACGGAAGCGCTGCCGGTAGGATGTGTTGTTACCATTGCAGCTTCTGGTTCTGAAGGCTCCACCGATTCGGTTGTCACGCTGGTAACAGAAGACGGTAAGCAATACAAAAGATGTGCAGACGGCGATATCCTGCGCCCGCTGTTCGCTATTATGAACCCAGAGCTGATGATGACCCTGCCCCCATATCAGACCGCTTCCGGCATCTCTGATATTTTTGCACACTGTCTGGAGCGTTACTTCTCTGACACGCGGGATTGTGAACTGACCGACCGTATGCTGGAAGCCGTTATGCTGACCATGCTGAAGGAAGGCCGCCGTGTTATGCAGAACCCGAACGACTATGAGGCCCGTGCAAATATCATGTGGGCCGCTATGATTGCGCAGAACAACATTACTGGTGTCGGCCGTGCTCAGGACTGGGGCACCCATCACATGGACAACGAAATCGGTATCAACTATGGAGCATCCCATGGTGCCGGCCTGGCCCTGCTGTTCCCATACTGGATGCAGTATGCCATTCGAGTCAAGGGTCCGGAAAAGTTTGTAAAGTTTGCTACCCGTGTCTTTGGATGCCAGAATGATTTTGAGAATCCAGAAGTAACCGCACTAGAAGGCGTAAAGATGCTGCGCGCATTCTTTGATGAATTGGGCATGCCCAATTCCATCAGCTCGATTGGCGGAAAGCCGGAGGATATTCCGGGCATGGTAGAGAACATGTTCTATGGTGCGCCAAACCACGGTAACTTTATTAAACTGACCCCGGAAATCGCTGCTGAGATTTACGCTATGGCAATGTAATAAATACCGGCATCATTTTTGACTGAAGAATGGCATGAATGTTGGGGCCTGTTGGCGCGATTTGGTTCGTGCCAACAGGCTTCTTTCAGCCTGATGCCTGAACAAATAACCATATGGACGGGAAGGATGATGAACCATGAACTATATCGCAGCAATGGATGCATTGGAAGAATTGGAATCGCTGCATCAGACAAGCGGCGTCATGTTGAACGGTAAAAAAGCAGCATCCGACTTAAACGATCAACGGCTCCTGATTCAAAGCCTTCTGCTCTGCCCGCCAAGCGATCCATCTGACGAACGGCTACAAAAGCTCCAACACAGCCAGATGCTGTCATGGATAACGAAAATTAAAAACTGCGCGCAAAAGCAGCTGTGTGTCCGCTTACCGGATGGTCCGATTGAGTCTTTTCTCCCAAGCCTTCCGTCTGAATTTGAACAGCTGAGTGCATTGATGTCCTGCTCAGACCAGTGGCTTCGGAAGCAGGTCCAGTCCGTATGGAATGCCCATCCTGATTTGAGTTATTATATGATTATCAGCAACGATATCGTATTTGAAGCCATGCTCCGGGGCCTGTTTTCTGCTGCGCAGCAATGCGGAATCGAAAAAATGTCGATTCTCCTCCCCTTGGTTTCCCGCTGCCGCGAAGTGCAGCAGCAAAATGTATTTGCCAGCCAATGCGCATCGGATTATCAGATTCTTTGTGATGTTGGCATTGAAATTGCTACACCGCGTGCAATTTACTTTGCAGCCGAACTTGCTGCGTATGCAGATGTGATCGTATTTCACGTGGATGCGCTCTGCTGGCTATTATACGGCAAAGCCAAAAACAAACAGACTGGAAATCTTTCCCACCATGCGTTTGGCTTTCTAGAAACACCATTCAATGAATTTGATGATATTGGTATCGGTACACTGATGGGTGTTGCGATACAACGTATCCGGCAAAGTAATCCAAATGTCCGAATGTGCGCCAGCGGAAAATATGTTCTTACAGAAAAAGGAAAACAATTTTGCAGTGAACTCGGTATCCATTCCGTGATTGCACCAGCACAGTTGTTCCTTTCGTCTGGCGAATCAGGTTTCTGTTAACACCATATCAATCAGGAGGGTTTCACATGATTGGGTTGGGCACCGTCATCAATGTTGCCCTGATCCTGCTCGGCGGCGTTCTTGGTATGCTGACCGGCAGGCAGCTAACAGCACGATATCAGGACACATTGATGAAGTCACAGGGCTTATGCCTGTTGTTTGTCGGGATTGCCGGGGCAATGGAGCAAATGCTTCAATTGGAGGACGGCAAGCTATCCAGTGGCGGTACTATTATGATTGTCGTCTGCTTTGCTCTCGGTTCCCTCATCGGCGAAATCCTGAACATAGAATATTGTATCGAGCAATTTGGAGAATGGCTGAAAAGGATCACAGGCAACAGTGGTGATAAACAATTCGTCCATGCCTTTGTCCTGACCTCCCTTACCGTCTGCATCGGCGCAATGGCGGTTGTCGGTTCCATCCAGGATGGCATCTCTGGCGATTATTCTACGCTCGCCTTAAAGGGTACCATTGACTTGATTATCGTCTGTGCTATGACAGCATCGCTGGGAAAAGGCAGTATTTTCTCTGCCATACCGGTGGCACTGTTTCAGGGCTGTATCACGATCCTGGCAAGCTTCCTGCAGCCTATCATGACAGATGCAGCGCTTTCCAATCTTTCCCTGGTAGGTTCCATGCTGATTTTCTGCGTTGGCGTCAATCTGATCTGGGATAAAAAATTCAAGCCTGCGAACCTGTTGCCCACCATTGTGATCGCTGTCATCTGGGCATTCCTCCCAATATAAAAACAAAGCTGAAAGCAGCATATCGAACAGACGCGTGGATGGAAACCCATGCGCGGAAGGCGATTTGCTGTTTTCAGCTCTTTATATTGGACAGAAATCTGGATGTTACACAACCTTATTTTTCTTCTTAAAGCATGGGCATTCGCGATAAGCTTTCGGCGTCATGCCAGTCACATTGTGAAATGCCCGAGTGAAGGTTGAATTGCTGCTGTAGCCAACCATAACGGCAATCTCCATGACACTAAAGTTGGTGCTTACCAGCAGCTCTTTTGCCTGCTTAATCCTGGTATTGCGCAGATAAAAGCTCGGCGATAAACCTGTTTGCTGCTTAAACCAGTCGCAGTAATAGGTAACACTGTAGTTTTCCATTTTTGCCAATTGATCTACTGTAATCGGCAAATGATAATATTCATTGATATATTGAATCGATGGTGCCGCACAATTTTCCATCAGCTTGCTGTACAAATATTTATACAGATATTTGACCGCTGTACTGTCCGGGTTCTGCTTGAGTTCCGCCTGAATCAAATCTACTAACTGAACAATCTGCCCACGCATAGAAACAATCAGTGGATTGGAAATCATCACCACTTCGCCTCTATCTGACATATTATCAAAAAGATTGATTGCCAAAAGCTTACCGTAGTAATTGCATTCATGAAGCATACCAATTGGGATAAAGCAAAGTTCCTGCGGCGTTACTTCATATTCTGTATCGCCTACGGATATCCACATTGCTTCCTGCAACGGAACCAGAATCTGCGGGAAATCATGGGTATGCTGCCCTTTGCATTCATGATAAACCCTGATATGAACCTGTTCACTCATATAATGCCACCGTCCTCAAAGAATTCCATAAGCAATATGTATGATATATGATAGATCAAAACGGTTTGCGCAGTTCCGGCACAGCTGCGCCTCCTGCTTTTCGTAACCATACAATACTTTATTAGAAAATAACGTTTTCCACATAACGTTCCATGATTTTTACATGCTTCGCCATTTCATCCACCGTCGGTGATTGAATGTCTCCCAAAAGATATTCCCTGCCAAGCTTTGCATAGGTTGCTGTTCCAAGCTTATGGTACGGCAGGAGCTGCATATAGCTCAACTTCTTCAATTTGGAACAGAATGCACCAATCTTACATAGCTCTTCTTCCGAATCGTTAATCCCAGGAATAATCGGTGTTCGGATTACCAGCTGAAATTTCTCTTCGATATCATTCGTCTTCAACAGGTTTTCTTGAATCAGCGTATTGTCTACGCCGCAATATTTTTCATGCAGCTCTTTTGTAAAGAATTTCATATCGACAAATGCCAAATTCACATACGGCAGGATGCTGTGTATCGTCTCCCACTGCGCAAAAAATGTGGTTTCAATCGCCGTATGCATGCATTCCATGCGACAATTCTTCAAAACAGAGCGCGTAAAATCCGGCTGCGCCATAATTTCACCGCCGGACACGGTGATCCCCCCCGTCGAGATAAAGAAGAACAGGGAATCCTTACGAAGCTCCCGCATAACCTGTTCGACAGACATGATGGTGCCATACGTGTTTTCCTCTGTCTTCTCAATCTCGAACGACTGACTTTCCGGGGTGGAACACCACTGGCACCGCAATGGGCATCCCTTCAAAAATAATACTGTCCGAAGACCAGGGCCGTCATGGACGGATGAACGCTCTATGCGCAATACGGTTCCCTTTCTATCTCCGTCGTAAATAACCGGAACGCTCATTGCGTGTGCCTCCTTCAATCATAACAATACTATCGCAGAGGAATCAGCAGCCGCAGCCAACAGGAGCCCAGTTGTTAATCTCTGTACGTCCAATGATCTCGTCCTGCGTTTCCTTAGACAGTTCGACAAAGAATGCTGTATATCCTGCTACGCGGATCAACAGATCCTTGTGATCCTGTGGGTTCTTCTGCGCATCCTCAAGAACTGCACGGTCAACGCAGTTAATCTGCGCGTGGTATACGTCCAATGTGCTCATGGTCTTCACCATATTCATGCCATGCATGATACCAGTCTCGCCCTTGAGCATCTCTGGTTCAAATTTCATATTCAGCTGCGTGCCCTGCGTATAGCGTGCATGCGGAATGCGGGATACCGACTTGAGCAGCGCTGTCGGGCCGTTGACATCCGTACCACCGGTAGCGCCAATGCCGTCGGTCAACGGCGTGGTAGCCTTACGTCCAGACGGCAATGCGCCTACCCACTGGCCGATCGGCGTATTGCCAGAAACCGGCAGCATACCGCAGGTCATTTTGCCAAAAGCCGTATCATAGGTCTCAAACTGGTCGACAACATGGGAGAATATCTGCCCCACACAGAAATCGGCACGCTCGTCGTCATTGCCGTATTTTGGCGCATCCAGGCACATCTTCTGAATGTCTTCATAACCGACAAAGTCAGCATCCAGCGCCTGAATCAATTCATCCATCGTGCATTTCTTTTCATCATATACCAGGTACTTGACTGCGGCAACAGAGTTGACGATGTCCGCCTGGCCTACGGTGATGACACCGCCGCCGACAGAATACTTCGCTCCGCCTGGTTGGCTATAATCCTTGCCAACCTCCATTGTGTGCGGGAATCCCATGGATAGAACTGGTACCGGGCGGTAGTTCATAGACAAATAGTCCAGCAGCTGATTGCCGGAGGTGATCACATCGACTGCATGATCAATGTGCTTCATAACAGCTGCAAAAAAGTCATCAAAGGTCTTAAAATCACGTGGGTCGCCGGTGTGTACAGAAACCTGTTCGCCGGTAATACGGCTCTTGCCGTCGTTCAATGCAAATTCAACCATTGCGCCCATATTGATATCGGCAATATCGGTGTATTCCTTCAGCTTGCCGGAAACGTTGGTTTCTACACAGCCGCATGGATTCCAGTCCCACGCCTCGCTGAGCGGAATGCCCTTATTCAGGATCATGCGGATGCCTACATCATTGGAATAGATGGCTGGCATCGTCAGGCCCATGGAAATCGCCTCAACCGCCTTATGCAACAGAGAGTCCGGATTTTTTGCCATGCTATAAGTGACGGCCATGTTCGGTTCCTTGAATTTGACGTCCATGGTGGCCTGAATCATCATATAGGACAGTTCATTGGTCGCATCATTTCCATATTGGTCAATGCCGCCACAGCTGGTCTGCACGGTGATACAGTATCCTGCGGCATACTGCGCGGTAACTTCATCCTGGAACAGAGACATTTCTGCAATCTTGATCCACAGGCAGTCAAACAACTCCTGCGCGTCATCATCGGTAATCAGGCCAGCTTCCTTATCTGCCTTGTAATATGGATAGAAATATTGATCCAGACGGCCAAGGTTGTAGGAAGATGCATTCTGTTCCATGAAGCAAGCATACTCATAGGATAGCAGGGACTGCATGGCCTCATATAGATTGCGTGCCGGATATTCCGGTACACGGCGGTTTACCTCTGCAATCTTCAGCAGTTCAGCTTTACGCTTTTCGTCGGTGCATTCTGCCGCCTGCTTCTCAGCCAGATCAGCATGGCGGTGTGCCAGCAGAATAACGGCATCTGCCGCAATGATTTCCGAACGGTAAAAGAAGCTCTTTTCCAGATCACCTGGAACTGCATCGTCGAGCGCCGCCAGCTTTTCCTTCGCCTCATCACGAATTGCACCCAGTCCTTTGCGCAGGATCATGCGCCAGTCGACCGTGGTTTCACCATAGCCTCGGACAGCCTTGCGGTCAATAAAGATCGCGCCGTTGTCCTTCATGATCTGCATGTCCTTCGGTGTCATCTTCTTCCAACGATCCAGCAGGCATTTGTCCTTCCAGTAATCTTGCACAGATTCCGTATAAACCTTCTTGCCTTCTTCGCTCAGATAGAACGGGTCGAATGGCCGAGTAGAAATGGTATCCAATTCATCGGCGATAATGCCTGCGCAACTGTCCGCACACAGCAAGCCCGCACGTGGCTTAAATCCTACGCCGCCGACCAGCAGCTCATTGTCCTGGATGTAGATATCCTTTTTCACACATACGTTATAGTATGCAGAAGCCTTCTGGATGATCCACGGTTCGCCCTCGGTTGCTTGGAATCCTTCCGTAAGGTACTTTGCGTTGTAAACGTCCATTTCAACGCGCGTATTTAGGTACTGCTGACGCAGCGCTTCAATACGTTCCATATATTCTTTTGCCATGATATATCCTCCTTTTATCTCTCATAGCCATATCAATCAGCAACGCCTATATTCCGTATCCATCGGATTATCTTTACCATGATAGAAGCAACTTCCGTGCCACTTGGTCATTTCTTTTGATAAATTCAACAAAATCAATTGTTTTTTTGTAATATTCGCCAATCATCCGCATCCTTATTTGTGTTTTTTTACCAAACTGTCCCATCCCTTCTGTCTGTAGGCAATGCAAACAGCACACGATTCCCCAAACGCTAACTGCAAACTTTTTTGCATCGATGCAAACTGTTTTGCGCACATGCAAAATATTTTGCATATTGATACTGGTCTGATAAAAAATCAGCGGAATGTACCTGTCTGGTTTTACATTCCGCTGATATTTGAGATAGGTGGTTTGTTCAAGATGATCGTGTGGTGATGGTGCCGTTTGCATCACCACGCGTATAGCTGATACATTTTGTCCAATTGTTTTGTGTAGATTTGTTCTAAAAAGTTCTGTTTCGGAAATACATCCTGCATGTATGGCGAATGCAAGATACAACTTTTCTTTCGCTTACGCCTTCGGGGTGTAAACGCCCTCGCGCAGATACTTCTGCAGCTCTTCATGGCTCATATGATCGATATCAAGATAATCCAGCGTATACTTGGACTGGCCAGCCAGGTCACGCTTCAGCATGGTGGAAGCCAGCAGGATCATGGAATCGATAATCGGCGTCGCAACGTCGTACTTCTTGCCGAGCTGGCTCATCAGGTAACAGCCAACCGGAACGTCCTCGGTAATGTAGCGGTTTTCCAGATCGAACGGACCATCGCCCCAGAAGTTCGGATAGTTTTCTTCATACGGTACAGCAAAATCCGGACCCATGTATTCCTTGCCGTACATTGTAGTACGGGAGAAGAAGTCCTCATAGTTTACGGTGCACAGGCCAACTTCCATTGCCTTAGCAAGCGCCTTTTCCTCTTCCCAGAACTTTGCCTGAACCTCAGCAATCGCCGGACAAGCGCCAAATGCATACAGGGAGTAGTCTGCCTTGTTCTTGCCCAGAACAGTATCGAAGTTCTGCATGGTGGAAACTGCCAATACGGTGCCCGGAACATGGATAACCGGATTGACGTTGGACAGGTTAATATCAAGAACTGTATTGCCCTCGACAAAACCATGATGGAACTCTTCGCCCTTCTTGGAAATGGTCACTTCGCCCTCAGCGTCAATGATGGCATCGAATGCCGGGATGTAGTAAGCAGAAGCCAGGAACTTATCGTTGTCCTTCATCGGGAGTGCACAGCCGCGGATGGTCGTGATGCGGTCCTCAACCTTGCATTCATTGGTAACAACGCCGCCGCGACGTACGACGCGGATGCCATACGGTGCGGTATACCAAGCGCCGACAACAACGTCCTTCGTGCAGCCCATCTCACGCATCAGCTTGCGGAAGATCAGGGTGCCGCAGTTATCCGGCAGGATGTGGATGATCTGTCCATCCTCCAGCAGCGGGATCAATTCACGGAACAGGTTCTCATGAGCCAACGCAACAGTAGCGACAATAATGATGCCTGCTCCCTTAACTGCCTTTGCCATGTCGTCGGTCGCCAGCGCAACCTTTGCGATACCTCTGCGCTGATAACCGAAGAAGCTGAACTGATTGCCGCTCAGAGTAATGCCCGTCTTCTCAATATTGACGAAGTTTCTCTTTGCAAATGCCGGCTGATCCCAGATACGGACTTCTTTTCCTGCCAGAGCACAGTCAGCAGCCATGGTCTTACCGACAGCGCCACCGCCCAGAACGGCAATTGGCATGTCCTTCAAATAACTTACATCTGCCATGATATGGTCCTCCTTCAATTTCATGCCGGTTTCTCCGGCTTTCTGACTCAACTATTTCCAATCCTCTAGTTGATGACCCTTGGTCATTGACCTGAGGTCATTATATCTCCTGCGCCGGACTTTGTAAATACACCAATTTTACCAAAATAATTTTAATATAATTGTGCACATCAACCAATTCTTTATTTTCAACCCCTCTATACTATTCAATTTGTCCAAAAAAGGCCTCTGCGTAAACTTTTCCTGTCTACCCAGAGGCCTATGTTTTTCTGTTGTGTAACGATATGGCATGCTGTGGTGCGCTCTGCATCCGTCAGGCAATTACTTCATTAGGCCCAACGCCGTAATGCGGATGATATCTTCTATCATATCTACCAGGCTTCTGCCCTGTTCATCAAAGCACCACATGGCCTCAACGCCGACCATGGTAGAAAGCAGAATATCGGCGTAATACTCTGTCGGAAGCGAGGCGTCCAGCACCTGCTGCTTCTTGCCATCCTCTACGATCTTCATCAGGCACTGATATAACATTCGATCACGGCTGTAAAAGTTTTTGCCCGGAAAATTAAAGTAATTGGAGATCATTGCCTTGACAATTCCCTTGCCGCGCTTTTCGTATTCTGTATAACAGAAACGCACAAAATAAGTCGCCATATACAAAAAGCTCTTCCCTTCAACCCATTGGATCGCTTTCTCATAAATTTTATCTGACTGTTCAAAGGTATATGCGATAATCGCTTCCTTGGATTCAAAGTGCGTATAAAATGTCCCCTTCGCTACCTTGGCCTCCCGGGTGATGTCCTCGATATTGACATGATTAAATCCTTTTTCATTGATTTCCCGTACAGCTGCCTGGTATATCCTGTTTTTGGTCTCCATTGCCTGTAACTGCCGTTTTGTCAGACGAACCGTACGTTTCTTTTTCATCTGTCCATCCTCCATGTTCAGCATCCCTCCTTTTTCAACACCTTCCCATTCAAATCCCTTTGTTGCAATCTGCGGATTTTTATTCCTGCCGCTCCGTTTTCTCTCTTCGCATGCAGATCGTAGGATTTTCCTGTTTAGTATATCGTAATTCTGACCGCGGGTCAACCAATTCTCTGATGTTCCGGATCGTAGAAGAACAGAAATTGTACGTTTTGCACATCTCATCGGAATTTAATTTGTCGATTTTGTAGAAATCACAAATTCTTCATTGACAACGCAACGCAGTTTGATTATAATTGCAGTCAATAAACGTTGACTATAAGTCAATGAATTAAGGTCAGTTAATTCTATTCTTTGTCCTGTTTACTTCATCATGGCGTTGTTCAAACACGGCAAGCAATTTTTAAGGAGGATGAATTGTATGGCTAAAAAAATTGAAATCATGGACGGCAACCAGGCGGCTGCGTATGTCTCATACGCATTCACAGAGGTTGCGGGTATTTTCCCGATCACTCCGTCCTCTCCGATGGCTGAACATGTAGACGATTGGGCGGCAAATGGTAAGAAAAACATCTTTGGCCAGCCGGTACATGTTGTTGAAATGCAGTCCGAGGGCGGCGCAGCCGGTACCGTTCATGGCTCTCTGCAGTCCGGTGCTCTGACCACTACATACACTGCATCACAGGGCCTGCTGCTGATGATCCCGAATATGTACAAAATCGCAGGCGAAATGCTTCCAGGCGTATTCCACGTTTCCGCCCGTACCCTTTCCGCGCACGCGCTTTCCATTTTCGGCGATCATTCCGACGTCATGGCATGCCGCAATACTGGCTTTGCAATGCTGGCCTCCTCTTCCCCACAGGAAGTTATGGATTTGGGCGCAGTTGCTCACTTGACTGCAATCGACCAGCGCATGGCTATGATGCACTTTTTCGATGGCTTCCGCACCTCTCACGAAATCCAGAAAATCGAAGCTCTTGATTACGAGGATCTCCGCCCGCTGGTGAACATGGAATCTCTCAAGGCATTCCGCAAGCATGCGCTGAATCCGGAGCACCCCTCCACCCGCGGCACCACCGTAAATCCGGACATCTTCTTCCAGTGTCGTGAAGCATGTAATACCAAGGTTTCCGCTATTCCGGCAGCGGTTGAGCATTACATGGAAGAAGTAGGCAAAATTACCGGCCGTCCACATAAATTGTTCGATTACTATGGCGCAGAGGATGCAGAATATGTTATTATTTTGATGGGCTCCGCAGCAGAAACCGCCTCTGAAGCCGTTGACTATCTGATGGCAAAAGGCGAAAAGGTTGGCATGATCAATGTCCATCTGTATCGTCCGTTCTCGGCCGAGCATTTCTTAAAGGCTCTTCCGGCAACCGCCAAGAAAATTGCTGTTCTGGATCGCACCAAGGAGCCGGGCGCGATGGGTGAACCACTGTATCAGGACGTATGCGCTATCTTCAAGGAAATGGGCAGCAATCTGCTGATCGTCGGTGGCCGTTACGGTCTGTCCTCCAAAGATACAACACCCGGACAAATTGTTTCTGTATTTGAGAACCTCAAGCGGGATACGCCGAAAAACAACTTTACCATCGGCATTATCGACGACGTAACCCATACGTCCCTGCCAGTTGTTCCGGAGCCGCAGCTCCCTACCGAAGGGCTGACCAGCGCCGAATTCTGGGGCATGGGTTCCGACGGTACGGTCGGCGCAAACAAGAATTCCATCAAGATTATCGGTCATGCAACCGATCTATACTGTCAGGCTTATTTTGTATATGACTCCAAGAAATCCGGCGGTCTGACACAGTCTCATCTGCGTTTCGGCAAAAACCCGATCCGTTCTCCATATTTGGTCACCTCTGCTGACTTTGTTGCATGCCATAATCCGTCCTATGTCAATCAGTATGATATGGTAGCTGGATTGAAAGAGGGCGGTACGTTCCTGCTGAACTGTCAATGGACAAAAGAGCAGCTGAATGAAAAACTACCGGCTTCTATGAAGCGTGCGCTGGCTGCCAAAAAAGCCAAATTCTATATCATCAATGCCATTGACATTGCCCGCGGCCTCGGCCTTGGCAACCGTACCAACACCATCCTCCAAGCATCTTTCTTCAAACTGACTGGCGTTATTCCGATCGACCAAGCAGTTGCCGAAATGAAGGAAGCAATTTACAAGTCTTACTTCAAGAAGAAGGGACAAGCTGTTGTGGATATGAACAATGCTTCCATTGACCATGGCATCAACGAGCTGGTAGAGGTAGAGATTCCGGCATCCTGGGCAACTGCTAAAGATGCTCCGCAGGAAGAAAATGTTCCGGCATTCATCAAGGAGATTGTCGCTCCGATGAACCGTCAGGAAGGCAATGCGTTGACTGTAGGCCAGATGATGAAGTATGGGCTTGAGGACGGCACCTGGCCTGCTGGCACTTCCCAATATGAAAAGCGCGGTGCGGCCGTTGAAGTCCCCTTCTGGGATAAAGACGCCTGCATCCAGTGCAACCAATGTGCATATGTCTGCCCGCACGCCGCAATCCGTCCAATCCTGCTGGACAAAGCAGAAGCTGCAGCCGCTCCAGAAGGATTCGCCACGGTTCAGGCAAAGGGGGCAGGCCTAGATAAATATCAGTTCCGCATGCAGATTTCTCCCTATGACTGCACTGGCTGCGGCAGCTGTGTCAATGTATGCCCAATGAGCGCAAACCAGGCCCTGTCCATGACGCCGCTCTCTATTCAGCTGAAAGAAGCTGCAAATTGGACTTACGCTGTGGAAGAAGTTTCTATCAAAAAGGATGCAGTCAATGCCAAGTCCGTCAAGAATTCTCAGTTCGCGAAACCGTACTTTGAGTTTTCCGGTGCATGCGCGGGCTGCGGCGAAACTCCGTACATCAAGCTGGTCACGCAGCTGTTTGGCGACCGCATGTATGTTGCCAACGCTTCCGGTTGCTCGTCTGCTTACGGCGGCTCCACCCCGTCTTCTCCATACACCACAGATAAGAAGGGCTACGGCCCAGCTTGGGCTATGTCTCTGTTTGAAGACAACGCAGAATACGCTTACGGTTACCTGCTCGGCCAGGAAGCTGTAAAATCTCAAGTTGTTGCCGCAGCAGAAAAACTGATTGAAAAGGGCATTGCCGTGGATGCTGCGAAGGCATACCTGGAAAAGGGCAACATTGCTGACGAGTCTCGCGACGTAAGCGACGCACTGCTGGCTGCTCTCGAAAACGAGACCTGTGAAGAAGCGGCCTTTATCCGCCAGAACAAGGAATACCTGACCAAAAAGAGCGTCTGGGCATTCGGCGGCGACGGTTGGGCCTACGACATCGGTTACGGTGGTCTGGATCATGTTCTGGCATCCGGCAAGGACATCAACGTGCTGGTTTTGGACACGGAAGTTTACTCTAATACCGGCGGCCAGGCTTCTAAATCCACGGCAACGGGCGCAATTGCCAAATTCTCCGCAGGCGGTAAGGCTACCAAGAAAAAGGACCTCGGCCTGATGGCAATGAGCTATGGCTATGTATATGTTGCCCAGGTAGCGATGGGCGCTGATCAAGCACAGACCTTGAAGGCAATCCGTGAAGCAGAAGCATATAACGGTCCGTCCCTTGTTATCTGCTACTGCCCGTGCATTGAACATGGCATGAAGCGCGGCATGGGCCTGAGCCAGCAGGCGGAAAAAGACGCCGTACAGTCCGGTTACTGGCAGCTGTACCGGTACAATCCGGAGCTGAAAGAAGAAGGCAAGAATCCGTTCATCCTGGATTACACCAAGGAGCCGGACGGCGACTTCCAGAAGTTTATCAAGGGCCAGAACCGTTATGCTTCCCTGCAGCTGTCCTTCCCGGAAAAAGCGGAAACGCTATATGCCAAGGCAGAGCAGGACGCAAAAAACCGATTTGCCAGCTACCAAGAGATGGCAAAATAATCGCACATATCATCTTCCTATATAAAATGGGTGGGTCGCCGTATGCGATCCACCCATCTATCCACTATTTTAGATTTTCTACAAGGAGCTGAAGGCTATGGATTGGACCAAACTAAAAAGGAATTTTGAAAACCGTGGTTTTTCCATCCGATATTTTGAAACCGGTGTGGATGCCGTTGCATATCTTGCTGCGCAAACCGCAGGAAAAACGGTCTCCTTCGGCGGTTCTGTCACGTTAGAACAGCTTTCTGTTTATGAAGCATTGCAAAACAGCGCGCAGGTACATTGGCACTGGAAGGGTGATGGCTATGTGCAAACCCCTTCTGTCTATATTACATCTGCCAACGCCATTGCCGAAACCGGCGAAATCGTCAACATCGACGGTGCTGGCAACCGCGTTTCTGCCACGCTATATGGGCCAAAAGAAGTTTTCTTTGTCTGCGGTACCAACAAAGTCATGCCAGACCTTGCCGCTGCAATCGACCGCGCACAGAACATCGCCGCACCCAAAAACGCGATGCGTTTGTTCGGCAATGCCGACGGTGGTGCAGTCTGTATCGATGAACACGATCCGATCCCGGCCTGTACTGCCGCAGGCGGCAAGGAATGCTATCATTGCAAAGCGCCAAACAGTATTTGCCGTGCAATTGTCATCCACCAAGGGCCTATGCGTTCCCAGGACCGTTGCGAGTTGATCCTGATCAACGAAGAGCTTGGCTTTTGATCGCTTCTTGAAATCAAAAAAACAGCCTACCAGAGACTGTTTTTTCCTTTTACATATTCCGGAAGTGTTCTATATCAATGTTGTATTTTTTAATGCGGTATTGCAGGTTTTGCCGACTCATTTGCAATGCACGTGCAGATTCGGATATGTTCCCTCTGTGCTGCTGCAGCACCCTGCAAATGCTGTTATATTCAATATCACGGATTGCATGATGCAGCGTGCCCGTACCGGCTGTCGCCCTAACAGGCTCTTGCGCAATAGCAACTGATTCCGTTTCCTCATGAAAAATATGCTCTGGGATATATTCCGTTGTAATCACAGACATATCGTCGGGCAGGATATTCATCGCATGTTCAATGGCATGCTGTAACTCCCTTACATTGCCTGGCCATGCATAGGTATAAAAACGTTCCAAAACAGCCTGATCAACATCGCGGACATTTCGTACCATTGTTTCGTTGCACCGCATGATATAGGTTTTCGCTAGAATCGGAATATCTTCTCTGCGTTCCCGCAGTGGCGGGATGTTGATATTCACTACTCCCAGACGATAGAACAGGTCTCTCCGGAGCTTATTTTCTTCGATTGCCTGATAGGGAGGGATGTTGATGTTGGATAGGACACGGACATTGACGCAGATTTCAGACGAACCGCCGACGCGGCGTACCATGCCATCCTGTAGCACACGCAGCAGCTTCGCCTGCAGGCTGATGTTCATGGAATTGATCTCGTCGAGCAGCAATGTGCCTCCGTCTGCCTGCTCAAACAATCCCGGCCTGCGTTCTGCACCGGTATAAGCTCCCTTTTCTGTACCAAATAACAAGCTTTCCAGCAAATTTTCGGGAATTGCCGCACAGTTGATAGCCAAAAACGGGCCATCTGCACGTTTGCTTGCGTTATGGATGCTTTGCGCAAAAAGCTCCTTGCCCGTGCCTGTCTCGCCATACAGCATAACGGAGGAATCTGTCTGGGCAACCTGCCTACAGCGTGATACCGCCTTGTTCATAGCTGCGCTGATATGAATGATATCGTCAAACCGATACTTTGCATTCAGCGTATTTTCTAACCGCCCCTTCCCGCTTGTATTTTTTGTGCGCAGCTTTTCCCGCAGCTCTATGATCTGTTTATGCAGGTCATCTACTGTGCTCCAATCCTCCATGATACTGAAACCGCCCAACACTTGACCATTTTGTACGATTGGATAATTGTTAGAAACCGTATCAATATCCTTTCCATAACGCGTGGTGTAATATTGGCGGTGGTTGAGTTTTGGCCGTTTCGTGCGAATAACCTCGGGGATATTCATTTCCGATTCATCGCGCATGTGATATACTTTAGATACATTTTCACCCAAAATATCCTTTGTTTCTATGGATTCCATTTTGATCTGTGCGTCATTCAGCAGGAAAATGCGGCTCTCCGCGTCACAAAGTATCACAGCTTCACTCATCTGGTTGACAATATTCATCAACATATCATGGCAGGCATCCTGTGTTGCATCGCGGAACACAATGAGCTGTGCGCCATGCGGTAAATCAGCTACCTCCGGCGACGGACAGCGCATCAAATATTCCCCAAACGCAACATTTGCATAGATCGGGCATTCTGATTCCACCGAAAGTGGCAGCGCCAATTCAGAAAGCACACGGCCTTTTAATTTTCCCTCTCCATGAAGGAGCCGGTCTCCCGTTTCATTGACAACCAAAATCTTCCCTTCCTCTGAAAGCACCAGTGCCCCCAGACCGCACTGTGATAATATCGTTAATATATCCTGATAATGCATACGAACCATCTCCCTTTGGTTTGGATAGCCAAACGACTGCATGTTACAACAATTTTGCTTTATCATACAACATTCCAACCGAGTATTCAAGCTTCTTTGTTGAAGTTCTTTTTTGTTCCAGTGCTCCATTATGATACTATCATTTCGATTTATTTTCATCTATCTTCATTTTGCCGTACCAGTACCATACATCCCTGCCATTCTGTGAGGTGAATCCAAGTGGATCTTTCTCTGTCTCAATCGCAACTTCTCTCCCCTGCCATGCAGACATCACTGCACTTGCTGCAACTCAATACCATGCAGCTGCGCGACTACATTTGCGACCTCATGCTCCGCAATCCCGTGGTTGAACTGGAATGTCCAAAAATTGAATACACGTCCAGTCCTTTTGAACCATACCGTTCTTCCTCCACATCAAGCAATGAAAACCAAAATCCACAGGATTTCCGCGATCAGCTCCTGGCAGATAAGGCAGAAGAGGTCAGCGCATTCCATGACCTATATTTACAAGTTGCGTCCATGAATCTTTCTATCCATGATTCGCGTATCATGAAGTACCTGATCGAGTCTCTCGATGACAACGGTTTTCTGACCGAAGCCTGTCCTGACATTGCAGCGGCGCTGCACGTTTCCTGTGATGACGTAAGTCGCTGTATCGAACTTCTGCAAAATATGGAACCCGCCGGCATCGGCGCTGCCGATTTAAGCGACTGTCTGCGCCTTCAAATCAAACGCATTGCACCGGAAGATAGCATCGCATTGGAAATCGTCCGTTCTTTTTTACAACAAATGTCAAAAAAGCAGTATGCTGCCATTGCCAAAGCGCTTGGGGTTTCCAAAGCCTCTGTCATGGAATCCTGTGAACGCATCCGTACGCTAAATCCAAAGCCGCTCAATGGTTTGGGCGGTGACATTGTCATCCACTACATCATACCCGACTTTTATATCTTTATCGAAAATAATCATCAGCTGAGCTGTACCATAAACGACTATTATCTCCCCAAAATTACCATCGACCCCGCCTATCGGCAGCTTATGAACCATGCAGATATCAGTGCCGCCGACCGGGATTATATTTCCCGAAACTACCGCGAAGCATCGGATATCACCAATTTTATCTCTTACCGCAAAAGTACATTGCAACGCATGGTCGAATACATCCTTGATGTGCAATCGGACTTTTTCCTGCAAGGGCCGGGCCATCAGCGCCCCATGTCCAACCGGGATGTTGCGCAGGCACTGTCCCTGCATGAATCTACCGTAAGCCGTGCGGTTTCTGGCAAATTTTTTGAATGTAAATGGGGCGTCTTCCCACTGAAATCACTATTTTCCCACACACTGAATCAGGAAAAGGAAACTGGGAATACAATCAGCGCTGCGCAGGTACAGAATAAGCTTCAAAACCTGATCTCCAACGAGCCGGAAGGGGCCGCTTACAGCGACCAACAGTTGTCCGATCTACTGGCAGAGGAAGGTATCCAGATTGCCCGGCGGACCGTTACAAAATACCGCAAAAATCTCGGGATTCCATCGGCTTCCCGACGTAATGCAAAGTTTTCCCAATAAATTGCGGATCATGAACGTATGGAATACGTTATGATAGATACCAGAAAGAAGGTAGCCTATGTTTTCGGAACTTTTTCAGGAGATAACAGACTTCTCCCCTTTTCTGGAAAGTGTCAATACATATATTTCCACCCTCTCTTTTAACAGCATTATCGTAACCATCATGATGGTTTTCATGATTATCGGCGCAGTGGATAAAGCAAGAGGCAATCGACATGGTTACGGCAAAGCATTTGATGAAGGCTTTCATGCGCTCGGCCCTCTGGCAATCGCCATGGTTGGCGTAGTTGCTGCCGCACCAGTGCTGTGTATGATCCTGCGTCCGATCATTGGCCCAATTTATGAAATGCTCGGTTCTTCTCCCTCCATCTTCGCAACGACGCTTTTACTGGCAGATTCCGGCGGATATGCGCTGGCAACCGAGTTGGCCGGCAGCGATATCGTAATGGGGCAGTTTGCCGGTATTATCGTCGGCTGCACCATGGGCTGTATTTTGTTATTTGACATTCCGGTTGCCTTAACATTGATTCAAAAGAAAGATCGCCCGCTCCTTGCCTGCGGCATCCTAGTCGGTGTTATCACTGCACCAATCGGTTGCTTCATTGGCGGCATCGTGATGAATCTGACTACAGATTATCATATGGATCTTGTAACGATGTTCTTCAGCCTGCTTCCCGTCATTCTTGTCGCCGTTGTGTTGGCCTTGGGCCTATGGTTCAAGCCAGTGGCCCTCATGAATGGATTTGCCAAATTCGGGGCATTTGTAACCGGAATGATTGCAATTTTTGTAGCAATCGCCGTTTTTCAGTATGAAACCGGCATTCGATTCCCATTGTTCCATTTGATGGTTGAGGAAACTGCGGAAGGCATTACCCCCTTGGCAAATAGCATCGAAATCCTGGGCGATATTGCGTTCGTGCTCATCGGCGCATTTCCCATGGTTGAATTTATCAAGCGGCACTTTGGCAATGCGTTGGCCAAGGTTGGCGGCAAACTTGGTATGAATGCAGTTGCCTCCTCCGGTATTGCAGCAACCCTGGCAAATAATATCCCGACATTCAGCATGTTGAAGGATATGAATCCAAAAGGCAAGCTGATGAACATCGCCTTTGCATCATGCGCAGCTTTCATGTTTGGCGACCACCTCGGCTTTGTCGCAGGTGTAAATTCCGACATGATTGTACCCATGATTTTTGCAAAGCTTGCCTGCGGCTTGAGCGCACTTTTCCTTGCCAATCTCCTTTCTCCTCAACTGCTGGCGAAGGCCGAAAATGCAATTGCATTGGAAGCTTAACGATATTGCTATATTCGTTCTATTACTCTCCCGTTTTGCTCACGCGGTAAAACAATTCTATTCTACTCTCCCTTTTCACTCTATTATGGCCCTCTGTTTCGGTCCTATCCGAGACAGAGAGGCCCACCTCCATCATAATAGAACATTGCTTATATATCCTTTTTTCCTTAAATCGTGTGTTTTACTGGATGTCCCTGGAGCGCAGATGTATACTCCGTGCTTCAGGGATTTCTCCATTGTTCCACATCCACATATGTTTAAGATCAATGTGTAAACTTGTAAAATCCTGATGCGATCTGAAATTTACTCGCACAATATGATATATAGGAGGTCCAAACTATGACATATTGCGAAACTGCAAAGGTGCTTTCCCAATGTGGGCTGGGCGCTGTTGTCTGTGCAGAAAACTGGGAGATCCTGTTCGCCAACGAGGCTGCTCTCCAGCTGCTGCACGGCGACGAAACCAGCTGGCTGATTGGAAAAAATCTGTCTGAACTTGCACCTCCGCTTTGCTTGGAACCGGACAGCTCCCCCTATGCCCACATAGCATTCAATGAATATCTGCTACGATGTCCTGCGCCGGAGGTGGACGACCTGCCCGAGCATGCACAAATGATTGTTTTCCGCGATGCAAGCCGGGAAGCTCAGCGCGATATGATGTGCCATATCCTCGATCAGATCAGCGAATCCATCATTCTGTGCGATTCCGAACATCGGATTCTGTATATCAACGACGCCGCCATGAAAATGGACGCGCTGGTGCTAGAGGATATTTACGGCAATCGAATCGAGGATATCTATGAAGCGCTGGATGGCGGCGGCTTGATTGTTCCGCGCGCCATTGAAACACGCCAGATTTTTCGGGACCGCCGCCAGTATTATCGCACGCGCTACCAGAAGAATGTGGATATCACGGCCAGTACCTTTCCCATCGTATACAACGGGCAAGTTTTGGGCGGTTACAGCGTCATGCAGGACTGGAGCATGATTGATAACCTACATAAAAAAATCCTGGAACTTCAGGACAAGCTGACCGCACAAACCTCCAGCGGAAAACGGAGCGAAAAAAGCGCGCTGAGCGCAAAATATCATTTCAATGATATTGTCCATATCAGCTCATCTGTCACCAACCTGGTAGATGTCTGCCGACAGGCCGCGCAATCTGATTCTTCTGTTATGATCTATGGCGAGACGGGCACAGGTAAGGAATTGTTTGCCCAAAGCATTCATAACGCCAGCAAACGCGCCAACGGCCCGTTCCTTGCCATCAATTGCGCTGCTATTCCTGAAAATCTTCTGGAAGGGCTGCTGTTTGGTACAGAAAAGGGTGCCTATACCGGCGCAGAACGCAGAGCCGGTATGTTTGAACAGGCCGATAACGGTACATTGCTTCTGGATGAATTGAATTCTATGAACATCAATCTGCAAGCTAAGCTGCTCCGGGTCGTGCAGGATGGTATGATACGCCGGGTCGGCGGTTCCTCTGAAATTCATGTCAATGTCCGTGTATTGTCCAATATCAATATCCCGCCGGAGCAAGCAATGGAAGAAAATAAGCTGCGGCAGGATCTGTATTATCGCCTCGGTGTTGTCAATATCACCATCCCTCCGCTGCGCGACCGAAAGGAAGATATTCCTATCCTTGCCAAACAGTTTATGATGCGCTGTAATGCCAAGCTTTCCCGGAATATACGCAAGCTTTCCCCGGAAACACTCGAGCTATTTTACCTCTATGAATGGCCAGGCAATGTACGCGAGCTAGAGCACGCCATTGAGCACGCAATCAATATCATTTCCGATGAGGAAGACACGATTACGCCGGAATATCTTCCCAAACGGATATCCCACTGTTCGCAACCTGTGGCGAACCATCATCCTGCGCCGCTTTTTCCAGCACGGACGGATTCGCTGAACAGCGCCATGCAGGATGTGGAACGAAATACCATTTGCCGCATACTGCGGGAAAACAATGGCAATGTTTCAGAATCTGCACGTATTTTAAAAATGAGTCGTCAAAGCTTACAGTATCGCATCCGAAAATACCGCATCAATCCCCGAGGGCTATAACATCCTGTCGGCAAATTCAAACAGCAGAGCAAGAACCGTTCTATGCGGCTCTCGCTCTGCTGTTTTTCTATTGCATATTATGCCTGTTTGCATCGATCCCATACGCGATCCAATGCCTGTAACCAGAAATCATAGCCGCCATGGGAATCAATCCATCGATACGCGCTTTCATTCAGCCCGCCTTTTGTTGTATCACGACACAGCATCTCCACCGCCTTGCTATCCGATGCATGTTGCGCCATGGTAGATAATGCCGCAAAGAAGGATGACAAATAATATACTGCCGCAGGATCAGAAAGCCCATGCTCCTTCCCCCATTCCGCTGTTTTATGGATCAGCAGGTAAAAAGGGCTCATTAGCGCAGTCAGCGCAAGAACGGCATGCAATGTATCTTCATGTTCCAGTGCAACCAACTGCCCCAACGGACGGAATAGCGTATCGATTTCTTCATCCGCCGGATAATAAGCGATCGGTCCTATATGCCGTTCGGCAAATGGCAGTGGTACCATACGGATTGCCTTACTGACACAGCCTGTCCACCGGACAATGTCCTCCATTCGATGATCGCTGATGAGAGACAGTATCTTCTGTTCCGGCCGAAAGGCCAGCGGCTTTAAAATCTGCTCTGCATCGGGTGGCAATAACGCAAGAATCACCCATTCTGCGTGATCCACGACTTGCTGGTTATCTACGCATACGGTTACCTGCTGTGGAAATTCTTTTGCCAAAGCCGCTGCTTTTTGCCGATTCCTCGGCGATACATAGAACTGCAGCGATGCAG
>JAUNIY010000106.1 GCA_030523305.1 Eubacteriales bacterium
CATACCCAATTTTTTGATAAAAGGCAGCCAATTCGTCCGCGCCGGATGCAGTGTCTAGCTGTTCAAAGTACCAGTTGACCGACAGCTGCATCGCCGAATACAGATCCTGGTTTTCATTCCATTCCGGATATGCATATTGGGTGCCATCCCATGGCAGCATGCTTTGCTCCGGCGTGATAATCCCTTGTTCCAACGCATGCAGCGCGCTGAATATTTTAAATGTCGAGCACGGTGCAATACGCTGCTGTGCCTGCTCTAAGTGATACACCATATATTGATCTGCCTGTTCATTATAAATCACAACGCTTCCAGTGTTATCCCCAAATATGTCATGGTAATCCACTGCAGTAATGTGCATCGACGGCTCTGGCGTATAGAGCTGTGTATCCGCAGCAACAGCCGCAGTTACCGGCAACTGCATGGCCAACAGCATGCATATCAGCAACAGGATGCCGCCGCCGCGTACCGCCATTTTCCGATTTGCCGGGTGGAATGACGCAATCTGTTCAATTCGATACCGCATTTGACTTTTACCGCCGCACAAATCGTTTGCCGCATACAGATGCCGCCGTTGATACAGCCTGGCAAACCGCAGCAATGTACTGCCATAGCATAGGCGTTCTTCTTGCCCGGCATATAGACGCAACACATCCCAATCGCAATACGCTTCCCTATCCCGCCGTATTTGAGCTAGGATCACCCACAAAAACGGATTGCACCAATATAGTATCTGCGCCAAACACAATATGTAATTGGTAACGGCATCCTTATGCCGGATGTGCATCAGCTCATGCAGAAAAATATGCGTCAGCTCTTGCTCGGTCAGCTGATGGATAGCGGCAATCGGTAAGAACAAGCAGCATGTCCGCACGCCAAAGCAACATGGCGCGTGAATCGCATCCGATTGCAGCAACAGCACCGTTTGCCTGACGCCGCATGTTTCCTTACATGTATGCAGCAACCTGGTCTCCCTGTCCGAAGCTGCACGCGCTGCGCGCCGGATCTGTTTCAGACGGAACGCCTGCCCGCAATATATCAAAAACAGCAGCAATGCGCCACCGCACCAGACGATTTGCAGCATATGCATCCAACCCGAATGGTCTGCAAGCGTTACAGCCTCTGCAATATCATTGGTCCAGCGATATCCTTCTGCTACGTCCATCGTTCCGCCCGCCGCCTGTGCTTGTTGTGCCAGCCCGCTTTGGGCAAACAACGCATTGTATTGAAACAGATGCAGACGGGATACCGGTACAAAAACCATCGCCATAGAAACAAAAAGTGGTATCCATATCCGATAGTGGAAGCGCAGCGAAAGCCTATTTCCCAACAGCTTTTTGAGCAATACAATGATGCCGGCTAACGCAGTGCAAAATAAATTTCCTACCAGGACCTGCGAGAATGCCACAATCATATGGAACCTCCTATTTTCCGCGCTTTTTATCCAAAATCGCCTGCAATGCGTCAAGTTCCTCATCGGATAGCTCGTTGTCATCCAAATAACTGACGACCAATTGATTGACAGCTCCGTCAAAAAACCGCTTCAAAAAGCTTGTCTGTTCCGCCTTGCGGTAGGCTTCCCTGGAGATAATAGAAGAATATACAAAGCTCCGGCTTTGTTTTTCATGCGTGATGACGCCCTTTTTTTCCAGACGCGACAGCATGGTTTGTATGGTTTTGGGGCTCCATTGTTTATCACGGGAGAGTAAACGGACGATCTCATTTGTACTGATGGGTGCATATTTCCAAACAACGCCCATGACCTCGAATTCAGCCTGGGATATTTGCGGCAATTTACTCATGCGATCCCTCCAATTCTTACATTTGTAAGAAATATTATAGCGGAGTCTATGCAGCTTGTCAACCCATGACATACAAAACAGGCATCCCAAGGTGCTACCACCTGTGATGCCTGTTGTCTTTTCTAACGATTCTATTTTTTGCAGCAATTACGTCTCATCGCCATCCCATGCGGTTTCCCATGCGCGCATGATGCGCTCATGCAATGGATTCCAATCTTGTACTGGCATCAATTCTTCAAACTTCACTTTGTCATGCCGGTCGGAAAGCGTCCATGTATGCAGCAGGCGCGGAGGCTTCAAATACAGTGACAGCTGTTTGCTTTTCTTATCGGAAAGCACCAACACCTTCTGTTTTCCAAGCCCCAAAGCCGCATCGGCTTGATAGCAATAAAACCGTATCCCTTCTGCACAATAGAGCTGTTGATCCAAATGCGTAAACGCAACCGAATGCGGATACAGCAGATTTCTCGTGTCCTCCTGAAATGCATCAATCGCCCGCATCAGCTCAGGATATTGCTCCCGGAGCCATACATCCTCTTTTGCAAGCTTTGCGATTTCGAGATTCCAATCACGCCGTTTTTGTCCCTGAAAATTGCGCGCGCAGTCTTCTTCCTTCAGCGTCTGCAACAGGACAGATACCAATTCCGGGATGTAATACCAATACCGCCGGTCACTGGCAGGGAATGCCAGTCCCAACGCTTGCAGACAATCCGCTTCTTTTTTGAACTGAAACAGCACAGTACGTTCTTTCAGGCAAAGCAGAAAGATGTCCTGCTCTCCTCCATGGCAATCCGCCCGCATCATGAGATTTTCCAGACCAACAATCTCGTCCGGTGTGATCCAGTCAGCCGGTTGCGCTACCCCGCCGAATACAAAAAGCTGCGCCGGAATGAAATCTTTCATTTTGCTTCCCTCCAACCGTAGCCGTCCATGTAGTCCCGTATGCTCTGCGCTGCCCGCTCCAGCTTTGACACCGAAAAACCATATCGTGTCTGCTGTATTTTCTCACTGCGCACCAGGCAGTCCTGATTGCCACCACAGTCCACCGCTTCCAGCCAGGCTTCTTTCTTTGGCTTTTCCACGTGACAAAGAATTTTATATTTCTGATCCTTTTGCATCGGATGCCATTGCATCCGTCCCTGGAAGGGCGCAGTATCTTTGGTATGGATGCCGTTCATGTCGATGGTAAACGACTGGATTGCATCAGTAAAATCGATCAAATCCTCTGGCTGCACGCTTCCCTGTATCACTTTTTCCGGCGCGGCAAGGATCCGTTCGACCGCTTGTTCCGGCTTGCATATTGAGACCTCTTCTCCATCCACAAGGCTTGCATACCAGCATTCCGTCTGATTCCACAGCCCGCACGCCAGCGCAACGACATCCGCCCATTCCCGTCGGATATCATCTGTCACACCATACAAGCCCTCGGCACATCGGATATCCCTTCCGTACTGATCTTGCTCGCCTGTCAAAACAATATGAAAAATGAGGACATCCACCGGTGTTACCGTAACGTGCACCGCGCCATCTATCTTGCCATTCTGCGCCTGCAACCGTTGATTGCGAAACGACTTTGCAGCAGGATCCGACATTTGCGGAAGCGGAGCGAGATTGCGATAATCCGAAAATTTTGTCCGGCTATTGAATACTGTATACCATTTCATTCGGCTATCTCCCTCCGGCTTTATAACGAGAATATATCCATAATTTTGTCCAACAAGGAGTTTCCCTTTGCTTCTGCCAGCTCCTGCTTAAAAAACGGCGCGGACCTCTCTTCGAGGATATACATTCCGCCTCTTGCGTGCAGCAGCTCATCCAAATGGCCGTGCAAGAACTGTTCCAGTTCCCGATACAGCTTCCATTTCTCGTTTGCTTCCTGTCGGCTCAGCTGCTCCACAATCCCTCTTTGTTTTTTGTTCAAGCTTTCCGTATGCGTTACAGTCGCGCTGTTGTCAATCTTATGTCCTACCCTATAATGCAGCTCCGACATCAGACCATACAGGAACGCAAGATCAAACCCATACGGTTTCATCTCCACGCTGGGATCCAGCATGGATGTATACCGTCCAAAATCCTCCCGGGTCGTATGGGAGTTTCCATTGCCACATGCCGAAGTCGGTACAACGGCAAACGGCCAGTCATATTGACGGCAAACCTTCAAAATAGATTTGAATACCGTTGCGGCGCGCGCCATCAGCCCGCAATAAGCATCCGCGCTTAACGACGGATCAATCAAATTGGAATCACATTTTGTCAGCATCAAGATCACTGTACGCTGCCGGTTAATGAAGCTGCTGTCATACAATTCAACAAGATTGAGAAAAATATCATTGATATCGCGGCCAATATAATCCTTGATCTGATCCAACGAGGCGTCTGGCCGGGGATTTTCCGATAAAATATTAGCATCTGCCAGAAGCATCAGCACATCGGCTTCCAAGATGGAATCCAGCAGTTTTTTTGCATTTTGTTTGGCCTCGTGATCTTCATCATCCTGAATGCCCCGCGCCACAGTCTTTACAATGCCGCCCGCATAGTCCAGCACCGGTATTTTCAGAATCGGATAATTCGGCAGTCCTTTTTTATAGTTGACACACAACGCAAGCGGAAGCTCCCACACGCCTTCTGTACCGGACCGGGTAAACCGGTCGCGCGTTTCCGGCGCATAGTCACGGATTAGCCTTGTATTTTCCGATTTTTCTTGATAGGTATCACCATCCGCAGTCAGGAAAATTTGATGCTCGGAATTTTCACGCTCCATCATGCGAAACAGCGATTTACATGCATGCGTTTTTCCTGTGCCGGAAAGGCCCAGCATGGTAATCGTAATACTACTCATATCATATCCCCTTCGTTCAAACAATAGACGACCGAATGCATGAGCGGCCTTATCTTTTTACAGCACAGCCGTCTTTTTCATTGCATTCTAATCCCTGTGTTCTACCAAAAAGTTAATGTTCTTTCGTTCTATATCCGAAAAAGTGGCTTGGGTTTCCTCCATAGATTCTATCGTGGGTTCATACCAATCTTTTTGCGAAAAATATTCCCGCGCCGCCCGCGCGGATTCCGAATCATTGGAAAATGCATATCCTCTGCGGGCATAAATCTCATTGATCGCAAGCTGGATGGTATCCCGATCCATGCCGGCTACATCGTCTTCTGTCAGCTCCCGGGTATCAGACTCTGGAAGAACATACTGATCGCTGTCATCGCGGCCAAAGAAGCCAAAGAGAGCAGTAGGATCAAAATCTCCCAGCCATTGCTCCCATTTCTGCCGCAGCTCCTGCCAATATCCGTCGGCGGAACCGCGCAGTGTGACATCGCCGTTTCCCTCGCCGATATACGACATCGCGTCGCTGCGCGCCATACGGAGTGCGTCGCCCATCTGCTGGTTCCACGCATTGATTTGTGGAATAATCATCCCTGGGCCGAGAAGCAGGACAATCACCAGCACGCTGACAACCCACTTCAAGCGTCTGCCCTTCTGCTTGAGCAATCTTGGTTTTTCATAGCTTGCCAATACAAGCTCGCCATTGATGATATTCCGGTACTGACGAATCCGTTCGGTTTTGTGATCCTTTTCGAGCTGATACGTCTTTTCATCTTTCAATTGGTCGACCGACACACCTTCTGGCCCCTGTACAATCGTCATCTGCTCTATTTTAGCATAACGCTTTTGGGTCTTCCCGATGAACAGAACCCGGAGCCAGACCAGGAGCAACACAGCCAAGATCACACCAGGATACATCTGGATTGCGGTGTGCAGCCATGCAACAGATAATCCCAAATATACCAGCAAGTCGAAGCACACCAATGCGAGAACAACGGACAACACAAGAAAAAACATAGTAGCCAATGCTTTTTTCATTTTATGATCCCCTTATCTATCAAACGACTAAAAAATCATATACTGCCCAGTATCTGTCATTATACACACTCAAATCGACAAAAACAATATATTTCCGCACGAGTTTACGTCTTGTTCAAACATTCCCTCGTTTTGTTTCCCATTTTGGTCAGGTTGACTACTTTTTTGCATCCTTCCTTCTCCTCCTGCTTTTAGAGACAAAAAACAACCGTAAAACGAAGAGTATCCCTCCGTTTCACGGCTGCTTTTGCTCTCATATAGCTGATAAAAATATATCAGCTACGCAACAGTTTGGTTAGATCCTCAACCGAAGCATCCATTTTTACAGATACATCTTCCATCGTCATACCAGAAGCGAGAAACCGCTGGATGACCATTTTCATGTCCTCGCCAACTTCAATGATATGCCCATCCAAATCATAAAATCGGATCACCCGCTGGCCCCAGCTATGCTCAATCACATCGCCCAAATAAGTAATATTCGGGTATGTTTTCAGCTTATCCAAAAAGCCGTCAAAATCCTGCTCCTCAAAACACAGCTCCATATTGTTGGATTTCTTTGTGATACTGTTCTTTGGTGCATGGATCAGCCAATCAAAGTCCTGTTGCAGGGCCAATCCGCAAGTAAACGCTACGTTTCTTCCATAATCCTGGAACACTTCCAACCCAAACACATCTTCATAAAATTTTCTGGCGGCATGGATATCCGCTACCGATATCACGGTGCAAATGTATTTCATAAAAAAATCCTTTCAAATGTAAAACAGCCGCAAAACAGGGATCCCTCCCCATTTTACGGCTGCTATGCATTGTTCCGTTTTCAGTAATTATTCAAACTCAATCGGGTCAATATGCCAGATGTTGTCAGCGTAATCCTGAATGGTGCGGTCAGAGCTAAACTTCCCTGCATTGCAGATATTTCTCCAGCACTTCTCGGCAAACGCATACTTATCCTTGTAGTCGTTGTTCAGGCGGAGCTTGGTATCCACATAGCTCTGGAAGTCATACATCAGGAAGTACTTATCCGGATGGCTCTGACCCCAATCGACATTGTGGATGATGGAATCATACAGTTCCTTGAACAGGCCCGTGCCGCCGTCATCCAGCGTGCCGTTGACCAGCGCTTCCATCACGCGCTTGATCTTCGGATCGTTGTTGTAGATATGATACGGGATATAATCGCCATTGTCGTGCTGCTCGATCTCTTCTACAGTGCCGCCGAAGATATACTCGTTCTCGATGCCAGCTTCCTGTGCAATTTCAACATTTGCACCGTCCAGCGTGCCCAGCGTAACCGCGCCGTTGAGCATCAGCTTCATGTTGCCGGTGCCGGACGCTTCGGTGCCCGCAGTGGAAATCTGCTCGGATACGTTTGCAGCTGCAACCAGCTTTTCCGCATACGATACATTGTAGTTCTGAACGAAGATAACGCGGATCTTATCGCGTACCTGGCCATCGTTTTCAACTAGATTTGCAATCTCGTTAATCAGCTTGATAATACCCTTTGCGCGTGCATAGCCCGGAGCAGCCTTTGCACCAAAGATGAAGGTGGTCGGATGGAAGTCCTTGATCGAACCGTCCTTCAGTCCATAATAGATATACAGGATGGACAGCGCATTGAGGAACTGACGCTTGTACTCATGCAGACGCTTGATCTGGATGTCATAAATCGAACCGCGGATCGGTGCAGTGCCGTCATGCTTGAGCATAAACAGAGCCAGCTGATGCTTCTTCTGATGCTTGATTTCCCAGAATTCATCCAAAACAGCCTTATCTGTCGCATACTTCTCCAGCTTCTTAAGCTGGGACAGATCGGTAACCCAAGCGTCGGAGCCCAGCAGGCGGGTAATCATCGCAGACAGCTCGCGGTTATTCATCGCCAGCCAACGGCGCTGGGTAATACCATTGGTCTTGTTCTGGAAGCGCTCCGGCCACATCTCGTAGAACGAATGCAGGGTGCTCTTCTTCAAGATCTCAGTATGGATCGCAGCTACGCCGTTGACATAGCTGGAACCGTACATGGCCAGGTTCGCCATGTGCACCATGTCATGCTTGATGATCTGTACATCCTGGATGAAATCCGGATGACGCTGCTGCTGATACAGCTCATCGATGAACATGTTGTTGATTTTCTCAATGATTTCGTATATCTCAGGCACAACAGCGATAAGCAGATGCTTGTTCCACTTCTCCAACGCCTCCGGCAGGATCGTATGGTTGGTATATGCGAAGGTTTTCTGCGCAATCTTCAATGCCTGATTGAATTCAACGCCTTCATATACAGTCAACAGGCGGATCAGCTCTGGAATCGAAATAACCGGATGGGTATCGTTGAGCTGGATGGCATTGAAATCTGCAAAATGTGCAAAGTCATTGCCATGGTTCATCTTGTACTTCTTAATCATATCCTGCAGCGATGCAGAACAGAAGAAATACTGCTGCTTCAGGCGCAGCTTTTTGCCCTCATCGGTAGAGTCATTCGGGTACAGTACGCGAGAGATATCCTCTGCCCGGTTCTTTTCACGCACGGAAGCCTCGTAATGCTGCTCGTTAAACTCGTTAAAATCGAAGGACGAAATCGGTTCTGCCTGCCACAGGCGCAGGTTGCCGATGTTTTTGGTACCATAGCCGATAACCGGAATATCATACGGGACAGCCCGCACCGTCTGGTCAGCAAATTTAACCAGTACAGCTTCGGAATCGCTGCGGATGCTCCAAGGATCGCCAAAGCGCGTCCAATCATCCGCGGTCTCCTTCTGAAAACCATCCTGGATGTACTGCTTAAACAACCCGTACTTATAACGGATGCCATAGCCATCCAGCGGCAGGTCGAGCGTTGCGGCGGAATCCAAGAAACATGCGGCCAAGCGGCCCAGTCCACCGTTACCCAAAGAAGCGTCTTCTACCTCTTCCAGAACAGCCAAATCTAGGCCGCGCTCTTTGAACAGCTTATCTACTTCGTCATAGATACCCAGGCACAGCAGGTTATTGTAAATCGCACGTCCAATCAGGAATTCTGCGGACATATAATACGCATGGCGTGCCGTACAGTGCAGATCCAAGCTTTCCTTCCATGGTTCTGCAATTTGTGCCATAATGGCCTTGGACAATGCATGATGAAGATCCTGTGCATTTGCTTCGTCAAGGTTTTTGCGAAGGTCACTCTTCAGGTATACTTCAATATCGTCCATCAGTTTGGTACAATTCATTGTGTGAGTAAACCACCTTTCTGATCGATAAACAGCCGAACCGGTTGCAGTGCAGACGCAACGTTTGACGCTGTAACACCTTCTCCATTCTGACAGCATGCCAAACCCAGTCCGTATATCGCAATGACAATATTATAACATAATATTCCGTATTTTCAACAATAAAGTACGAAAGACTTGAGTTTTTATTGTTCATGTATAATTATTTCAACCTATATTCCGGATTTTCGTTAGAATTTCCCGCTTAAAATTGGTTCATTACATATTCCTTATTATTCTTTTTG
>JAUNIY010000107.1 GCA_030523305.1 Eubacteriales bacterium
ATTTTTTACCCTATCTGCGTACATCTCCGCGATCACATACAACACAGTATCCAACGGCGCGAACGCGGTTTTCCTGGCACAGCTTACACTTTCCTGCCTCTTCGTCCATACAAATCTTATTGTCATATAAATCATACTGTTTTCTTGCATGGTTGGGCGTCAGGTTCGGCATCATCACATTGGCTCCCGCCTTTAAGCCCAGCTCCCGGCCAATCGGACTGATCGTCCCCAACGCCGTCGTCGCCGGCAACAGGACATAGGGGAACATCAGCCGCAAAATGGCCAGCATCCGCAACGTCAGCTCCAATGTCCCCGGCCGCTCAGCTGCAAACGGCGTCTCATGATGCGGAATAAACGGGCCTATGCCAATCATATCCGGCTGCAATTGCTGCAAAAAACGCAGATCTGCCACAAGCTCCCGTTCGGTCTGTCCAGGTGAGCCTACCATAAAGCCTGCGCCTACCTGGAAGCCAATTTCCTTCAGATCATATAAACATCGCTTCCGGTTTTCCAGATGCAGCTCTGTTGGATGCAACTTTCTGTAATGCGCATCGGTTGCCGTTTCATGCCGCAACAGGTAACGGTCTGTACCGGCATCAAACAATGCTTGATAGCTGCTCCGGCTCCGTTCCCCAACCGATAACGTCACAGCACAATCTGGAAACCGCGTTTTGATCCGATCAACAATGGAACACAGTACAGCATCCGTGTTGTGTGGATCCTCTCCGCCCTGTAGGACAAAGGTGCGGAAGCCCATCGCATAGCCGTTGTCACAGCACGCCAGGATCTCGTCCTCTGTCAGCCGGTATCGCTCTGTATTGCGGTTGCTTTTGCGTATACCGCAATAATAACAGTCATTGCGGCATATATTGGTAAATTCAATCAATCCGCGTAGGAACACATCCGTGCCATAATGCTCCCGTCGAACGGCATCCGCAGCTTGAAACAGTACGTCATCCGTTCCTTGCCGTGCGATCAGCCGAATCAGGATTTCATCCGGTAAATCGCGTTCCTTCCTCAATTGTTCGATCCATTGTTCCATGTGTATATCCTCATCTGTAATCAAAACGTTTCCACCAATGCAAAGCTGCTTGGCTGCGGGTTCATTATACTATATTTTCAGATGCCTTAAAACCCCCAAAAACGACAATTTACCCACGCAAAATAGGAAACGCTATTCCATCCATACACGCACAAAAACGTCAAAGAAAACCTTTCCTATGCCGTGGGAACTATGGAAAACGTCATTTTTACCTGGAAAATAGACAATCCATTTGACTATTTGCCCCAAAACAGATATACTAATGCAGGCGGGATTGCTCTCCCGCTTTTTCTTTTTTAGGAAGGCATCCGTACTCTCCGTTGTCGGCATGCCAATCTACGTATCATGAACCATTATTTTCCGATTCAGGAGGAATTTTTTTGTCGAATCACACTGAAATCAACCATACATTTACAATATTAGGCCTGTCTGAACCTGTTCTGCGCGCGATCCAGGACATGGAATTTGACCAGCCGACAGAAATCCAAGCGCGCGCCATTCCAGCGGCGCTGTCTGGCCGGGATATCATTGGCCGCTCACACACCGGCACAGGTAAAACCATGGCTTTTGGTGTGCCTGCCGTGGAATACTGCCTGCGGTATCCGGAATGCCGGGAACCCATGGTGCTGGTATTGTGCCCTACCCGCGAGCTTGCGATGCAGGCATGTGACGAGATCCGCAAACTGACGCGTTACACACAGGGCATCCGCGCCGTTGCCCTGTATGGCGGACAGCCGATTCAAAACCAGATCCCCCAGCTGCGCCGCGGCGCAACCATTGTCATCGGTACGCCGGGACGTGTGATGGATCACATTCATCGCCACACGTTGAAGCTGGATCATCTGGGCATGGTCGTACTCGACGAAGCGGATGAAATGCTGAACATGGGCTTCCGTGAAGATATCGAAAGTATTTTATCGTTTGTCCCCGGCGAGCATCAGACGCTGTTGTTCTCCGCTACTATGCCTCAGGCTATTTTGGATATTACCGACCAATATCAGCACGATCCAGTGATGATTGAAACGGAATCCGGCCAGGAGCGTACGATCGATACCGTGGAACAGTTTTATTATGAAGTCCCGTTGGGCAGCAAAATGGATGCGCTTGGCTTGCTGCTGCATACCCATCAGCCAAAGCTCTCCATTATTTTCTGCAACACAAAAAAAATGGTGGAGGAGCTGCACCGCTACCTCAACGAGCACGGCTTTCATTGCTCTATGCTGCACGGCGACATGCAGCAGGAAGCGCGCACTGCTGTCATGCAGTCATTCCGATCCGGGCGTACCCCGGTATTGATTGCCACCGACGTTGCAGCGCGCGGCATCGATGTAGATGACGTTGACGCAGTATACAACTTTGATATTCCGCAAGACTACGAATACTATATCCATCGCATTGGCAGAACCGGACGCGCCGGAAAATCTGGCAAAGCATATACGCTGGCTGCTGGCCGCCGCCAAGTATTCCAGGTGCGCGACATTTCCCGATTTATTGGCGCGAAAATTGAACATACATCGCTCCCGTGTACGCAGGATATCATTGATCGGAAACAGGAAGAGCTGATGGCGGAAATACGCAAGCGCGTAAAACCTTCGAAGCCGTCCTCCTCCAATCCATTGATCGCCAGACTGATCGAGGAAGGCTTCAGCCCAGAATGGCTGGCCGAATGCCTAATGGAAATGCTGCTGCGCCGCGAGATGACGGACATCCCGGTTCTCACCATCCCCAAGCCGGTTGGCGGGAAGCAAAGCGGCAGCCCACTCCCTCCTGCGCCAGAAGGGTATGTACGGCTCCGTTTTAGCGTCGGACGGTATCAACGCGTCGCTCCCAACCATATTGTCGCCGCAATTACAGAGAAAACCCGCATTCCCGGCAAACAAATACAAAAAATCTACTGCTATGGTGAATACAGTCTTGTAGAAGTACCGAGCAAGTACAAAAATGTCATCATTCAGAAGGTTTCCGGCACAAAAATCGGTGGGCATGTAACCGATGTCAGACTGTACGAATCCAAAAATCCAAAAGCCGCCGCAAGAAGCAAAGAAACAAGACCGGACTTGCACAATGCCAAAACAAAACGAAGAGCAAATATCAGCAAAGCTTCACACGCTTCTGCGCATAATCGTTCACCACGTGCTGAGCAGCGGCATCGATCTCGCAATACCGGCCGCCATCCAAAGAGCAAGTAACGCGCTGCAATCTTGCATTAAAAACTATCATAAGGGAAAGAATCGCCTGGGACAAATGTGTCTCAGGCGATTTTATATGGAAAGTCAACGCATCCCCCTTGTTCTTTTACCAATTTTCCACTATAATAATAATAGTTTTGTTTTGCCTTTTGGAAAGGGGTGTTTTGCTATGGCCGATACCAAAAAGAAGCCGTTGATGGTATCTGAGTATTATGATAACTTGCATGAGTTAAATGGCGCTGTCATGGACGCCGCAAGTTACGAAAAACATAAAGGAGACCTGTCTGCTCCGGAACCGGAACCAACCAATCCAGAACCGGAAACTGCATCGTTGCAGGATATTTTTTCTGCTCCGCAGGATTTCCGGCAGATTGCAGCCCAGCAGATTGAAGCAGATCGCCAAATGGAATATCGCCCGGAATGCGTAACCTATGCTGTGCCGCAATATACCGGGGAAACCTGCATGGAGATTGCGGAACAGCATTTCGTACTCGGCGCACCATCCTTGGTTCGCACTGGGTCTGGCTCTTATCTGCGTTCCGGTTCCTATGGTTCTTATACGACCAGCGGCTCCTATCGAACCAGCGGTTCCTTTTATCTGCGTTCCGGCTCCTTTTCCTTTGGCTCCGGATCCTATCGTGGTTCCAGCTCCTATCCATGCACTTCTGGCTCCTTTTCCTCTGAATCGTTCCATATCCCGTCAGGCCCCGATGCCGATCAGCCTTATTTGGGCAGCTTTGCACCGGATTTTGCCATTGGCGGCTACGGACTGAATTTGATCTGATGCAGGCGTTTGCTTCCAATTGGACCCGTCCCTATGCGATGGGCAATCCCGGGCGGCCCTATGCTGTAGCGGATTTCGAGCTGCTGACAACGATTCTATCCGCTCTGATGTGGCGCAAAGAGAATGGCTCCATTCGCATGATAACCGACAGCGTCGGCGAACGATTTTACCGCTCGCTTGGGCTTGCTCCCCTATGGGACGGCGGTATTTCCAACGAACTGGATGAGATTCCATACACTGTCGATCCATCTACTTTCTGGGCTGCTGGCAAGCTATATGCCCTGTCCCACGTTTCGGCCCCTTGTGTGATGATCGATACAGATTTCATTGTCTGGAATTGCCTGCAACCGCAGCTACAAGGCTCTGCGCTTACGGTAATCCATCGCGAAACACTTACCCCGGAAATTTATCCCTCCCCCGACCATTTTACATTGTCTTCCGAGTACCAGTTTCCTTTGGACTGGAATTGGTCAGCGCCAGCCTGCAACACTGCACTGGCTTATTTTGGAAATGAAACCATTCGACGTACCTATTTACAGCATGCCTTTGACTTCATCCACGCTGTACGCGGGCGGGATAAACTTATATATATGGTATTCGCGGAACAGCGCTTGCTCGCTATGTGTGCAGAAGCCTCCGGCATTCCTATCGATTCCTTATCCACGCAAGACGCGCTTTTTTCCCGGGATCAACAAGATTTTACACATGTTTGGGGATTTAAGCAGGCATTGGCCGAGCATCCACAGCTACGCGAGACCTTTTGCAGGCAATGCGCATCGCGTATCCGTCATGATTTCCCCGAATATCGGGATGTCTATGCTCACATTCCGTCGCTGCGTAAATATTTCTAGCATAGAGAACCACATCGTTTTCACAATGTGCAGGAAACTCGAAAATATGCGGTTTTATTTTGGATATTTTGCACAAAATTTCTCGATTTAATTTTCGTGTGCGGATTGCCCGCTATCGATTGACCTTTCTGGCAAATTTGTTTATCATAAAAAGAGAGGGGTTATCGGAGGGAATCTTTTTTTCAGCCCCCGATAAAAAACATTACATTATACTAATTGAGGTGGAAACATACATGATTTATACTGTTACATTTAATCCGTCGCTCGACTACTCCATCCGCATTGACAATTTTCAGACCGGTACGCTCAACCGCACCAGCTATGAAGAGGTTCGTGTTGGCGGAAAAGGCATCAACGTATCTATTGTTTTAAACGATCTGGGCATCGAAAATGTCGCGCTTGGTTTTGTTGCAGGCTTTACCGGCGAGCAAATCGAAGCTGGCATGCGGCAGCTCGGCTGCTCCACCAACTTTATCCATCTTCCAACCGGTTTTTCCCGTATCAATGTCAAATTGGCTGACGCTTCCGAGCAGGTCACGGAAATGAACGGTATGGGTCCAGCTGTTTCTGCTGAAGAATGCGAGCAGTTTATGATGCGCTTACAGCGTATGCTAAAATCCGGTGATACGCTGGTACTGTCCGGCAGCATCCCCAATTCTATGCCACAGGATATGTATGAGCGCATTTTGGAAACCATCGATACAGATCACATCCGCGTGATTGTGGACACCTCCAGCAATCTTTTGCGTCACACGTTGCCGTTCCGCCCGTTTATGATCAAGCCAAATCTGATTGAACTGGGTGAGCTGTTCGGCCGTTCCTTGGTTGAATACGACGATATCGTGGGTTGTGCAAAGCACTTGCAGGAAGAAGGCGCACGCAACGTCCTTGTTTCCATGGGTGGCGAAGGAGCAATTTTGGTCACCGAAGAAGGGCAAGTCTTCTCCGCCCCTGCTCCCAGCGGCAATCTGGTTGATGCCATTGGCGCTGGCGATTCCATGGTAGCCGGCTTCCTGGCGGGCTATTTGGAACGCAGCAGCATGGTTGACGGTTTCTCAAGAGGCCTTGCTGCCGGCAGTGCCACGGCGTATAAGCATGGCCTTGCAACAGGCGAGGAAATTGCTGCTGTTGCACAGCGTATGTAAACGAGATATCATACGAAGCAAAAAGATCAGCATGGGGAAAAATCCCCTGCTGGTCTTTTTTAATCCCTGTTTTTATGCGGCTGTATGCGCTTCAATTCTTCCAGGAAAGAATCCACATCCTGAAAATCCCGATAAACCGATGCAAACCGAATATATGCCACTTCATCAATATCAATCAGACGTTCCACCACCATCTCGCCTATGGCCATAGAAGAAATCTCATTTTCTAGCCTGCCATATAATTTCTGTTCCACATCACGCAGCAGCGCATCCATCTGCGCCTTTGTGACCGGCCGCTTTTGACAGGCTTTGACAATCCCCCGCATCAGTTTTTCCCGATCATACTGTTGCCTGGAACCATCTTTTTTAATGACCATCAATGAATTTGTCTCAATGGTTTCATAGGTTGTAAAGCGCTTGCCACAGCTTTGGCAAGTGCGCCGTCGCCGAATACTCTCTCCATCTACAGTCGGACGTGAATCGATGACTTTGCTTTCTGTATGCTTACAATACGGACACTTCATCTTACTCCCCTCCCTTGTGCTATATCTGTTTGCTTTCCAATGCTATATCTTCACATGCGGAATAAAACATTTCTTTATCACGGCATATCCAAAAAAAGATCGAAATTTCCCTACCTATACAATGTATTTTCTTATTTTGTTTTCAGAATACCACAATTCTTTCAAAAAGAAAAGACCAAGCGGAAGAATTTCCGCCTGGCCTTGCAATCAATGTTTCTTTCTTTTCTTTCTGCTAACCTTTTTGGGGGTAACAACCTTCTTTTCTGCCGGTGCTTCCACAGCCGGTTCCGCCTCCCCCTCCGAAACTACAACAGGCTCCGCTTTCGGTTCCAGCGTTGGAGCCGCTTTCGTCTTTGTCGACTGTACCTTTGCACGTGCCTTATCACGCCGGTTTTGACGAAGCATGCCGCGGTATTTGGCCCACAGAGGCCCCGCAAGGAACAAGGACGAATACGCGCCTGCCACAATACCGATAATCATCGGCAGTGTGAACTGCCGTAGGCTGGTCACACCAAAAATGAAAATCATACCAACCGTCAACAAAGTTGTAATCGAGGTATTGATGGTACGGCCAACTGTCTGCCACAAGCTCTTTTCCACTGTATCTTCAAACAGCTCGCGGCGCGCATACTTCCGGTTTTCACGAACGCGGTCAAAGACAATGATACTTGCGTTAATAGAGTAACCCAGAATTGTCAACGCAACGGCAATAAACGTCGTATTGAACGGAATCTGAAATACAATATACGCGGAAAGCACAACCAACAGGTCATGTGCAAGACAAGTGACCGCCGCAAGGCCGGACGTCAGTTCAAAACGGATCGTGATATAAATCAGCATCAGAACGACAGCTACAATTGCCGCCATGATCGCCGTCCCCTGCATTTCCTTGCCAATGGTTGCATTGACATCGGCAATATTCTGCGTATCATCGTCTGTAATGCCAAATTCTTGTTGCATGGCATCGATAACAGCCGCCTGCTGTTCGCTATCCAGCTTGGTGCACTTGATCAACACCTGTTCGCCATTGTCGCCCGTTTTTTGAACCGAGGACGGTGCCACACCGGTTGCCTGCTCTACTAGATCCGGAATTGTGGAGCCAGATAGTTCGCTGGTGACCTCTTCATGAATGTCAAATGTCATACTGGTGCCGCCGACAAAATCCACATCCATATTGAACAAATTCATGCCAAATGGCAGCGTTACCAGTCCGACGAGTCCAGGAGCCATGAGAATCAGCGAAATAATCGCAAAAATTGGAAACTTCTTTACGATAGCAAATCTTCCTTTCATCGTCTCACACCTCCTTCTTCTTTCTGACGCCATACAGAGCCGTATTGGTCAAACGGAAATCTGCCATACGTCTGAGGAGGAACTTGGTGACGGTAACTGCGGTAAACATCGACAGGACAACGCCAATTCCAAGCGTCAAGGCAAATCCCTTGACCGTACCGGTACCCATAAAATACAGCACAAAGGCAGCAATCAGCGTAGTTACGTTAGAATCTAGGATGGCAGAGAACGCACGATTGAATCCGGCGTCGATCGCTGCGCGAATCGTCTTTCCGTTGGACAGCTCATCACGCATGCGTTCAAAAATGACAACATTTGCGTCAACCGCCATACCAATTGACAGGATGATTCCCGCAATACCCGGCAAGGACAGGTTCACATGCGCCACAGACAAAATAACCAAATCCAATGCCGTATAGAAAATCAACGCAATGGCCGATACAAAGCCCGGCAAGCGGTAGAAGAAAATCATAAACAGCATGACCAACAGCACGCCAATCGCGCCTGCCTTAATGCTGGTAGACAGCGCCTTTTCACCCAGCTGTGGACCAACAGAACTCATACTAACTTCTTCCAGGGAAAACGGAAGTTGTCCGATGTTAATCTGCTCCGCCAACGTCTTTGCACTCTCTGCAGTAAAGTTACCCGAAATGACGCAGGTATCCCCCGTAATGCCGGTTGAAGCATATTCACTGCTCACCGTTGGTTCAGACAGGACTTCATCATCCATCATAATCCTAATGTAATTGCTGCCGCTCTCCGCATTGGCAGCTTCTTTGGTCGCTTCCGTCCACTTCTCAACAGCTTCGTCGGTAAATGTGACTTCAACATAATGCTGGCTGGTCAGATCTGACTGGGAAAGCTGTCCATATCCCGAAGTTGCAGACTTGATACTGGAGCCATCCAGAATCACCTCGCCATCTGCATCGACAAAGGTCAGCTGTGCCGTAGCGCCGAGTGTAGCGACGGCTTCCGCCGGATCGTTGATGGCCGGGATATCTACCTTAATACGATTGTCTCCTAGCA
>JAUNIY010000108.1 GCA_030523305.1 Eubacteriales bacterium
CCATGGCGGAGAAATAGGCGATCAAAACATTGCCGCTTTCCGCCTGCACGCCGCTGCCCATATCGGCGTTTGTCTCCGCAGACCCTTGGGCTGCGGCAGTGTTGTTTTGCACGGGCGCATCGCCTGTATTGCCCGTGCTGCTGTCGCCGCAGGCGGTCAAACAAAGCGCCAACGCGGCGGAAACAAGGATCGCTGTCAGTTTTTTCATGGTGTTTGCTCCTTTGCCTTTTGCGATATGATTTCTGTCAGCCGGACGGTCTGCACCGCCCGGCATATGTTCTTACTCTACAACTCCGAGCGCCTGGAGCCACGGCTCGATATCGTCGAGGTCATTGGCAGTAAGCCCCTCCGCAATCGTTGCATCCGGGCAAAGCTCATCGAAAATATGCAGGCTGTTGTCAATGCTGTCGCTCGCGCTGGTGCAGAACGGGACGACCGTCTTGCCGGCAAAATTGTTCTCCGCCAAAAACGTTGCGATCATGGCCGGGGCTTCATCCCACCAAATCGGATATCCGACAAAGATCGTGTCATACTGCGCGATATCCTCGACCGATACCGTGATGTCCGGGTGCACACCGTCCAGAATCTCCGCTTCGGCCTCCTCCTGTAAATCGGTATATTCCTCCGCGCGCTGGATTTCCGCCAGGTCGCCGCCTGTGTATTGCGCAATGCGCTGCGCCGCCTCCTCGGTATTCCCTGTCTGGGAAAAATATGCAATCAGGACACTGCTGTCCGACGGCGCGCCGCTGCCTGTATTTTGTGCGGAGCCCTGGGCGGTCTGGTTTCGCGCCGCCGCGTTGTCCGCAGCTGTGTTGCCGCACGCCGCCAGCAAGCAAGCGACGGCAACCGCCAATGCGGCAACCACGATTTTTCGTCTGAAATGCATCGTCTACCTCCTGTCACTTTTTCGTATAATTTTACATACACGCCAACAGGATATCATAAATTTCATCCCGGCTGAGCGCGCGCGGATTGCATTGGATGATGTTGCACGTATCGGCCACCTGCCGCAGCACCTCCGGCGTGATTTCCACCGTAGATTTCAGCTGGCCCAGCTTTGTCGGCAGGCCGCACGCCTGGATCAAGCGTTCGAGTGCGTCGATGCCGCCTTCAGCTGTATCCTCGCCAAATACTTCCTTGGCAAACCGCGCGAATTTCTCCGGCGCATCCTGCACGATATGGCGGTAATATACCGGATGGATGACCGCAAGACCCTGGCCGTGGTTGCAGTCGGTATATGCGCCCAGCTGGTGCTCGATCTGATGCGCCTGGAAATCGGTCAGGCGTCCACATTTCAATATGCCGTTTTCCGCCATGGCGGAATCCCACATCAGGTTGCTGCGCGCCTGGATATCGTGGATGTTATCCAGCAGGCGGCGCATATTGACCACGGTATTTTTCATGACGGCCAGCGCCAAATCGTCGGACACATTGTCCTGGTCGGAATTGCCCAAATAGGTTTCCATCGCGTGGCTCAGCGTATCGAACGCGCCGGAAAGCACCTGCATGGGCGGTACCGACATGGTATACGCCGGGTCAAGCACAGCAAACGAAGCGGCTGTTCCAAAAATCGGGCCTTTCCACTTCTTTTCCTCGTAGGTGATGACCGCGCCCGCATTCATCTCCGCACCGGTGCCCGAAGCGGTGACGACCGCACCCATCGGGATCCCCGCCGTCGGGAATTGGCCTTTGCCGTATTCCATGTCCCAGATATCCTCGTCCAGGACTGCCTGTGCGGAAATCACCTTACAGCAGTCGATGACACTGCCGCCGCCGACAGCCAGAATAAAATCCACCTGCCGTTCGTGTACCAGGGCTGCGCCCTCCTGTACCTTGGCATAGGTCGGGTTGGGCATGATGCCGCAAAAATCCACGACGGTCTTGCCTGCCTGCACCAGCAGGCCCTTGATTTCGTCATATACGCCGTTTTCCTTGATCGAGCCGCCGCCATATGCCAGCATCACTGTGCCGCCAACGTTGCCCAGCTCTGCGCCCAGTGCCTCCGCCGCGCTGCCTTCGCCAAAATACACCTTAGTCGGGTAAGAAAATGTAAAGTTATCCATGATACTGCTCTCCTTCTCTGTTATCTCGTAAAATTCGTCAAAACCTTCGGATTGTCCGGATGCATCAGTCCATGCTGTTTTCCAAGATCGATACAGCGCAGCATCCACGCCATATTTTTGCCGATATTGTACATCGTCATCAGCCCTTCCTTGTCCTCAGCCACGTCCTCCGGCTGCGCGCCGTACACATGGTTCCAATAGGTCGAGGATACCACCGGCATAGAGCAGATGGTAAAGTACTTATTGATGACATCAAACGAAGCGGTCGTACCGGCGCGCCGCGCAGACAGGACGGCCGCCGCAGGCTTAAATTGGAACGCCGCTCCGCCGGAATAAAACGCCCTGTCCATAAAGGTCAACAGCCTGCCGCTCGGGTGCGCAAAATACACCGGGGAACCAAAGACAAACCCATCCGCCGCCTTGGCCTTTTCTACAAACGAATTGACGATATCGTCGAACACACAGCGGCCGGTTTCCCTGCATTTGCGGCAGGCGATGCAGTCCGGCAACGCTTCATTGCCGATGAAGAAATCTTCGGTTGTAATCCCTTCCTCCTGCAATGCGCGCGCCACTTCCCGCAGCGCCATGCCGGTGCAGCCCTCCTTGCGGGAGCTGCCGTTGATAAGCAATACTTTCATCTGATTCACCTCATATTTTTCACACAAGCCGCGCTGCCTATACTTCGCAGGCGGCCACAATTTCATTTACCAACTGCCAATAGATGCTGGTGCTTCCCGTATAATCGCTTGTAAACGTGACAATCAGTTCCAGCTCCGGAACAACGAAAATATATTGTCCCGCGTGCCCTTGGGCAAAATAAGCCGCATATTGCTGTTCGCCGAATGTCCGGACCCACCATTGATATCCATAATCTGCGCGTCCCGAAGGGCGTTCAAACTGGACGCTTGTGGACTGCTCCACCCATTCGGCCGGTACAATCTGCTGGCCTTCCCATACGCCGCCGTTCCGATATAGCAGCCCAAATTTCGTCATGTCATACGGCGTCATCCAGATGTTGTTCCCGCCATCGGAAATGCCCTGCGGGTCGGTGTCAATGCGCACGCTGTCCATCCCAACGGGATCGAACAAATACTGTTTTCCAAAATCATACACCGTCATGCCGGTTGCCTGCTGTACAATCGCGCACAGCAAATGCGTGTTGCCCGTGGAATAGCTGAAGGTACTTCCCGGCTCCGACACGATCGGAAGATCCAGAATGTAGTCGATCCAGTTGTCCGCGCTGCGCCATGTATCCCAAAGCGCATCGTCCGTCGTGCTGATACCGGACGTATGCGTCAGCAAATGCCGGATGGTGATTTGCCTCCAATACGGATCGTCGTCATCCAACACCTGCGGGAAATAGTCGGAAATCGGAACGTCCACGCTTTCGATATATCCCTTGTCAATAGCGATGCCTATGATTGCGCTTGTCACGCTTTTGGATGCGGAATTCAATACAAAGACGCTGTTCTCATCGTATCCGTCTTTGTAATATTCATCGACAATATAGCCGTTTTTGACAATGACGGAGGACAACAGCGGGAAGGTATCCATTGTGGCATGAATGCCTTCCAACGCCGCACCGTTCATCCCTTGGTTTTCCGGCGTGTCTTTTTGCCACTCCCATACGCTCTGTCCCACATCCTCCGCCACCGTCTCCCGTTTGTCACGCGATTGTGCTGCCGATCCCTGCGCGGCATCCGTCGACGCGCTTCCAGCATCTGGTTGCTGCGTCGCAGCTTGGTTGCCGCAGGCTGTCAGGCCCAAGCTCAACAAAACGGCCAAAAACGATGCGGTTGTTTTTCTCATGCAATGTCCTCGCTTTCTTCGTTGTAGTCTGAAAATATTTTTCGGATCTTTTCCTTCATCGCGTTCCCTCCCATTGCAGTTTTGTACATTCCATGTTATAATGCGTTTGTTTGAACCGCTTGTTGTAACCGATTATAATTTACGGTAGTTACTACCGGTCAATTGTTTTTCACCATTTTCTTTATGAATTTTTTGTGAACGCAACAGGAGGCAACACATATGTACACGATGATGCAGGTCTGCCGGGAGCTGGACATGACCTATCAGACGCTAAAATACTATTGCAACGAGGGGCTGGTGCCCAACGTCAAGCGGGACGGCAACAACCGCCGCGTCTTCGATGAAGCCGATGTCAAATGGATCAAGGATCTCACGTGCTTAAAAAAATGCGGCATGAGCATCCAGGAAATGAAAGCATACCTGGATCTGTGCCTGCAAGGGGAATCCACCATTTTGACGCGCAAGGAAATGCTGTCCAAAAAGCAGGAGGCGCTGCGCGCGTCCATCCGGGAGCTGGAGGACAGCGTCGCCTATATCGATTGGAAGCAGAATTTCTACGACGAAGTGCTTTCCGGCGCGCGCCCGTATGTCAGCAACTTGATCCGGACAGAACCATAACAAAAAAAACCGCGTTATCCGGCCCATGTCAGCCGGATACGCGGTTTTCGTTTTTTCTTCATACAACAAAAGGCGGCCGCAAATGTTGCTTTGCAGCCGCCTTATTTTTGTTATTCGCCGTCGTCCCGATGGGTCAGGTCGTCGTCCTGTTCCGCATCCGGCTGCACAAACAGCCTGGTTGCGGCCTCATCCAGAGACATCTTCTGCATCAGATCCGCATCCTCTGCGGAAATCTTCTGCGTTTGATCCATGTCGGCATCCTTCGGGGAGAACACGCGAGTCTGCCCGTCCGCCGGGTCAGCCTTGTTTTCCTCCGGCTGCGCCGCGGTTTTCGCCATGCCGCGCTCGAGGTGGAACAGCTGCTCGCCGCTCGCATGATCCGGCACGTTCTCGCCGTTGAACAGCTTTTCAAACGCTTCGCCGTCCATCGTCTCGTTGCGAATCAGGTATTCCGCAACCGCCGTGAGCTGCTCCATGTGCTCCTTGAGGATGGTCTCGCACTTTGCATACGCGTCCAGGATGACCTTGCGGATTTCATCATCGATCTTCGCCGCCACTTCTTCCGAAATGGTGTCGGTCTCCACCACGTCGCGGCCGAGGAAAATTTCCTGCTGGCCATTGCTGTAGTTGATCGGGCCGATCAAATCGCTCATGCCGTACTTGGTGACCATACTCTTGGCAATCGAGGTTGCTCGCTCGATGTCATTGGATGCGCCGGTGGAAATGTCGTCCATCGTCAGCTTTTCCGCAACGCGGCCGCCGAGCAGGACAATCAAATCGTCCAGCATTTCCTTCTTGGAGGCATAGAATTTATCCTCCTGCGGCAGGCTCATCGTAAAGCCGCCTGCGCGGCCGCGCGGCACGATGGATACCGTGTGAACCGGATCCTGCGTCGGCAGACAGCGGGTTGCGATGGCGTGGCCCGCCTCGTGATATGCCGTCAGCCTGCGCTCGTTATCGCTCATGACGCGGCTCTTCTTCTCGGTGCCCATGATGACCTTGAGGAAGGAGTCTTCGATATCCTCCATGCTGATCAGCCGCTTGTTGCGGCGCGCTGCCAGCAGGGCGGCCTCATTGAGCAGGTTTTCCAGATCCGCGCCGGTAAAGCCCGCCGTGGATTTTGCAATCGAATCAAAGTGTACATCCGGGTCAAACTGCTTGCCGCGGGCGTGTACCTTGAGGATGTCCTCGCGCCCCTTCATATCCGGTGCGCCGACATAGACCTGGCGGTCAAAACGTCCCGGACGCAGCAGCGCCGGATCCAGGATGTCCTGGCGGTTGGTCGCCGCAATGACAATGACGCCCTCGTTTGCGCCGAATCCGTCCATCTCAACCAGCAGCTGGTTGAGCGTCTGCTCGCGTTCATCGTGCCCGCCGCCGAGGCCCGCGCCTCTGTGGCGTCCGACCGCGTCGATCTCGTCGATAAATACGATGGCCGGGGCACTTTTCTTCGCTTCGTTGAACAGGTCGCGCACACGCGATGCGCCGACGCCGACATACAGCTCAACGAAATCCGAACCGGAAATCGACAGGAACGGTACACCCGCTTCGCCCGCTACCGCACGCGCCAGCAGGGTTTTACCGGTACCCGGAGGTCCTACCAGCAGGACGCCCTTCGGGATGCGCGCGCCAATCTGCGTGAATTTCTGTGGGTTCTTCAAAAATTCAACGATTTCCTCCAGCTCGGCCTTTTCCTCATCTGCGCCTGCTACATCCGCAAACGTAACATGGCGCGTTTCATCCTTGGCATTCTTGACGCGCGCTTTGCCGAACTGCATCGCGCCGCGGCCGCCGCCTTCGGACTTGCTGAACATGAAATACCAGAACAGCCCAAAGATGGCAATCAGGACAATGTATGGGACAATGCTTGCCCACCACGGGATTTCCGTCGTCGTCCAGTTGTAGTCCTTGATGGTGCCGGCATCATGCTGCGCCTTGATCGTTTCACCCAGGTCATTGAAAAACAGTTCGACGCTCGGCAGGTTATACGATATCGTAGAACCGTCCTTCAGCTCTGCATGCAGCGTCGTCCCGTCAATGGTGAACTGCGTGACCGTTTCGTCTTCAAATGCATCCACAACCTGCGCATACGTGACAGCCGGCGTGGTGTTCTGCTGCATCAGTACCGAAACCGTAACGACCAAAAGGACAATGATGATGGCATAAAAGCCAAGCCCTTTCATCTTGTTGTTATTGTTCTTTTTATTCAAACGTTTATGTCACTCCTCTCCGCTGAACGGAAGTGTTTATTATTCTCCTCCGTATACCGACGTCTTTAATACGCCTACATACGGCAGATTGCGATATTTTTGGTCATAGTCCAAACCATAACCCACAATAAAAGAATCCGGAACCGTAAAGCCCTTATACGCGACCTCCACCGGCACAACCCGGCGCTCCGGTTTATCCAAAAACGTGCACAGCGAGATTGACGCCGCACCGCGCGTTTTCAATGTCTGCATCAGATAGCTCAGGGTCCGCCCGCTGTCGAGGATATCCTCGACGAGAATCAGATGGCGGCCATTGACGCTGCCGTCAAAATCCTTGACAATGCGTACCTCGCCGGAAGAAGACGTGCCGGAGCCATAGCTGGAAACCGACATAAAGTCGATGGTACATGGAATCGTAATGGCGCGCACGAGATCAGCCATAAAGATAAACGATCCCTTCAAAACGCTGACAATAACCGGATCCTTGCCCGCGTAATCCTTGGATATCCGCGCGCCCAGCTCCGCAACCTTGGCTGCAATGTCTTTTTCTGTGAACAATACCCGTTCGATGTCCTTTGTCATATCTCTTCTCCTCCCAATTCGCCTTCCTCACAGCGTGAAACAGCAAAAAAACCGGTATCCCCATAAAATGCCTGTTCCGTACCGATCCCAGCGGCCACGACAATGCGCTCGCCGCAGCACAGGACCGGGCTGGAATCGCGCAGCTCGGGTGGGATACCCCGCTCAGCATACAGCCGCTTGAGCGACCGCGCGCCGCGCGCGCCCGGAAGCGTCATACTGTCGCCGCGCTTCCACGTCCGGACATATAAGTCGGTCAAATTGATTGTAGCATATGCGATCGGATAAAGCTTGAACGAACTGTGAATATCCGATATTTTTCTCGTAATTTGCACAGTGTATGCGCCAAAGCGGACCGGCTGTCCGGGCCGGATCGCCACCGGCTCCGTTGGCTGCGCCGCCGATTCAACCCAAAGCCTTCCGCCACGTATCACCGCATATTTCCTGCCCGGCAGGCTGACGCGGCCGCGGCCTTTGCCTGCCAGCGCACACACCGCACGGATATGTTTGCCGCCGACCTCGCCCATCGGCACGCCGGATTGCTCCAGCAGCTGCCGCACGCGCCGCGACCGCAGCGCTTCGGGCATGCGGCGGAACGGTTCTATCTCCAGCTGCGCGCCGTCCAGCCTTGCCAGCTGCTCCAAGCAGGCGTTGTCCTGCCGCAGCAGCGCGGCAGCTTCCAGCGCATGGCGCGCCGCCGACGGCTCAATCTCCCGCAGCGCGGGGATCACATGATGCCGGATTTTATTGCGGGTACAGCTGTCGTCCAAATTGGTGGCGTCTGTGCGCCACGCCTGGCCGCGCGCGGTCAGATACGCCTCCACCTGACGGCGTTCCACAGCAATCAGCGGGCGGATGATATTCCCGCGCACCGGCGGGATACCCGCCAGCCCTGCGCCGCCTGTGCCGCGGATCAGGTGAAACAGCATGGTTTCCAAATTATCATCTGCCGTATGTGCCGTTGCGATACGCGCGGCGTGAAATTCCTGCGCGCAGCGCACAAAAAAAGCATACCGCAGCTCGCGTGCCGCCGTCTCAACCGACTGCTTTTGCTGCTGTGCGGCGGCATATGCGTCGCAGGATTCGGCATAAAACGGGATACCGTGCGCCGCGCACAGCTGCCTGCAAAACGCCTCATCGGCGTCCGCCTGCGCGCCGCGCAGGCCGTGGTTCAGATGGCAGGCGCAGACGTCATAGCCCAGCTCCTGCAAGCACAGCACCAAGCTGACCGAATCCGCGCCGCCGGAAAGCCCGCACAGCACGCGGGCCCCTTCCGGTACCATCCCGTACCGTTCTATTGTATGGCGTACCAGCTGCTTCATTCGTACCTTCGATCCTGGTTATAAAACGTTGTATACTGGCCGATCCACTGGAGCATGACCGAACCGGTCGCGCCGTGGCGGTTTTTTGCAATGATGATTTCCGCGTTGTTTTTCTCTTCGCTTTCGTCATCATAATAATCGTCACGATAGATAAACAGAACAATGTCCGCATCCTGCTCGATCGCGCCGGATTCGCGCAGGTCGGACAGCATCGGCCGCTTGTCCTCGCGCTTTTCCACCGCACGCGACA
>JAUNIY010000109.1 GCA_030523305.1 Eubacteriales bacterium
ATTATAATATATAATATTTATGATACCATAAGGACTCTTCAATAGCAAGCGATTGCAAAAAGAAAGATACAAGCGAGGATAACAATACATCTGCCTTTTGGTTTTATCTGGTCAACGGAATTGCACCGCAGGTTTGCGACCGTTTCCTCTTATTTGTATGTCTCTCGCATCCGTATCGTGTCTGCAACTTTGTACATTTTGCGCTACAGCATATCTTGACTTTTTTCATCACATTTGCTAAACTAAAAGACAAAGGCGTAAACCTTTCGAGGTTTTACGCAATTTTTTTGGTTTTACAGCAAAAATGAAAGGAGCCTGATACATTGGAAGCATCTCATGAAAATCCGCTTCGGGTGGAAAAAATCAGCCGACTGCTGCGCAATTTCGCCATTCCAAGCATCATTGCTATGCTTGTCAGCGCACTATACAATATTGTTGACCAGATTTTTATCGGGCAAAGCATCGGTGAACTGGGCAATGCGGCCACCAATATTTCCTTTCCTCTGACCACCATTTGCATCGCCCTTTCGCTGACCTTTGGTATCGGCGGTGCTGCGGCTTTCAACCTGACGATGGGTCGTGAGGATCCCGAACGAGCCGCATATTATATCGGCAACTCCGCGGTCATGTTGGCATCATGCGGCGTTGTGCTCTGCATCGTAGCGCACCTGTTTCTGACACCAATGCTGCAATTTTTCGGCGCACCGGACAATGTGCTCGGCTACGCTGAAACATACACCAATATCACAGCATTTGGTTTTCCATTCCTGATTCTGGCAACGGGCGGTGGACATCTCATCCGTGCAGACGGCAGTCCGCGCTTCACCATGGCGTGCAACCTGACTGGCGCGATTCTCAATGCCATTCTTGACCCGCTGTTTATTTTCGGCTTCGGTTGGGGGATGGCAGGTGCAGGCTTAGCAACCATCATCGGCCAATTCGTCTCGGGAATGATGGCAATTCATTATCTATTCCACTATAAAACCATCCGGTTGGAGCGTAAGCACTTGCGCCCACAATGGCAATATATCCGTTGGGTGATGTCTTTGGGCGCCGCTTCCTGTTTTAATCAGTTGGCAATGACAATTGTCCAAATCGCGCTCAACAAGTCCCTGACCTATTACGGTGCGCTTTCCATTTACGGTGAGGCGATCCCACTTGCGTGCGCCGGAATCATCACTAAGGTCAACCAGATCTTTTTCTCCGTTGTCATCGGGTTGTCCCAGTCCATCCAGCCAATCGCCAGTTTCAACTACGGCGCACGGCAATATTCGCGCGTCCGCCAGGTTTATTTTCTTGCGCTCCGCATTGGCTTTGTGATTTCTATCGCGTCCTTTGTGGTTTTCCAGCTCTTCCCGCGCCAAATCACATCATTGTTCGGCTCCGGCGACGCCTTGTATTTTGAATTTGCCATTTCTTATTTCCGCATCTATTTCTTTTTCACGTTCGCCAATTGCTTGCAGCCGATTACCTCGACCTTTTTTACCGCAATCGGCAAACCGAAAAAAGGTATGTTTTTGTCTATGACAAGACAGATTCTATTCCTGCTTCCGCTGATCCTGATTTTACCGCTGTTTTTCGGCATCGATGGTATCCTGTACTCGGGTCCGATTGCAGATGGTGTTGCGGCTCTGGTATCTATTGTGATGATCCGCGCGGAGATGCGCGATATGGGAAAAAAAGAGCAGGTTTGACAACCATGATAACAGCTACAGCAACGTGTGTTTTCCCCTCGTTGCTGTTTTTTATTCTTTTTTCTTCCGTTCCAGCTGTGCACGATATTTGCGGCCAATCCGCTGCGAGGAATCGTAGACGGAGGCTCTTGCAATGGTATCCACCCCGTACTTTTGTCGAATCGCATCGACCGCCCGGTCCAATTTCTGTGCCTTTTCTCTTTGCCGATCCGGGAATAGCGACAGCTGCTCCGCTTCTTCCCGGGCAATGTCGGAAAGGGATAGACCCAGCAGCCGCAGCGGTGTCTTTCCATCCCATAATTCAGAAAACAGTTCTTTTGCAATGGTATAAATTTCTGATGTAATATCGGTTGGTATATCCAGCTTATGCTGATGAGAACGGTTTTGAAACGTATTGGTCCGAATACTGACCGAAATACAATACGCTTTGGCCTGATCTGCACGCATGCGCGCTGATACGCTGTCTGCCAACGTCAGAAAAATCCGGTTCGCTTGTTCTAGCCCGGTCACATTTTCCTCCAACGTGGTGGATACACTGTACCCTTTTGCCTCCTGCCGCCCAGACTGTACCTGCGCATCGTCCATGCCGTTGGCATAACAATGCAGCTGCATCCCTAACTTATTGCCAACCAGCGCCTGGATACGTTGGCTATCCTGCTTTGCCAAATCGCCGATGGTTACAATTCCTGCCCGTTTCAGCTTTTCTGCCGTCGTACGGCCCACAGTCAATAAATCGCCGACCGGCAATGGCCACAGCTTTTGGGGAATCTCCCGCGCAAATAATGTGTGTACCCGATCCGGCTTTTCAAAATCGCTTGCCATTTTGGCTAACAACTTATTGGGCCCGATGCCGACATTTACCGTAAATCCAAGCGTATCCCGAATGGTGTCTTTGATTTCATGTGCCGTGGCAATTGGGTCTGGATAAGTCTGTCCGGTACCTGTCATATCCAAAAAGCATTCGTCAATCGAAAATTTTTCCAGCTCCGGCGCATAGCTTCGGCAAATTTCCATAAAGGCATCGGAACACTGCTCATACAGACGGAAATCCGGCTGTGCAATTTTCAGTTCGGGACATTTTCTCAGCGCCATCCCCAGTGGCTCACCTGTCTGTACGCCAAACCGCTTTGCCGGAATGGATTTTGCCAGAACAATGCCAGTACGCTTTTCCGGGTTTCCGCCGATGCAGGACGGGATTAAGCGCAGATCCTCTTCCCCTTCCTGCACCCGCCTGGCTGCTTCCCACGACAGGTAAGCGCTATTGACATCCACATGAAAGATCAAGCGCTCCATGCATTTTCCCTCCATTCAATCCGATTCTTTCGTATGCTTATCATACCATGACACTTTGGAAAGGGCAAATAAAACACAAAAGCGTTCAACAAATTACCAAAACTTTTTCATTTCTGTAAAAACCTGCACATATTTTTAGCAGCGCCACATGCTATAATCAAACTGTAAAAGAGCCTTTTCGACATGATTTGACAGGGCTTACTTGGAATATTGATACAGAGGTTTTTTATGCACCACTCAAATGATTTACTTTGCCTCGGTCTCGACATCGGTTCTACAACTGTCAAAGCCGTCGTTTGCAAACCAGATAGCGCCGAGGTACTATTTTCTCAATATCGTCGCCACCACGCAGAGCAGGCACAAACTGTCCGGCACCTGCTGAAGGAAATCCACACCGCTTTCCCGGATTACCGTTTCCGCATTGCTGTATGCGGTTCCGGCGGCAAACCGATTGCAGAACGGATTGGCGCACATTATGTACAGGAGGTCGTAGCAAACGCTTCCGCCGTACGTACATTGTATCCACAGGCACGCACCGCCATTGAACTTGGCGGTCAGGACGCAAAAATTATTTTCTTCTATTACGACCAGGCGGCCGGACGCCTGGTCGCTTCTGACATGCGTATGAATGGCAGCTGCGCCGGAGGCACCGGCGCATTTATTGATGAGATTGCATCGCTGCTGAAAACGCCAGTGGAGCAGTTTAATGCACTGGCAGAGCAAGGCACAACCGTGCACAGCATTTCTGGTCGCTGTGGCGTATTCGCCAAAACTGATATTCAATCTATTTTGAACCAGGGTGGCAGCAAGCAGGACATTGCTCTGTCTGCTTACCATGCCATTGTCAAACAGACCATTGGCGGTCTGGCGCAGGGACTGAAATTGCAAGCGCCGATTATCTTTGAAGGCGGGCCACTGACGTTTCATCCCGCTCTGGTACAGGCGTTTGCACAACGTCTGCAGCTCCGCCCGGAAGATATCATTTGTCCGGAAAATTCCGATACCATCGTTGCAGAAGGCGCCGCGCTTGCCATGAGCGAGTTATTTGACAATGCGGAAACCGACAGCATAGATCTTCCGGATGCCATCGCTGCACTGCATACGGCCATGCAGCAACCCAAGCAGGAACAAATCTCCCGTTCACAATGCTATTTTGACAGTGATGAAGCATGTGTTTCCTGGATCAAACGCCACTCACCGCCCTCACTGGATAAGCCGATTTTGGACCGCGGGGATGTTCTACCGGTCTATATCGGCATCGATGCCGGCAGCACCACCTCGAAGCTGGTATTCCTTGACGAAAAGGAGCATGTCATCGACAGCTTCTATTCCAACAACCGCGGCGATCCGATCCGTGTTGTTCGTCATGGCCTGATGCAGCTGCATCAAAAATACGACGATCTGGGCGTTACACTCGATGTTCGCGGACTCGGTACCACCGGCTACGGCGAGCTCATGCTGGCCAAGGCCTTCGGCGCAGATTATCACACAGTAGAAACCGTTGCCCACGCGGCCGCTGCAAAAAAATATGTACCAGACGTCAGCTTTATCCTCGACATCGGCGGGCAGGATATGAAAGCCATCTGGATTTCCGGCGATATCGTTACAAATATCACGCTCAATGAGGCTTGTTCTTCCGGCTGTGGCTCCTTTTTGGAGAACTTTGCCGTTTCACTCGGTATCCCGGTGGAACACATTGCAGACACAGCATTTCGTTCCCGGCATCCGGCCGATCTTGGCAGTCGCTGCACTGTGTTTATGAACAGCACCATTATTACAGAGCAGAAAAACGGACGCAGCCCGGACGACATTATGGCCGGTCTGTGCCGTTCCATCATTGAAAATGTTTTCACCAAGGTTGTCCGCATCTCCAATACCGATGAGCTGGGAGAGCACATTGTCGTGCAAGGCGGCACCTTCAAAAATGACGCCGTGCTGCGCGCGCTGGAGCAATATCTGGGCCGTGAAGTAACTCGCGCGCCATATCCTGGCGAGATGGGCGCCATTGGCGCCGCCTTGCTGACCAAGCAGCACATGGAAGAGTCGCACACGCATTCCAGCGCCTTCATTGGCTTTGACACCCTGCCCAGCTTCCATTATACCCAGCAGGAAAACCTTCCGTGCCCACATTGCGCGAACCATTGCAACCGAACCGTCGTACAGTTTTCCAATGGCACAGCCTTTGTCACAGGTAACCGCTGCCTTCGCGGCGAATCGCTGGAAGATCAGCCGCATCAAGCAGAAATCAAAACTGCACCGGATATGTTCCTGTTGCGTGAAAAGATGTTGTTCCAGGATTATGCATATGAACAGGTGAGTCCAGATAAATCTATCACCATTGGCTTGCCGCGGACACTAGAATTTTGGGACAGTATGCCGTTTTGGACGACCTTCTTCCACGCACTTGGTTACAAAACCAAGCTTTCCCATCCCAGTTCCCGCAAACTGTACGAGCAGGGCATTCCATCCGTCGCATCAGATACCGTCTGTTTTCCGGCCAAGCTAACGCACGGGCACGTGCGCGATCTTGCCGCTCAGGGTGTGGATCGGATCTTTATGCCGATGATTATGGAAATGCCGCCGGATGACAAAAATGGTGAAAGCAATTACGTGTGCGCCGTCCTCAAGGGCTACCCGCACATTGTGAACAGCTCTGACGAGCCAGAAAAACAATGGAATATCAAGTTTGACCATCCGATGTTTCACTGGCATACCAAGGCTGACCGCATACGCCAGATCGTCATGTTCTTCCGAAGCGAATACGGCCTACAAAAAAAAGAGATTCTGGACGCCTTCCACCAAGGGGAAACCGCTTTGCTCACATTCCGCAGCAAGTTACAGCAAACAGCGCAGGCCATCATAGACCAGGTAGAAAAGGAGAAAACCTTTGCCGTCGTCCTGGCCGGGCGTCCATATCATAACGACCCACTGGTCTGTCACGACCTATCCCGCGTATTTACCAAAGCCGGCGTGCCGGTCATCACGGTTGACGCCCTGCCGGAGCTGAATCAGGTTGATCTGCGCTACACCCGCGCCGAAGTAACCAACAACTTCCACACCCGGATGCTTTCGGGCGCCATGCTCGCGTCTATGTCCCCACATCTGGAATACGTCCAAATCGTCAGCTTTGGCTGCGGGCATGATGCAATTCTTTCTGACGAAATCATTCGCATTATGCACGAGACATCTGGCAAAGCGCCGCTAATTCTCAAGCTGGACGAAGGCGGCGCAGCCAACTCGCTTAACATTCGCGTGCAATCCTTCCTGCAAACGGTCGCTGCCCGCCGTTCCAAGCAAGATCGTATAGATGTGCAGCCGCTCGGTGACGCATATCCGGCCAAATTCCGTAAGCAAGACAAATCCATACGTACCGTCTTGGTGCCAAATGTATCAGTAGCTTTCTGCAAACTCCTCAGCGGCGTACTGCGTAAGGAAGGCATCCAGGCTGTTCCGCTTCCGCTGGGTTCGATCCATGAAATCCAGCTCGGCAAAAAATATGTCCATAACGATACCTGTTTCCCCGCACAAATGTGCATCGGTGAATCCATTTCCGCATTGCAGAGCGGCAAATATCCGCTGGACAAAGTGGCGATTGGTATGGCGAAATATCAAGGAGATTGCCGTCTGGCACATTATCCCGCATTGCTGCGCCGCGCATTGGATGCCGCCGGCTTCCAGCAGGTACCGATTGTCTCCACCGATCCCATCGATTCCAAGGAAATGCATCCGGATATCCATCTCGGCGCGATGTTCAATGTCAAATGCCTGTGGGTCATTGAAATCCTTGACATTTTAGAAGAGCTGCGCCGTCAAATCCGACCGTATGAACGGAACGCAGGCGAAACCGACCGTATTTTTGATGAAATCATTGACGAAGCTGCAGAAGCCGTCCAACACGGTATCCCGCAGCTGATCGATACTTACAAAAGGGGTATCGATCGTTTCTGCCAAATCGAATACGACCGCAGCGAACTGCGTCCTCGTGTGTTCGTGACGGGGGAATATTTGGTTACCTTCCATCCCGGTTCCAATTTTGGTATTGAGCGTTACCTAGAAGCGAACGGTATGGAGGTCATCCTGCCGCGCATGATCAATGTATTCCGTAAGGATTACCTTTCCCGCATCTATGAGATGCAGCAGTTACATGTCAAGTATCCGGTTGGGCAGGCCGCATTTGATCGCTTTGCAGAAAAATTATTTGACTATTCTCAAAATATGCTGAGCAAAATTGCATCCAAGCATCCGCTATATAAAGCGCCTATGCGGCTTCCGGAGCTTGCTGCAGAAAATGACCGTGTGCTCAATCGTACCTTTCTTTCCGGCGAGGGCTGGTTAATTGCCGGTGAAATCGAGGAATACGCCGCAGACGGCGTACAGGCTTTTGTGATTCTACAGCCATTCGGCTGTCTGCCCAATCACATTTGCGGCCGCGGCGTAATGAAGCAGATCAAAGAGGATTTTCCTGGTGTCCAGATCCTGCCTCTCGATCTTGATCCGGATACCAGCTTTGCCAACGTAGAAAACCGCTTGCAAATGCTGATTATGAACGAAAAAAGCCGCCATATCACAACCAAACAGAAAACAGTCGTTGCTGGATAAACGTCAGATGCTATGGAACATGACCGCAATGCACGACGCATATGCGGCCATGTTCTTTACTTTTTTCCACAAATCAGGTAAAATACAGGCAAATCATTACAATCCATACAGGAGGAATGTCACATGAGAAGAAAAGACCGTGAAATGCCAGCAGAATTTGCCAGACAAGTATTTGACGCATGCGAATATGCCACCATATCTATGATCGATGCAAGGAATCAGCCTTATGCGCTTCCAGTCAGTATCGTCCGCATAGGCGATAACCTGTATTTTCATTCCGCCCTGTCCGGTACCAAAACAGACTGCCTGCGTCTGCATCCGCAGGTATGTGTTTCCGCCGTCAGCTGGACCCATCTTGTCCCTGATCAATTTACGACAGAATTTTCTTCTGCAGTCTGCCATGGGACGGCTTCAGAAGTGACAGACGATACTGAAAAAATTGCCGCATTGCGTGCAATATGTGAAAAATTCGCTCCGACTCATATGGCGGCTTTCGATCATGCAATTGCACGCAGCTTATCGCGCACTGCCATCTGGAAAATTTCCATGGATTCCATCACAGGAAAACGCAAGAAATACGACAGCCATGGCAAAGAATTGACTTTTGGTCGTACAGAATAATACATACAGACGAAAGGTCCATGTTCCGTCTGCATCATCCATCATCATGCATTCCCCCAGTCCAACTGGGGGATTTTTACGCTAAAGCAACATTTAAAAATTGACGTCAGGCATCCCAGTTCATGAACCAGGATTTCATGGCGCGGGGATATTGCTCGTCCCATTTTTCTGAGACCTGATTGCGGATTTCTAGAGCTTTGGCCTCGGTCAGCGCAGAATAAATCTTCTTCAAATCGCAGCCCTCCTGTTCGATTTGTTCTTTCGATGCCTGTCCGTTATGATAAGTATCGTTCCAGCTCAACTACTTCATTCCAGATGTAGTCTTCAGCCTGTGCTTTGTGATAAAACATAAAAAATCCTCCAGTTCATCCCAATTTATTAAAATTCAGATGAGCCGGAGGTAAACGGCACCGATTTTTATTCTCGTAGGCATTTTCACCACTTGTGCACATTGTATTTTTTGTGTAGAATATCCTTTGAAAATTTGTATATTTTTCTGATAAAATATATTCAACAGATGAAAGGTTTCAAAACCTTCACGATTGTTAGAGACGGTAAAAGATTTAAATAATACCTCA
>JAUNIY010000110.1 GCA_030523305.1 Eubacteriales bacterium
CAAGACAGCTTTGGTGCGCGATGTACTGTCGCGTAGACGATATTTGTATTATTCGGCACAGGAAACAGAGCCGGAACAAATGGAAACGAAGAGCGATGGGAAAAACTGGATCGTGGTGATCGACGACCTGCATAGTGTAGCTTTACGCGCGTATCAAGAGCGATATGCTGTGGTCATTCAGAAATTGTTGGAGCGGCCGGATGTGGAGCTGGTACTGGTCTCACGGGCTCCGATTCCCGGATGGCTGCTGCCGATCCATATAGAATATGGATTGATAGAAATTGCAGAAAAGGATTTTTATTTCTCACGTAAAGAACAGGATACTTATTTGGAGCAACACGGCGTATGGCTGACGCCCGATGAAGCGCAGCGCGTATGGGAGCTTGCCCATGGGCATCCGGCGTCTCTGCGTCTTCTGGCGCTCGAAAAAGGGAATGTGAATCTGGCTATGAAAAATATGTGGATATGGCTGGAGAATCATGTATATGACCAATGGGAAACCGAACTGCAGGAATTCCTGATGGAAACATCTATCGTGGAAAATTACACAAAGGAGCTGGCGGCGATGATCACCGGCAGGGACAATGTGGAAGAATTGATTTCCAGCGCGGAGGAACTGGGCAATTTCATGACGCGAACGGGGCAGGACGGCGTATGGGAATACCGCTGGGCAATGCGGCAGTCGATGCGTGGTAGGCTTCTGAAAAAGTATAGCAAGGAACAAGTCCGGTGGCTGCATTCCCATGCAGGACTGTATTACGAGATGCACGGGATGTTTCCCGAGGCGTTTCGTATGTATGAAGTCTATCATGAAGCTGAGAGCATTTCCCGCGTGCTGACTGCCAATGCCCGGAGAAATCCAGCTAGCGGACAATATTTTGAACTCCGGCGATATTATCTGGCTTTGCCAGAAGAAACTGTCAAGCAAACGCCGGCGCTGATGGCTTATATGAGCATGCTGCAATCCATCTTGATGGATGCGGACGAGAGTGAACGCTGGTATGCGGAACTGAAAGCATATGCCGAGAGCCATTCCGGTAGCGAACGGCGGGAAGCAAAAAGGCGGCTGATCTCACTGGATATCGGGTTGCCGCACCGGGGAAGCGCGAATTTAATTTCCATCTTTCAATGTACAGGAAGTTTGCTGGCAGGGCAAAAATCAGTATTGCCAGAGCTTTCTGTGACCACAAACCTTCCGTCTTTGATGAATGGAGGGAAGGATTTTTGTGACTGGAGCAAACGGGATCATGAACTGGCTGCCAGCATTGGAAAAGCGGTAGAGCTTGTCCTTGGGAAATATGGAAAAGGCCTTGTTTCCCTGGCGCTTGCGGAGAGCGGGCTGGAAAAAGGGGCAGACAGCTACGAGATCATGCGTCTTGCGGAAAAGGGCAGGATGTGTGCGGAGAGCGGCGGAAGAGTAGAACTGTGCTTTGTGGCGGCAGCGATGCTTGCCTGGCTTGCTTTGTTGAATGGGAATGCCGAATATGCCGAAGAAATCATTTTGGCGTTTCGAAACCGCGCGGAAAAAGAAGCGCCGCAGATGCTGCCGAATATCAATGCGATGTTGTGCCGGATTGCGCTTTACCAAAGGCGTCCGGCGGAGGTCATGAAATGGTTGGAAGAAGCGCCGGAGGAGATGAAAGAATTCTGTACCCTGGAGCGATTCCGGTATTTGACCAAGGTTCGCGCTTATTTACAGGCGGGGAAAGACACAGCGGCATGCAGCCTGCTGCAGCAGCTTTTGTACTATGCGGAAAAAATGAAGCGCACATATATCGGGATGGAAGCATCCTTACTGCTCGCTATCACGCTGCGCCGCATGGGACGGCAGGAATGGCGGGAGACATTGCAGAAATGTGTCACGCAAGCAGAAAGCTACCATTTTGTCAGGCTGTTTTCCCGCGAAGGCGCGGCAGTTCTTGAGCTTCTCGAGGCAGAAGAGATCACATGGACAGATGAAGAGATGAAAAAGCAGACATTGGAAGAATGTCGGCGGATGAGCAAATTTTACCCCGGATATTTAACGCCGGGAAGCGATGGAAAGGTCATGCTTTCCGAAAATGCATTGAAAATTCTTCGTCTACAGGCAGAGGGCTTGAGCATCAAAGAGATTGCGCATAAGCTGGGGATCCGGCCGGATACGGTCAAATACCACAGCCGGGAGACGTACCGGAAACTGGGCGTGACCAGCCGGACGGCTGCAGTCAATGAGGCCCGGAGACGGAAGATCATTTGAGCAAGCGCGAAAACCAAAGATGAGATATCACTGCCATTTGGCGGATATCATAGAAAAATATGAAAGAGCAAGGAGGTAAACATGAAACTTGCAAAACAATGGATCAGTATGCTGCTTGTAATTGCGATGCTGCTCCCCAATGCATTGGCGGCGGAAACCCAGCCAAACAGCGATGGGGACAGCGTGGAGACCCAAGCAGATACAACAGAAGGCATTGCGTTTGAAACCGGACAGATTGTCCTTCCTGAGGACGGCGGACAAGTGTCCATCGGGCTTACGCGTACCGGTGACGTCAGCCAAAGCGCTTCGGTCACGGTCACAGCCTATGATATCAACGCAGATTATGCGGCGGATTATCAGCTGCTGCAGGACGGCGAGGCTGTCCCGAAGGAAGCGGAGGTCACAAGCCTGTACAACGCGTTCCGCGACAACAGCTTTATTGCTGACCGCACAGCGGTAGATCTTGCTATGATAGCCGGGCTTGCAGAGATGCAGCAAACCGGCAAGACCGCCGAAGAATTGGCGGACGAAGCATCCGGGGAACAGAGTGACGCGGAACAAGCGCAGGACAGTTCTGAGGATGGCGAGGAAGACAACCAAGCATCGCAGATCGACACGCTGAATGAAATCGGCGCGAAGGCTGCGGAACTGACGGTGACATTTGAACCCGGACAGAAAACCGGCAGCGTGGAAGTCGAAGCGCTGGAGGATACCGACGGGGAATATACCGAAACCTTCTTGCTGATGTTGTCCAGCGAGGACAGCGCAATTGGCAGCGAAAACCTGCTGACGGCTACCATCGAGGACAACGAAGAGGAAGCACCGTACAATGCAGTTTCGTTTACCGGCGACGCGGCGGAGACCGATGCGCAGACCGGTGTCGCGGAGGTGTGGCTCAACCGTACTGGCGCGCTCGAAACCTTCAGCACAGTGCTGCTGTGCCAGGGGGAAGAGCCGTATGGCTATGTCAGCTTTAATCCGTATCAGGAGCAGCAGATGGTGCAGGTTCCGGCGGGCACCTACCAGCTGGCCAACCCGACCGGCTGTGTGATCGCGGGCACGGCAGAAGCCGTTGTCACCGCGCCTGCGGAGGAGCAGACAGAAGAAGCTGCGGAAGAGCAAGAAGAGCAGGCTGCTGCCGAACCAGCTACAGAACCGGACACGCAGGCGGAGACGGAAACCCAGGCGCAGGCAGAGGATACTGCTGTGGCCGTGCAGGAAGAAGCGGCGGAGCCGCAGCTGGATGCAGAGCAGGAAACAGAACCGGCTGAGAAAACGCAGGAACAGCAGAAAGCGGCTCCTGCGCCGAAGGCCGCGCAGACCGAAGACGCTGTGCAGATAGAAGGTCTGCCGGCAGCTGTCTCGTCCATCGGTGAGCGGGGGCTCCCGCTGCCGGATGACAACATCCCAACCGAAGCCGATTCGGCGCTGGACACCGTGCCGGAGTACGACGCGCTGCCGGATGACACGGATTCCGGCATCAATCTTCAGTCGACACCGGGCTGGGCAAGTGATTGGACCAAAAACGGAAGCCGCGAGGACGAAAATGCGATTATTTACGCTGATTCGATGTATTGGGATATGGATCCTCTGGCTTATTCGCCGGTTCCAGGAACGGTAAAAAATGCTCTGTTTAAAACGGGCGGTCAATCCGGTGAAGGACATATGACAACCATGGTGTCCGACAATTACTATGAACTGAGTACAAGCGGCACGGGAAGTCATTTGAAAACGTCGCATATGTATGCCGATTCATACGATTCTTATGATATGACCGGCATCGGAGCCGTCACCATCAATTACCAGGTGGACGGCTTGGACAAAAAGGCGGAGGTCCACGTCGGTGTGTCTGGGACTACGCGAAACAGCATCACGGTAAACGGTGACTGTACTGGTGAGCTCAGTTGTGATCTGCCTGAAAAGAGCCAGGTCAAAAAATATATCTATGTGGAGAACGTCGACCCGACTGACGGAGATGACGGCTGCCAGGTCAATTTGATCAATGCCATTAAGCTGGAAAAGCGGCAGTATTATATTACAGTGGAGACGCCGGAAGCGCTGCAATATACCGACGGCTCTTATGCCGCAACCATCGACGGCAACAACTCCAGAATGTATAAGACGATGTGGGACGATACCAGCAGCGACACGGATAGCAGCAGCCACATCAACATCGTGTACAACGATGGCGGACATCCGCAGACGCTGGTCGGCTACAAGCTGTTTAACCAGAAAACAAACAAAACATCTGATGTGATCCCGCTGCAAAACGGCGTCCAGCATATTGTTTTCGACCGCAATTTCCTAAAAAGCTATGAGAACGATTATTGCTTCACCTCCCAGGAAAGCGGAAGCAGCACGTCGTATTCCACATTCAGCATCATACCGGTGATGGAAAAGGTCCCGCTGGAGAGCTACAGCCTGGAAAAATCCAGCTTGGGCACCATCAAGCTGACCAATGCTGATGCAGATGGCAAGCTGTACAAGGGCGATCAGGCAGTTTTTGAAGAGGAAACCAGCGCGGAAGGCGTCAGCCTGGAAGGCGTTTACGTCAAGGCGCGTCAGAGCGGCAACAACGAATGGAAGACCTGGACGGTCTATGCCGACAGCGACAAAAAGGTGCGCGTCAGCTTGAACGATAAGTATGACGATTACACATTCCAGGGTGTATACAGCACGGATGCCGACGTTCTGACGGTAACCTATGCCGAGGGCGCGGAAGAGCGCGGCACGCTCGCATTTGCCGAAGGCCAGGCGGTCACCAAGGCGGAGTATGTGAAGAACGAATATTTCCCGCTGACGGCAAAGGCAAACGACGGCTATGTGACAAAGTGGACCTCCAATGGCCGTGAATATTACGGTGATGTGTTCTATTACCAGCTGGACGGCAATGCCGACAACAACAGCTTCACGGTGGATTTTGTCAAAGAAAATACCAAGACAGAAACCATCAGCGGTGCGCTCAGCGTGACCGACGCAAATCTCCGCAACAGCGCGCTGTCCACCTCGCACCCGCTGCAATACACGGAGTTCAGCACATCGGCCAGCGAGAACTATACAGGGCGCACGGACGAAGAAGGAACCTACACCATTGAAAACTTTACCGGCGTCGAAGGCGGCACCTACAGCATGGCGGTGCTGTACGGCGACCTCTATTGTTACCGTACCTTTACGTTCGGCGACAAGAGTACATACAGCGGCAGCCTTCCGCAGTTTGGCCCGGGCATCTTCTTCCCGGACGAGGTGAAGGTGACGCTGGATGGCACCGGTGTTTCGGACAACAAAATCCAGCTGCGCACGGGCAGCACCGTGCAGGTGACAGTCGCTGTGTTCAACCAGATCAACAGCCCTTATGACGTAAATCAGGTTGAGCTGAAGTTCTATGGCATTGACGCGGATACCAACCAGATTACGTATGCGGTGCAGACCGTGACGGCGGAGCGCGACGACAGCCTGACCGAACAGAGCGGCGGCGGTAACTACACGTATTATGTGGCAACGGTGCTCGCCGACGAGCTGCCACAGAACACGCGGCTGTATGCGGAAGCGGTCGGCACGACGGAAATCGAAACGGCTGGCACGGTGGAAATCCGCTCCGGCGAGGTGAACGCGGGATATGAATTTATCACCCCGATCACAGACACGTCGCTTCCGATTTTGGAAGACATCCCGATCACGCCGGGCGCGCAGAATGCGCTGTCTGTCGACTTGTCCGATCTGGAGATCCCGTTTATCGGTTTGCTGGATATGGGCGTCAACGGACGCAACGGCGGATTCTTTGTCCGCCAGCCGGATGTAAACGACCCGTCGATGTATTACTTGGTTGCCGGCTATTCCGTCACCCCGGTATGGGGTACGGGAACGCCGCAGGATAAGGTAAAGGCAGCTTCGGCAACCAAGGAAAAACTAGATCAAGCCCAGGCAGATAAAAAGAAGAAGGGCGATACCTCCAACGCAAAAACGGATATTACCAGCGATGCAGACAAATCACAGTCGTCGCAGGCGGGAACAACGAAATACCCGAATGTTGCAACCACCGGAACCGATCCCAAATGGTGTATCTATCCGGCGTGCATGTTTAAGTTTGGGTTCCAGGCTTCTGTCGACGAGGAGGGCGAGAGCGAGACCAAGCTGGCAAGCTTCGAGTGCGTGGTCGGCCTGGACGAACGGCTGATGGCAAATATCCCGGTTACCATCTATGGCGTGCCGTTTTATATCAATATTTCGTTCACGGGCGAGCAGTATTTGCAGGCGATTAACACATATGACACCGAGAGCGATACAGCCATCACGACCGAGGACGACAAGAACACGATCATGTACGATGCGGACAACCAGGAAGATTCCAATGTATGCATCCAGCTTCCGGTAACAAAGATCGGTATCAAGGGTGGCATCGGCTACAATGCGTTGGCCGGCGCGTACATTGAAGGCACGGCGAACTTTACGCTCAATATACAGATGAGCCCGGACATTGACGCGGGCGGCTCCATGGCATATTCCATTGGCGTGGGTGCGGACGTCGTCATCTTTAGCGGAAACCTGACGTTCGAAATTCCAGAGATCATGTTCGGCAACGACAAGCTGCGCGACGAGATCGTATCGGTCAGCAGTGATATGAGCCTGTCGGCGCAGAATGACTCGTATGAGGGCGACAACGTCCAGCAGATTGAGGACACGAGCACACAGGGCATCGAGCAGGCGTTTACACAGGCGACCTTCTCGCCAGTGGAGCGACACAACCAAGGACTACTGTTCCGCTCCGGTTCCATTGATTCCACCGTCTTGATGGAAAATGCATTCAAAGGCACACAGGTCAAGCTGACCGAGCTGGAAAATGGCACGATCATGGCGACCATGCTGGCGGACAACGGCGTGGAAAAGGATAACCTGAACTTCCTGAGCGCAGCATACGCTATCAGCAGCGACGGCGGAAATACCTGGAACGAAGTGGAAAAGATTTCCGAAAGCAGCAATTTACAGTTTGATACCAATCTCTATGAGTTGAGCGACCGCCTGCTTGTCACCTGGTCGGAAGGCGATATGAACGAGATTGTAGAGGGTAAGGATGTCGATGCGCTGACAGCGGCTGACATGGCCCAGGCAGCCAATGCGATGAACCTCAAAGGCCGCTACTTCGATAAGGAGACCGGCGAACCGATGGGCGAGAGCTTTACCATCGCGGCGAATACCAGCGTGGCTTGTGCGGCGCTTGACGCAGTGGAAGACGCAGATGGGAACGTGTATGTTTACTATCAGCGCAATCAGTACCCGGACGGACAGGATGTGACCGTGGAACATCTGATCCAGCAGGAGCGCACGATCGCATGCGCTGTTGAAAACGGCGGCAGCTGGGAATCGCATGCCGTCACAGCAACGAATGATGCGGGAACGGAACATTATCGCATCATGGAGGTTGTACCGTTCTCACATAACGGCATTACTGGCGAAGCTGTGGTCATTGACCGGAACGGCAAGCTGGCTGTAGAGAACGAGACAACTGGAGAGCTGGATGCAGACAATCAGGATCGACAGCTGTTTATCCGTTTCTATTCCAGCAATGGAAGCGGCGAACCCAAAACAACCGCGCTGATCCCCATCACGGATGCAGATCACTGTGCGCAGAATGTAGAGGTTGTCAGCAACGACGACAACTTGTACCTGTTCTGGAATCAGGACGGCGAGCTGGTTTATCTCAGCGACTTTGCCGTAACCAGCGAAGAGGCCGGTACCAACCAGGCGGAGGCTGCTATTGCGGTGGTGAACACGCAGACTGGAGAGGTGACCATTCCGGAGCATGACGAAGGGATCGGTTACTGCATTGCGGCAAACCACAGCAGCCTGAAGGTAGAGAAAGAGTATAGTGCATCCATGTCGGATCAGGGCGATGTCCTGCTCAGCTGGATCTCGGAAGAACAGCCAGAAACGCAGGAGGACATCCAAACCTTCCAGACGGATGAAATTTATGGCGTGATGCTCCAGACAGAGCAGCAGAACGGCCTCAACGAGCTGGTTTCTGTCGGCGATCCGGTTGCATTGACCGACGAAAACAGCGCGTTGAATAAGGTAGACAGCGTGTGCCTGTCGGAGGACAGCTTCCTGCTTGCGTTCTCGCAGCTGGACGGCGAGACATGGATGCAGAGCGAAAAGGCAGATATCCGCGCGGTACACAGCCAGTATGAACCCAAGCTGAAACTGGAAAGCGTAGAGGCACCTGAGTACCCGCTGCCGGGCAGCCAGATGACCGTGGATGCTATGGTGCGAAACGACGGCCTACAGCCGCTCAATGGCGTGCAGGTAACAGCCTCCGGCGTGGGAGACGACGCAACAACGACGTATACGGAAAGCATCCTGCCGGGCGAAAGCCAGCAGA
>JAUNIY010000111.1 GCA_030523305.1 Eubacteriales bacterium
TTAAGTCCCAACTGGCTGTTGGGTACTGAAACCCTACACTTATATATTAGGAGGAAGATGAAGCTCGATGCGCAAACAAAAGAAATCTTCTACAGAAGAGGAGCCGCAGGGGCGTTTCCATAGCGAACTGTTCGACTGGGGAGAAGCGTTGCTGATTTCTTTGGCAGCAGTTATTTTGATTTTTGTTTTCGGCGTCCGGATTATTGGCGTCGAGGGAAACTCTATGGTGCCAACGCTACAGGACGGCAACCAACTGCTGGTTTCTAATCTGTTTTATACACCGGAAAAGGGCGATATTGTTATCTTGACCAAAGACTCTTTCCTGACAAGCCCAATTGTCAAGCGCGTCATTGCAACAGAAGGCGATACGGTTGACATTGATTTTGAAACAGGAGAGGTGTTTGTCAACGGTCAGCTGTTGGAAGAACCCTATATTGCAGAGCCTACAACAACCCAATTGGACGTTACATTTCCACAAACGGTACCGGAGGGCTGTATTTTTGTCATGGGCGATAATCGAAATCATTCGACAGACAGCCGGTATGCACAGTTGGGAATGGTAGATACGCGGTATGTCATCGGCAAGGTCTTATTGCGCATTTTCCCGTTTCATGAGCTTGGAACGGTATCATAAGGAGAGAAATGCATGAATATACAGTGGTATCCCGGACATATGACGCGCACACGCCGCCGCATGGCAGAAAGCCTAAAGCAGGTGGATGCCGTGTGCGAGGTCGTCGATGCGCGCATCCCGCAGGTGAGCAGGAATCCGGATATGGATGAAATTGCAGGCAATAAACCCAGACTGCTTGTGCTCAATCGGACGGATTTGGCAGATGCGGAGATGACGAAGCAATGGGCTGCATTTTACCGCCGTCAAGGCTATGCTGTTTTGACAACCGATGCAAAAAGCGGTGCGGGTGTGGCAAAGCTTTCGGCGACAGTCCGTTCCATGCTCGCAGAAAAAGTAAAGATGTGGAATGAAAAGGGCCAGACCGGGCGGCCGATCAAGCTCATGGTGGTCGGGATTCCGAATGTTGGGAAATCCACATTTATCAATAAGGTTTTAGGCAAAAAGTCTGCCAAGGCGGCAGATAAGCCTGGGGTTACCCGCGGGCAACAGTGGTTCCGCGTGGAGAGCGGGCTGGAGCTTTTGGATACGCCGGGTATTTTGTGGCCAAAGCTGGATGACGAGCGTACTGGTATTTATCTTGCGGTGACCGGTGCGGTAAAGGATGATATTCTGGATGTGGAAACCCTTGGGTGCAAGTTGATGGAAATTTTGTATCGCAGGGCACCGCAGTCGCTTGTCAGCCGGTATAAAATCCAGCTTCCTGCAGAGGATGAGACGTTCGATTTCCTCGGTTATGAGCTGCTAATGCGCGCTGGTCGGAAACGCGGTTTCTTGATTTCTGGCGGTGAAATTGATACGGAACGCATGGCGCGTATTCTGTTGGATGAGTTCCGCGGCGGCAAACTTGGACGCATTACATTGGAATCGCCAGATGAATATGAAGGAGACGGCAATGGCTAAACGGAAAGAACCTATCTTGTTGACAATGGATCGGGAAATGGAAGTCCGAGCGAGAGGTTTTTCAGCGGTCTGCGGCATAGATGAAGCAGGCCGCGGCCCATTGGCAGGCCCGGTTGTCGCTGCCGCCGTTATTTTGCCGGAAGGAATCCAACTGCCAGGGGTTACCGATTCCAAAAAGATCACGGAGAAAAAACGCGAAATCTTGTTTGATTTTGTCAAAGAAAACGCCCTTGCATACGGTATTGGCCAAGCGAGGGAAGAGGAAATTGATAGCATCAATATTTTGCAGGCGACGTTTCTCGCCATGCGCCGCGCTGTAGAAGCCCTGCCGATCCCGGCGGATTACGCATTGGTAGATGGAAACCGAATCCAGGGATTACCGATCCCGGCAGATACAGTGATTGGCGGCGATGGGAATGTGCTTTCGATCGCTGCGGCGTCTATCTTGGCGAAGGTGACGCGAGACCGATACATGCGGGATATGGCAGTGCAGTATCCGGAATACGGTTTTGAAAAACACAAAGGATATGGGACGAAGGCGCATTATGCGGCCATTGAGCAATATGGCATTTGTCCGCTGCACCGCAAGACCTTTTTGAAAAAGGTTTTGAACAACAAATGACCATTGGGGAGCGGGGAGAACAGCGCGCCGCAGAATTTTTGCAGCGCAAAGGGTTTCGCGTGCTATGCCGGAATTACCATACCAGGCGTGGAGAAATTGATATTATCTGCGCGGATGCGCAATATATTACCTTTGTAGAAGTGAAAACCCGTAGTAACACCCGGTTTGGTATGCCGCAAGAGGCGGTCACACGCGCAAAGCAGCAAAAGCTTTTGCTTGCGGCGCAGCAATGGCTTCTGAATCACCCGACGTCGCTGCAGCCGCGGTTTGACGTGATAGAGGTTTTGGTATCGCCAGACTGGCAAACCTGCCGTATCCATCATATTCCGAATGCATTTGAGGTGATGTGATTGAACTATTTCGATCTGCACTGTGATACGATTTTTGAACTGAGCGATATGGCGCTGTACAGGAAAGAACGCGGCACGCTGCTGGAAAACAGCGGGCAGGTTGACTGCAAGCGCACGGCTATCTTTGATCACTATGCGCAGGTATTTGCGTTGTTTTGCGGTGTGCAACCGGTACAGTCGCCGGAAGATGCTCATAGACGTTTTACTACCTTGCTGCATACAGCGCAGCGTGCATTTGACGACTGCCGGGATATTTTGACGCACTGCAAAACAGCAGACGACTGGAAGCGCGCGCAGGAGCAAAAGAAGGCGGCGGCTTTTCTTTCCATCGAAGGTGCAGAACTGTTGCAAACAGAGGAAGATATCCAGCGTGCGATAGAGACGGGCGTCCGTATCGTCACGCTGACGTGGAATCATGATTCCATCTATGGCTGTGGTGCGTCGACAGACAACACTGCAAGCTTAAAGCCGGCAGGGAAAGAGCTGGCACAGTATCTCTCTGTGCGTGGCGTATATATGGATGCGTCGCATTTGTCTGAACGGGGCTTTTGGGATTTGGCGGAGTGCGTGGATACGCCGATTTTAGCAACGCATTCCAATAGTCGGACAGTATGCCCGCACTTGCGCAATCTGACGGATGCGCAATTTTGTGAAATTGTGCGGCGAGGCGGATTGGTCGGCATCAATCTATATGTCCCGTTTCTCACCAAGCATAAAACGGCACGGTGCGATACGATTGTGCAGCATATCGAGCATTTTTGCGAGCTGGGTGGAGAAAAGCATCTATGTATCGGTGCGGATTGGGACGGTTGTGACCGTTTGCCAAAGGGCATACACGATATTACCGGCATAGAGCTCCTTGCAGAGGCGTTGCGCAAGCGTAATTATTCGGAACGACAGATTGCAGATATCTTCTACCACAATGCATCCAGGTTTGTTTTGGCGAATTTTTAGGTAGTATAAGTTCGGGAAATCCCGCTATTTTTAGGAATGTAAACCCTTTAGGAGGTTTTGAACAATATGGATTATGTAAGCACAAGAAACAAAAAGGTGACGGCAAGTGCATCGCAGGCCATTGCTACCGGCATTGCGCCGGATGGCGGACTGTATTGTCCAACCGAAATCCCGCAGCTTACAGAGGGGGATTTTGCGGCGTTGTGCGCCAAGGATTACCGCGGCAGAAGCGCGGATATTTTGGGCCGTTTCCTGACAGATTTTACAACGGAAGAGTTGGAGCAGTATGCGTCGCTGGCATATGCGGATGAAAAATTCGGCGGCTCAAATACTGCGCCGCTGGTTAAGCTGGAGGATGGCAAGTATATCCTGGAGCTGTGGCATGGGCCGACCTGCGCCTTCAAGGATATGGCGTTGCAGATGCTGCCGCACCTGCTGACAGCATCACTGCGCAAAACCGGCGAGCAGCGCACAGCATGTATTCTAGTGGCGACCTCTGGCGATACAGGTAAAGCCGCATTGGACGGCTTTGCAGATGTCGAGGGAACCAAGATCATGGTTTACTATCCAGTGGATGGCGTAAGTACGATTCAGAAGCTTCAGATGGTGACGCAGCGCGGTAAAAACGTGCAGGTTTGCGCGATCCGTGGCAACTTTGACGATGCGCAGAGCGCAGTCAAGAAAATCTTTACCGATCAAGCGTCTATAGAGAAGCTCAGTGAGCAGGGGATGATGCTTTCCTCCGCCAATTCCATCAACTGGGGACGTCTGGCGCCGCAGATTGCATATTATGTTTCCGCGTACTGCGATTTGCTCAACCGCGGCGATATCCAACTAGGCGATCCCATCCATGTTTGCGTGCCAACAGGAAATTTCGGCAATATTCTCGCAGCATATTTTGCAAGGCAGATGGGCGTACCGGTGGCAAAGCTGATTTGTGCATCGAATGAAAACAATGTACTGACCGATTTCTTTAACTCCGGCGGAACCTATGACCGTGTGCGTCCGTTCCATACGACGATTTCCCCGTCTATGGATATTTTGATTTCCAGCAATTTGGAACGTTTACTATTCCTGGTTTCCGGCTATAATGACACCATAGTAGCCGATTTGATGCAGCAATTGACCGAAAAGGGAAGCTATACCGTGCCGACAGATGTGTTTGCCAACATCGGCAGCCAGTTTGAAGCAGGCTATTGCGATGATGCGCAGACCAAAGAGATGATTGCAGCGCTGTTCCAGGAGAAGGGCTATCTGTGCGATACCCATACGGCCGTTGCAGTGAAGGTATATGAAGACTACCGCGCACATACAGGCGACACCACGCCGACGGTCATTGCTTCCACAGCAAGCCCGTTTAAGTTCTGCCAGAGCGTGATTTCCGCACTGGGCGGAGAGGTAACCAGCGATGGCACAGAACTGCTGGATCAGCTGCATGATATGACCCATGCGCCGGTTCCAAAGCCGCTGGCGGCATTGTCCGGCATGAAACCAAGATTCGACCTGGTGGTTGACCGGGATGAAATCCTTGACACACTTACGCTGCTCAATACCATATAATCCATGGCGCTGTATACGATTGCAGATTTGCACCTGTCCATCGGTGTGCAGAAGCCGATGGACGTCTTTGGTGGCCGGTGGCAGGGTTATATGGAAAAGATCGAACGAAACTGGCGCGCTGTGATTTCACCGGAAGATACGGTTGTGATTGGCGGCGATATTTCATGGGGTCTAAATTTAGATCAAAGCCTGCCCGATTTTCAGTTATTGTCTGATCTGCCGGGAAAGAAAATCATCGGGAAAGGGAATCACGACCTCTGGTGGTGTACCGTTCGGAAAATGAAACGATTTTTTGAAGAAAATCAAATAAAAAATATCGATTTCCTCTTTAATAATTGTTTCATTTATGATAACATTGGTATTTGTGGAACACGCGGCTGGTTTTTTGAAGAAAACTTTAAAGAATGCCACGATGAAAAGATATTCCGGCGGGAACTGATCCGCTTGGAAACTTCATTGCGGGCTGCGCAGGCGCAGGGCGTGGAGGAGATCATTTGTTTCCTGCATTATCCGCCGATCTATGCAAATTTCCGCTGCGGAGAGATCATTGCGCTGCTGCAAAAGTACGGTGTGAAGCAGTGCGTATATGGCCATCTGCATTCCGATAGCCTCCGGTATGCCGTCACAGGCGTCCAGGAAGGCATTGATTTCCGGCTTGTTTCCGGGGATTACATTGATTTTATGCCGGTTCTGCTAAAAAAATAGAAAAAAATGTAGCCAAAAAGCCAACTATCTGATAGAATAGATTGGACATATAATTAGGAGGAGTCATGTAATATGGAACTCAAGAATACCGAAAAGCTGGAGCACAGCCAGGTCAAGCTGACTGTTGCAGTATCTGCTGAAGAATTAGATAAGGCAAAGGACGCCGCATACAAGAAGACCAAGAATCAGTTTCAGATTCCGGGCTTCCGCAAGGGCAAAGCAACCCGTAAGGTCATCGAGCGCCTGTACGGCAAGGATTTCTTTGTAAACGATGCGATCAACGACCTGTATCCGCAGATGTACCCGCAGGCGCTGGAAGCTGCTGGCATTGAGGCAGTTGGCCAGGGCGATGTCAAGATTGACGAGTCTCTGGAGAACTTCGACAACGGCTTTGATTTTATCTTTACCGTGCCAGTATATCCGGAAGTATCTGTCGGCGCGTACAAGGGCGTAGAGGCAGAGAAGGCAGACGCCGCTGTAACAGAAGAAGATATCCAGGTTGAGCTGGATCGTTTGGCACAGCGTGCCGCAAGCACTGAAACGGCGGAGCGTCCGGCTGCTCTGGGCGACACGGTCATCCTTGACTTTGAGGGCTTTGTAGACGGTGTTGCATTTGAAGGCGGCAAGGGCGAGGACTTTAGCCTGAAGCTGGGTTCCGGTACCTTCATCCCGGGCTTTGAGGATCAACTGGTTGGCAAATCTGCCGGCGAGGACTGTGATGTCAACGTTACCTTCCCGGAGGAATACCAGGCTGCTGATCTGGCAGGCAAGCCGGCTGTATTTAAGTGCACTGTCAAGTCGGTTCAGGAAACCATTATGCCGGAAATGGACGATGAATTTGCAAAGGACGTTTCTGAGTTTGAAACCCTGGACGAGCTGAAGAAGAGCATCGAAGAAAAGACTGCTGAAACCAAGCAGAACGCGGCAGACCGCGATTTCGAGGAAAAGGTCCTGGATAAGGTTTTGGAAGGCTTGGAGGCTGATGTTCCGGAGGCAATGTATGAAGCGCAGCTGGATAACATCATGCAGGATTATGGCTACCGTATCCAGTCCCAGGGTATCTCTCTGGAAGACTATGTCAAGCAGATGGGTATGGAAATGAGTTCCTTCCGTGCAATCTTCCGTGACCAGGCAGAGCGCCAGGTTAAGGTACAGCTTGCAGTCAAGAAGATTGCTGAGCTTGAAAACATTGAGCCGACAGAAGAAGATATCGCTTCGGAGTATAAGAAGCTGGCAGAGGCTTACGGCATGGAAGAGGATCAGGTAAAGCAGTACGTACCGGTAGAGTCCATCAAGTCCGACCTGACAACGCAGAAAACCATTGAAATGCTGAAGGAAAATGCTGTTGCAGTTGCTCCGGCAGCTGCTGACGCCGAGTAATTCTCAGTCCTCCGGCGATACATAACCCCCATTTGGGGAAGGAGGAGTACACGTATGAGTTTAGTCCCTTATGTAGTTGAACAAACCAGCCGCGGAGAGCGTTCGTATGACATTTTCTCCCGTTTGCTGAACGATCGCATTATCATGCTTTCTGAGGATGTAAACGATACCACAGCTTCGCTGGTTGTTGCACAGATGTTATATCTCGAAGCACAGGATCCAGATAAGGACATCCAGTTCTATATCAATTCCCCGGGCGGTTCCATTACCTCCGGCATGATGATTTATGATACCATGCAGTACATCAAGTGCGATGTATCCACCATCTGTGTTGGTTTAGCGGCTTCGATGGGTGCATTCTTGCTCTCATCTGGTGCAAAAGGCAAGCGGTTTGCCCTGCCAAACAGCGAGATCATGATTCATCAGCCGTTGATTGGCGGAAACGGCCTTTCGGGACAAACAACGGATATTAAGATCCATACCGATCATTTGGTTCGCACCAGAAACCGGTTGAATGAGATTCTTGCGCAGAATACAGGTAAGTCCCTCGATGAGATTGCGCGCGATACCGAACGCGATCATTTCATGTATGCAGATCAGGCGAAAGAATATGGTCTCATTGACGAGGTTATGGCGCACAGATAATTTGTAATGCGATCACCGGAACGGCTGGAGATATACAGTCGTTCCGGTGTTTCAACATTTTTGCTCCTGGCTATTTTGGGCAGGAAATTGGAAAATTGAGGTGTATTATGGCACGAAACGACGATAAGCATGAAATTCGCTGTTCGTTTTGCGGCAAGCCGCAGTCGGAAGTGCATAAACTGATTGCCGGACCAAATGTCTACATCTGTAACGAGTGTATCGACATCTGCCAGAGCATTCTGGATGAAGAATTTGCGTTTGACGATGCACCGGGCGTCCCGGAGCATAAGCCGGCCGCTCCGGCCCCGGATAAGCTACCGACACCGCACGAGCTGAAAAAGACGCTCGATCAATATGTCATCGGGCAGGATCGTGCAAAAATTGCACTGAGCGTAGCGGTTTACAACCATTATAAACGCATCTTCCGGGAGAAAGAGGACGATGTTGAGCTGCAAAAGAGCAATATCCTGCTGGTAGGCCCTTCTGGCTCCGGCAAGACGCTGCTGGCACAGACGCTGGCAAAAACGCTGGAAGTCCCATTTGCCATTGCAGATGCAACAACGCTGACGGAAGCCGGATATGTTGGCGAGGATGTAGAAAATATTCTGCTTCGTCTGATTCAGGCGGCAGATTTTGACGTAGAACGCGCACAGCGCGGCATTATTTATGTCGATGAAATCGATAAAATCGCGCGGAAGAGCGAAAACCCGTCGATT
>JAUNIY010000112.1 GCA_030523305.1 Eubacteriales bacterium
CGTGGCATGACTTTTACTCCAATCAGTTCAATGTGTCTGACGTTCCGTTTGAGAATATGCGGCTGATTGAGACACGATATCATATGGAAAATGCATTGATTGACGCGGTGCGCAATGCCAATGAGGAAAAAGCCATTGAACTGGATGCCTCGTTTAACCAGCTCAATATGCCCCCCCCGTCTGGTCAATATGCTCCGGGATCGAAAAGATCTTGTCATTACGTTTAACACGCTGATGCGCAAAGCGGCAGAGCAGGCAGGCGTGCATCCGCTTCACATTGATAGTGTATCCAATTCCCATGTGAAGCAGATTGAAGCGGTTGTCAATATGGATCAGTTGAATGCGCTTCGTCTGCAAATCATCAAAGATTACTGCGACCTAATCCGCCACTGCACGCTCAAAGATCACTCGCCTATGATACAGAAGGTGCTTACCTATATTGACACCAATTTGTGCGCTGATTTGAGCCTGAAGGCTTTTTCGGAGTATCTCTCGGTCAATGCAAGCTATCTTTCTACGTTGTTTAAAAAGGAAATGGGCATCTCCCTAACGGATTACGTCAACCAGAAGCGTATTCTCCATGCACAGCGTCTGCTCGTTTCCACGGACCTTCCCATCAAAACCGTTGCAAATCAATGCGGAATTCCGGACGTCTACTATTTCAGCCGTTTGTTTAAACGCATCACAGGTACTACGCCGAAGGTTTATCGGGAAACAGCAACCTATGAGGATCATCAAGAACTGACCGCCTATCATGCACACCGCAGCCAAGATAAAGAATCCTCCGAATTTCCTTCGCGTTAGAAACCAATCCACTGTCTGGTCAATACGGCTTGATGTTTTGCAGCTATGCAGACCCCTTTTGTTAGACAAATTATGGTCTAATGAAGGGGGATTTTATTTCCAGAAAAGAGGTTATATGATAGGATATATTGACGACGGATCTATGCGATCACAGTTTCATTGGTCTTCTTTTCATCAATGGTTTTCAATTATGGATGCAAAAAATGCACTGTGCGATTGTCCGATATATTGACAGCCATAGAAATTTGTGTCTTAATAGAATTGTGTGAAACAGCACAATACGTAAAAAAAGGATGATGGCTGTGCCGAATAAGGTTACAATCAACATGGTTGCAAAACGGGCAGGGGTATCACGGGGGACAGTTGACCGTGTATTGAATCAGCGCCCGCATGTCAAACCGGAATTGTATGATAAAATTGTCCGCGCGATGAAGGAGCTGGGATATATCCCACCAAGGCGGGAGCAAGCAGAAGCGCTTGGGCTGGCCATGCCGGATATGTCTCCGGCAACACTGGGGATTGTTTTGCCAAATTGGACTGGCTATTTTCGGGAGGAGATTTTACGAGGCATTCGGGATGCGCAGCCTCTCCTGGCGGATTCTGCTATCACTGTGCTGATAGAGGAATGCAGGACCGAGTTGCCACAGGAAACTTTGGAACGGATTGACCATCTGGTGAAAAAAGGGGTATGCGGCATTGCTCTGTGTGCGATGGATGACATTGCTATTGCAGAAAAAATCAATGCATTATACAAACAGAACATCCCGGTGGTGACGTTTAATTCGGATATTTCTCATTGCAAACGGCTGCAATTTATTGGACAGGATTTGGTACGCAGCGGAAGAGTTGCCGGGGAACTGATGGCGAAATATATCCGTCAGGACGATATACTCTTGATTGCGATTGGCAATCCGGAATTTCATGCGCACCGGCTGCGGGTACAGGGCTTTTGTGAACGGCTTCATGAAAAAGGGTTTTTTGGCAGAAACATTCAGACAATCGAAACCTACAATGATTACCGGCTGACGTATCAAAAGGTAAAGGAAGCCCTGGAGCGTGTTCCAGAAATACGTGGTATTTATATGGCTAACCAGAGCGTCACTGGCTGTGTGGAAGCCATGCGGGAGGCGGGGAAAAGCGGGCAGATCCTTGTGATCAGCCATGATTTGACCGATTCAACCAAGCAATTTTTAAAGAATGGAGCAATAGACTTTGCCATTGCGCAGAACATTTATCAGCAGGGGTATGGCTCGTTGCTGTTGCTGCGCGATTATGTACGAAAAAATTTGACACCGGAAAAAACAGCACAGATGCCTGCCATTGATATCATTTGTTCAGAAAACCTGGGCGAAGATTGAGATACAGCCATCAGGATGCACAACGGAAGCAGATACTTTGAACAATTCAAGTGTCTGCTTTTTGTTATCATTATCGAATTGATATCATGGAACAAAGGTGGTATACTTGAATTGTGCTTAAAAGCACAAAATATAATTCGCACAGAAATGGACATGGTGATATAGCTGTGCCCTATGATGAAGCAGTATGGATGTCCATCTTTTTTAAATGATAACGAAAAGAAAGGGGATTCTTCATGGAGGAAAAGGGGATTCGATTTGGATTACAGGAAAAAGTTTTGTTAACCGTGGTCGGCGCGTCCATGCTGATTACGTCGATCATGAGCGTCATATTTTATAGCCGCTCGGTGGATTCCATCCAGTCGAATTATCAGGAAAACATTGGCATTAGCCTACAGGTTTGCGCCGATACTTTTGATGACGTCATGAAGGAAGCCTATTTCACCTGTACGTATGCCATCGCCGGAGAGGAACTGCGCGCGCTGGTGCATCAGGATGACACCTATGAAGCGCTGATTGCACTGCTCCAGCAGTACCGCAGCCGGAACAGTGAGATTCACTCGGTGTACTGCTATGTCAAGGAGGCGGATGTATTGATCCAGGTCAGCGCGGACGGCGTGCGCATCACGCCCAATTCGGCGGAGGTGCTCGACTGGATGAACACTGCGACGCAGCAGGAAACCGGAAATCAGTTTTCCCCTGCGTATAACATCGACACCAGTTCGGCGATCCAACGGCAGTTTTTCACGTATGGAAAGCGGATCTATGACACGCAGGGCGCGGAGATCGGGCGGCTGTTCGTCAATGTCGATGAGCGGACGATCTATTTCAAATGTCTGCAAAGCGAGGAAACGCAGAACAACACCTGCTATATTACCAGGCACGATCTGGTTGTGTCTGCGACCGACACCAGCGCGCTGGAAAGCCGGCTGCAAGAGCAGGAAGATACCATGCTCGTCTCGACGGACACTGCGATGACGGAGTATAGCTTGGTATCGGTTTCCGATCTGTCCGCCATCACTGCCGACCTGCGCAGCACGCGGAATTGGATTTTATTTGTCGCGCTGCTGCTCAACTTGCTGTTGTCCATCCCGGTATTTTTTATCGTGCGCGGTATGATGTATCCGATGAGCGAACTGGAAAAAGACATGGCGCGCGTCAAGGAAGGTGATCTGTCCGTCCGGGCTGAAATTTATCATCGGGACGAAATCGGCAGCCTTTCAGAGAATTTCAACGATATGATCCAGCAGATCGAGCTACTCATTGACGAACTGGTTACGGAACGGATGTTAAAAAAGGAAGCGGAAATCGAAGCGCTGCAATACCAGATCACACCGCATTTTATGTACAATACGCTGTCGTCTATCCGCTATGCGGCGGCATTGGAGCATTCGGACAACATTGCGTCGCTGCTTCAGGTGTTTATCGAGCTGCTGCGGCTAAGCGCAAGCGACCGCGGCGCGTTTATCACGGTAGAGCAGGAGATACAAATGGTGGAAAATTATGTCCAGCTGCAGAAGTTCCGCTATGCGGATTCGTTCGATGTGGAATTTGATATCGCGCCCGAAACCAGGCAGTTTTATGTGCCGCGTCTGCTGATCCAGCCGCTGGTGGAAAATGCAATCCTGCATGGGCTGAACCACCGGGAGAAGGAAAACCGTATTGCCATCCGCGTGATGCAGGACGGGCAGCAGCTTGCGATTAAAGTAGAAGACAACGGCGTGGGCATGACGGCGGAAGAAATCCAAAATCTGATGAGCGGCGCGCGGCGCAGCAAATTCAGCGGCATTGGTATCAGCAATGTGCGGGAACGCTTACGACTTTATTACGGAGAAAAAGGGACGCTGCAATACCATTCTGTACAGGAAAACGGCACAACGGCGATTATCACGCTCCCGGCGTCGGACGACCCAGACGCCTATACGATTTGATGAGGAGAACGGCATGAAAAGATGGATTTCACTGGTTATGGCGCTGTTGATGGCGCTGACCGGATGTGGGAAACAGGAGGTCGAACAGGAGACGTCGCAGCGGACGGTCATAGCAATTGTAAAGGCGATGGATTCGCTGCATTGGCTCTCGGTCGCAGACGGGATGCAGAAGGCGGCGGACGACTATGCGGTAGACTTGACGATTCTGTGGCCGGAAACCGAAAGAGAAGTAGAGGTACAGTTCCAGATTTTAGAGGACGCGATGATATCCGAGCCAAATGCTATCGTACTGGCGCCCTGCGATTCAGACGGCGCGCAGCAATACACACAGCAAATCAACGAAAACGGGATCGAGTTGTTTTATATTGATGAAGAGCCTGCGCACGGCGCGGAAGAACCGTATGTGGGTTCGGACAATTATCTTGCCGGGAAAATGGCGGCGCAGGCGCTGACAGAGGCGCTCCCGGATGGGGCACAGGTGGCAGTAATCAGCGGAAGCCAGAAGCAGCGAGCACATGGCAAGCGCGCCAATGGGTTCCGCGATTGTATTGAACAGGAAACAGCGCTGCAATGCGTGGAAATCATAGAAGTGCCCGATTGTACGCTGACCGGCGGGCGCGACGCGATGCAAGAACTATTGGAACAATATCCAGACATCCAGGGCGTTTTTTGCGCGAATGCGATGATGGTCATGGGCGCATTGGAGCAGTGCAGAGCAGCGGAGCGTGAGGACATCAAGTTGGTCGGCATGGATACGCAGAGCGATGCGCTGACCGCGGTAAAAAACGGCGCGATTGTCGCAATGGTGAGCCAGAATGGATACGACATGGGATATATGATGATCGAGACGATCGCGGCGAAGCTGGACGGGGAGGAGATACCGAGCACGACCTATGTAGAAAATACATTGATTACGCAGGAAAATGTGAATACGTTCCTCAAGGAATATGTGACGGAGGGAAGAAAGTGAAACGGATCATATTGGCGGATGACGATTTCCTGGTGCGCAGCTATCTGGCGCAGCTGATCGACTGGGAAGCCAACGGATATACGCTGGCGGGCGTGGCGCAGGACGGCGCACAGGCGTTGGAACTGGCGGAGCAATTGCAGCCGGATGTTGTGATTGCGGATATTGACATGCCGGTATTGGATGGCATTGCGCTGCTGCACAAGCTCAAAGAGCGCGGGCATCCGGCGAAAATCGTCATGCTCAGCTGCCACGACGATTTTGAATACGTCAAGGAAGCGATGCGGACCGGTGCGGATGAATACCTGTTGAAGGATGCCGTCACACCGGAAAAGCTGTTGCAGACGTTACAGGAGCTTACGCCGGTTGACACGGCGGAAGAACCCAAGACACTGACAGCGGAACAGGAACGCAAACAGCTGCTTCAGCTGTTGGAGGGTACGATACTGTCCTGCGCGAGCATTGCGCCGGACGCCGTGATTGCGGTACGCCTGACGGAATACGAGGAAACCATCGCTTATCAGCCTGCGGAACAGCGGGAAAAGTTCTACCGGTCGTTCCTGCAAACCTGTGAGGACGTGGGGCAGAATCTTGCGGCGGTGCGGTGCGTCCATGTGCGTGGCGGGCTGTTTGCGGTGCTGTGTGCGTTCCGCGCGGGGATGAGCAGGCAGGCGCAGCAGCTTGTGCTGCGGGAAACTGCCGCTGCGCTCGTGCAGGAGGCGGACCGGCATTTTGCCGCCGCCGTCAAGCTCGGCGTCAGTGACATTGCAGAGCACAGCACGGAAACATCGGTGTGCTGGAACGATGCGAAAAACGCATTGGAGCACATGTTTTATCAGCCGGGAAGTATTTTCTATGCCTGGCAGTGCGGAAGGATGGGCGATATGCTTCCGCGCGCCGCAGAGGAATTTCTCAAAGCTGCAGAGAATTTGACAGCGCACCGTGACAGTGCGGCGACCAAGCGCATGTTGGGGGCTGCACTGGAGGCATTTGCGCGGGAACAGACGCGGGAATCACTGGTTGCGGGCTGGCTGCACAGTGCGGACCACAAGCTCGGCATAGAAACCAGGCCGATGCCCCGGCGGTTCAGCGCGCTGCGGGAAATGGTGCAGGTCTATCTTGCGGCGTGTGAGGAAATGCTGCCGGATACCGCGCAGTATAGCGAAGGCGTGGCGAACACGATCCGGTATATCCAAGAGCATTTTCGGGAGAACATCACTCTGACAGACGCGGCAAACGCAGTGCATCTGACCACGACCTATCTCAGCTATGTATTCCACAAGGAGACGGATATCACATTTTCTGAGTACCTACAGTCCTGTCGCATCAACCATGCCAAACAGCTGTTGGAGCGCACCGACGAGCGAGTCGGCGATGTGGGCGCACTGGTGGGCTACAACGACAATCGACACTTCAGCAAGGTGTTCAAAAAGGCGACCGGTATGACGCCGCAGGAATATCGACGGGCGCGGCGAAAATAAAAACAACGGATCGAAACATATGACAACACCTGAAAAAATTTCATACAACAAACAAGGCACGGTATGTGGATGTAACGAAAGATCATCCCATGGGTGCCTTTTGTTGTGCAAAAAGCTGATAAAAGCGTTGCATTTTCCGTAATTCCGCCACGCTGCCAAACTGGCTGCGGTGCGGTATACTGTGTACAACAAAAAGGAACTGGTCAACAAACAGGAGGAAAAATCATGTTTAACAATGTGAAGCTCGGCATTGCGCCAATCGGCTGGACAAACGACGACATGCCGCAACTCGGCGGTGAGCTTACGTTCGAGCAGATGGTATCCGAAGCGGCGCTGGCAGGCTTTCAGGGTACGGAAGTCGGCGGCAAATTCCCAGCTGACCCGGCAGTGCTCAGCAAGGCGCTCGACCTGCGCGGCATCAAAATTGCATCGCAATGGTTCTCCAGCTTTCTGTGCTCCACGCCGTATGAAGAAAACGAGGCGGCATTTATCAAGGCATTGGACTTTTTGGAATCCGTAGGCGCGTCGCGCATCAATGTGTGCGAGCTGACCCGCTGCTTGTTCGCGGAGGAATGCTCAATGTTCGGAGACAACAAGCCGGTCGCAACCGACGAGGAATGGAAGCTGCTGTGCGACGGATTGAATCAACTGGGCAAAATTGCCGCAGACCGTGGCTTTAAGCTGTGCTTCCATCACCATATGGCGACCGTCGTGCAGACGTTCGACGAGACCAAACGCCTGATGGACAACACGGATCCGCGCTATGTATATTTGTGCTTTGACACGGGGCATTTCACCTTCTCTGGCGAGGACGCCGTCAAGGCGGCAAAGGAATTTGGACCGCGTATCGGGCATGTGCACCTGAAGGACATCCGTCCGCAGATGATGCAGCGCGCATACGACGAGGGCTTCAAGTTCCGCAGGGCGGTGCTGGAGGGCTGCTTCACGATTCCGGGCGACGGCTGTGTGGATTATCCGGGCGTGTTCGCCGCATTGCATGACGCGCACTATGAGGGCTGGTTTATCGTCGAAGCCGAACAGGACCCGGCAAAGGCAAACCCGCTGGAATATGCGCTGATGGCACGCGATTACATCCGCAAAACGGCAGGCATATAAATAGATTACTTCTTTTCACTTTCATAATGCTTTGGGTCTGCGGGGGCAAGCCAATCAAGCACAACACCCTGCCATTCCCGCAGATCCAAAGCACTCTCTCCAAACCATATGCGGAACGCTGCGGTGCATGAGCCGCCGTCCGCCAGAACAAAGAGAAGAGATATAACAAAATTTCTTTGGATTTTTTGTTATCAAGAGAAACGGTAAAGTAGGAGGCGATCAGGTAGATGAGTCATTCCAAGTATCTCGTTGAGATGACCGATATCTCTGTGGAGTTCCCTGGCGTTAAGGCGTTGGACGGCGTACAGTTCAACGCGATACCAGGAGAGGTTCACGTCCTGCTGGGCGAGAACGGTGCGGGCAAGAGCACCATTATGAAGGTGCTCGCAGGCGTCAACACGAATTACACGGGAAAGATCATCTGGAAGGGCGAGGAAATTGTAGCCAGGAGCGTCGATGAACAGCGAAGCCGCGGCGTAGGGATTATCTTTCAGGAATTGAACCTGCTGGATAATCTGACGGTCGCGGAGAACATGTTCCTCGGACGCCAGCCGACAACGAAGTCCGGCAACATTGACTGGAAGAAGATGAACCAGGAAGCTCGCAGGCTGCTGGATGAAATCCACTCGGACATCAAGGAGAACGTGTTGGTTTCCACACTGACGGTCGGACAGAAACAGATGGTCGAAATTGCAAAATCCATGTCGTATCACTGCGACATCCTGATTATGGACGAGCCGACGTCGGCGCTGACGGAAAAAGAGG
>JAUNIY010000011.1 GCA_030523305.1 Eubacteriales bacterium
CGGCGCCAATGTTCAAGATACGGTTCCAGTTTTGGATAAAACGCTTGGAACCGGTAGAAAAATCTGCACGAAACGAAAATTGATCGAGCGGTTTTTTTAGTACCTGTTGCAGCAGCACAGATCCTTCCTTGCGATGCTTTAGCAGAGAACCAAGTACTTCATAATTCCAATCAGAGGTTGCTGATTTTTCTTGCGCAGCGTTTTTGTTGCGGTATTGTCCAGGTGTCACACCGTAATTTTTGCGGAAAACACGGATAAAATGGTTGGTATTGTTAAAGCCGCTTTGAAAAGCGATGTCTGTGACAGAACGGGATGTATGTAACAGGTCGTGCACAGCATGTGATAACCGAAAGCAATCGACATAGTGCATAAAGGTTTGTCCGGTACAATCTTTGAACATTTTTGCAAAATAACTTGGGGTCACATATTCCGCCTGTGCCATGTCATGGAGCGTCAGTTGCTCTGTAAAATGCGCAGCAACATATCGAGTGGCGCGAAGTACACGGCTTCGTACAGAATCAGAAACAGGCTCGCTGTCCAAATTGCAGGAATATACCTGCATCAGAATTTCCAACAGCTGCAAGCAACTGCTCCAGAATACATGATGCTCGTTGTTATTTTCGGAGATATACGTATACAGCAGTTCAGCTAGCAGCTGACGGATCAAGGAGTGATAAAATGGATTGCTATCTGTACAAGATACACAGGAGATCCAGCGCGACTGATATTCCGGATATAATGTCTGAAGCAGCTGGCTGGAAAAATACAGCGACAAGACCTGGGCATCTTCGCCGGTAAGGCTATGGAATTCAAAAGGATTCAACACGATAAAATCTTCGGCAGACAACAGATATTGGTTGCATGTCGTGATCGTCACTTGACCTGTGAGAACATATAACAATTCCAAATCTCCGTGTACGTGTGGATGCAGGTTTTGTTTATCATTCAACACGAAGGAGAGATGTTTTTCATAGATAGGCAAACTGGCTGGCTGAAACAAGGCGCACCTCCTATTCATCTTGCAAAAACATATATGATTTGTTCCAAAATACGAATTCTCGGAGCGGATCCGTTTTCGTATCGCTATTTGTGGGGAAAAGGAAACATACATTCGTTGTTGCCCCAAACCGGCAGAAACCTTTGTTTGGTGCCTGAAAATGACAGCTTATTCCGATGTGCAGTCGCCATATTTTGCCCGCAGATAGGCGATTAGGGTAGGCGTCCGGTTGTCAATATCTTCTTGTGTGATGCCGCGCAGGCAGATCACTTGTTCATGCAAGGCATCGGAACCGGTGACCAGGCAATACCCGCTGGAAGATTCAGCGCAGATATGGATTGGCATCATATGCCATGGATTCCCGGTCCCGGCTGTGCGCCGTTCGTATTGCGCACGCTGCCGTTCATATAGTGCATGGCCGGCGCCGTTGTCCGCAACTTCGGCGCAGAACAATTTCAGATGTAACGGTTCCACCAGCGCTTGCGCGCCTTCCAGGCGCATGTCCCAATCGTGTTGCAGATAGGAAGCTTCTTCGGGATAATATGCCTCTATCACAGATAGGGCCGTGCGAGCATATTGTATGCTGCTATGCGGTAGTGAGCGTAGCGGGTACCGCGCTTTCAGCTGTTCGAGCGCTGCATCCAGAGGTACTGCGCACGGCTGTAGCGATGAAAGATACTGTTCCAGTAACTGGTCAACCAAGTCTGCTGTAGGGCTGTCAATCCGTTTTTGTATCAACATTTCTAAATCATCCATATCATTCGCTCCTTTGTCTCTGCATAGCAGTATAACAGAAAAAAACGAAAAGGGAAAGCTTGGATTTGACACGGATGGCCACTTGTGGTACACTGAATGAAATAAAGGAGGTATTTATGTGAAAAAACGATTATTGTCTATCGTGCTGACAGCCGTTATCGCAGCGGGCGGCTTCTCCATTCCTGCACTTGCAGATAGCAGCACGACGACCTATGATACAGCGTACAAAGACTTGAGTGCGCGCACGGAGATTTATGCTGTTACGGATACTAAGCCGGACTCTTATCCATTTTATGATGCGAAATATGAACCGCAGTGCGGTGTGTATTATGGGCGTACAACAGATGCGGGTACGCTTGCTGACGGCAGGTATGGTTTGCTCAATGGCGAAGGCCTGAAAAACGAAACTGCATGTTCCTTTTATTATGAACTGGGCGGAAACATTCCACTGAGCAATTATTCTTATATTTTTGCCGATTTGGTTTCCTCGGGTGAGCGGGCCTTGCTGATAAACCTGAATTTCACACGAGAGGCGGACGATTGCGATACCATTATCAATGGAGGGATCGATTCCAGGATTATCGAAACCTTCCAGTACCTTTCGCAGTTCCAGGGCCCGGTTTTCTGCCGGGTCGGTGGAGAAATGAATGTGTGGAGCAAACAAGTATCGCCCCAGAACTTTCAAAAAGCTTACCGGCACGTGGTAGAGATCGGGCGGCAGTATGCGCCAAATGTTGCGTTTGTTTTCTCGCCCAACTATAGCAGCGGCTATCAGATTGATATGGATTCGTATTACCCTGGCGATGCGTATGTTGATTGGATTGGCGTTTCCTTATATTATAATCGTTATGCGAATGCTACAGGTAGTACGGATGCGTTTTCCGGTACAAATATGTATGGCAGCGCGCTGCTGAATGTGCAGCAAACAGTCAATCTTGGAAAGCTGCACAGCAAGCCGATTATGATTACAGAGGGCGGTTCGGCAACCTCACAAAAGGGAATTGATACCTCTGATTTTGCTTCGGAGCGTATCCAGGAGGCAATGTCTTTCTTGACTATGGTATATCCGCAGATCAAATGCATCATTTATTCTGATACCAATTTCAACGCGGCGGAGACGTCCACATATTCCATTACGGACAACAAACGCGCGGCTGCGGCATACAACCAAGCAGTAGCGGCGAATCCGACGCTGCTGCATTCTCTGGATAGTCAGGCTTCTTATTATACAAAGCTTTCGGATTACCATGCAACATGGCAGAAGACCATGACGCTAGCTGCATATAGCTATTCTTCTACACATCAGACAGCCTACTGGTATATCGACAATGAGCTGAAGTATACGACGAATACATATCCATACACGTATTCGCTCGACTGCAATACGCTGACTGCCGGCAGCCATACGATCCAGGTCGTGTTTGATGATGGCGCGAGCAAGAGCTATTCTTTTGAATCGGCTAAGTATTATACAGATACGCCGTTTTTGGATGTGCCGGGAGATAGGTACTATACCCAGCCGGTGATTTGGGCAGTGGATAACGGTATCACGTATGGCACGACGGACACAACGTTTAGCCCGGAGAAGGGTTGTACACGTGCGCAGATCGTATCATTCTTGTATCGGGCGGCGGGCAGCCCCACCGTGTCCGGAACGAACGCATTTACTGATGTGAAAGCCACGGACTATTATTACGATGCTGTGCAATGGGCGGTAAGCGAGGGCATTACCTATGGTACGAGCGAAACTGCGTTTAGCCCGAAAGAGGATTGCACCCGTGCGCAGGTCGTATCGCTGCTATGGCGGTATGAGCATTCGCCGGATTCTTCTAGCAACGTTGCGTTTACCGATGTCAGCGCCGATGCGTATTATTACAAGGCTGTGCAGTGGGCTGTGGAGAGCGGCGTAACCAGTGGCACGAGCGCGACGACCTTCTCGCCGCGGGATACCTGCACCAGAGCGCAAATTGTTTCGTTCTTGTATCGTGACCTCAATCGGTAAGGCAGTATAACACAAATCATACAATGGCATGATCTTTTACGTAGAGATCGTGCCATTTTTTTGTGTATATGTGTCAACGATTGTTTGTTGCGAAAGAAATACGCCTATGTTATAATAAAAAAATATGTAAAGGCGTGTCGGATAAAAATGTGTATCGTTGTTTGAAACAGCTGGATAGGGGTGTTCTTTTGTTTCGGAAGGAAAGTGGAAAATGGGATAGGATAGGAAAATCCCAGACCATACAGACATGGATGGCATGCGTTGTGCTGTTGATCGGCGCGTGTGAACTCGGATTTTTTAGCCTGTATTTGAGCGCTGGAAATTATGGATGGAGGCTCATGGCTTTTTACCTGAGCCAGCCAAAGCTGCTTGTTTTGAATATTGCGCCTATTATCCTGTTTTGCTTCCTGTTCTGGTTCATTGGTAAGAGCGCATGGCGTGCGTTCCTTCTCGCGAGCATTGTCAGTATGGCGTATTCGTTCGCAGAATATTGGAAATTGATGTCGCGCAGCGAGACCGTGTATGCAGAAGAGCTGTTGCTGCTGAGTGAAGCGCTGGAAATGAGTGAACGATATATTTCCATTACACGGGAAATGCTTGTGATTCTTGCATTGATTATAGTAGAAACGTTGTTGTTGCGGTTCTTTTTTCGAGGGAAGCCGGGCAGCATTCGTATGCGTATTGCGTTGTCGGCGGCCGCAGTGGCGGTTGGTATAGTTGGCTACCAAACGGTATATACCAGTGAAGCGGTCTATGATTCGCTGGATGTTTGGGAAGAACTCAATCCATGGTTTGAAAACAGTCAATATATATCCAGGGGGGGATTGTATCCGTTCATTTACAGTATCCAGTATGCCGTACCGGAAAAGCCGGAAGGGTATGATAAAGATCAAGCGGAGCAAACGCTGCTGGAATACCAGACGGATGATATTTCGGAAGACCAAGAAATTAGTGTAATTTCCATCATGTTTGAGGCGTTCTGCGACCTGTCTGAATATACAGACAGCATTACGGGACAGGATCCATACGAAGACTACCATACCTTGCAGCAGGAAAGTTATTCCGGGCATCTATTTACCAATATTTTTGCTGGCGGGACAATTGATACCGAACGCTGTGTGCTGACAGGTTTTTCTGAGCTGACCAATTTCCGGACGCCAAGCTGGAGCTATGCGCGCTATTTTGCGGATCAAGGATACAGCATCAACGGCTCCCACAGCGGATACCAGGCATTTTACAATCGTTCAGAGGTCAACCGCAATCTGGGCTTTGAAGAATACCTGTTTTTGGAGAATCATTACAGTGAATTGTACGATGGCATTGCACCGGATGACGTGCTGTTACCGGAAATTACGAGGATTTGTCAGGAGCAGATGGAGCAAGGGAACGCAGTGTTCTCTTACAATGTGACGTATCAAAACCATGGGCCATATAGCGACACGGAACAGTATTTTGAAGAGGAGTATATCCCGCAGGAGGGGTTGTCATATGAAAGCTATGTCATTGCAAACAATTATCTGAGCGGTGTTGCAGATACCGGGGAGCAAATGCTTGCGATGGCGGATGCATTCCGTGATGCGGAAGAACCGGTAGTCTTGTTGTTTTTTGGAGATCATAAGCCGTGGCTGGGTGAACAAAGCTCTGTTTATGCGGAGCTTGGTATCGATATTGCATCGGACAGCGATCAGAGCATGTATCATTATTATCAGACAGAATATTTGGTTTGGGCAAATGATGCGGCAAAACAGGTGATGGGGCATGATTGTACGGGAGAAGGCCCGACCATAAGCCCGTGTTTTCTGATGAATGTGGTGTTTGAGTTATGCGGCTGGGAAGGGCCTTCTTATATGAAATTGACGGACGAGGTACGCGAGCTGACACCAATCGTATCGAGCAATGATATCTTTTGGGAAAAGGAAGCGTTGGTCACAGAAAACGAGCTTTCCAAAACGGCTAAAGAAGCGGTCACTTGCATGCGTCAGGTACAGTATTATCTTGCGCAGGATGCAGGAGGAGAGCTGCCGCAGGAAGATAAATAAGGCCGCATGGCAGCTTTGTACGCTGAAAATTAGATTTTTCCTTTTCATACGGGAAGGAAAATGATATAATAAATGACATATGGTATCTGGCTGGTTTCTGTTGCGCCATGCCGGGGCAAGGCTTCTGTTTTGTAAACAGTATGCGTACCGTATGGTTTGGAACAAACCGGCCGATGTTTTGGCTGGATGGAGGATATACATGAGGATTTTGCAGGTCATAGGCGGCAGCGATGTCGAGGGCGTAACAAACCATATCGTACCGCAGGCACAGGCACACAGCAAGCGCTGTGAGGTCTGTGCCATTGGCCTGTGTGAAAACCTTTCTTCGGAAACATTGGGGCCGGATGTCAAAAACATGTCGGCTTCCGATACGCAGGAGATCGAACGGGTGGCAAAAGCATTTGCACCAGATGTTGTGTATGGCTATGGAAGCGATGCGTGGCCGGTGTGTATGCGGCTGCGGAAGCTGCTTTCTGTCCCGCTGATCGCTGAAGTACACACAGAGAAACAAATTACCATGGTCCGTCCGTTTGATTTCTATTTGCCGGCGTCAGAGGCGCTGGCAAAGGCTATGATCCGTCGTGGTATTCAACCGGAATGTGTGTTTCTGTCGATGTCTGATGAGGATGCCGCAGCATATGCTGGACATATCCTGAATTGCTGTGCAATTGCAGCGCGCCGGTTTGGGCAAACGCAGGACAGACGGGATGGTTTTGTGATTTGCGGCGCATATGGTAAAGGAAATGCTGGGGATGAGGCGATTTTGCAGGCCATCGTGCAGGAGCTGCGCGAAATGGATCCGGATCGACCGATTACGATTATCACGCGGTCGCCGGAGGAAGCGAAGGTTCAGTATCGTACGAATGCCGTTTATACTTTCCGGTTGGATCAAGTGGTGCGCAGTTTCCGAAGAGCATCGGTTTATATCAACGGCGGAGGCAGCTTGATTCAGGATGTAACCTCTTCTCGTTCGCTGCGATATTATCTGCTGACGCTGGAATTGGCGAAAAGATGCGGATGTAACGTGATGATGTATGGCTGCGGTATTGGTCCGTTGCATCGCGCGCGAAATCGGAATAAGGCGGCGCGCACGATCAACCGGTTTGTCGATGTCATCACGCTGCGCGACCGGTTGTCATTTGACGAACTGAAACGGATGGGGGTTGACAGACCGAAAATCCGGCTGGCCGCTGACCCCGCGTTCCAGTTGCAGCCTGCGCCGGAGCAGGAGGTTCAGCAGGTTATGCAACGCCTTGGGATCCCGGCAGGCCATGCGTTTCTTGGCGTAGGGCTGCGCGATTGGGAGGGACTTTCGCAGGCGGAAGATGCCATCGCAGCTGCGCTGGATGAAGCGTATACAACGTATGGTTTGATACCGTTGTTTATACCGATTGAATATCCGGCCGATATTGCGCCTGCAGAGCGCATCAGCAAGAAGCTGCATTGCCCCAACTATGTTGTGGGCAAGCCGCAAAGTATCGCGATTACCATTGGGCTGCTGGCACAGACAAAAGCTGTGCTGGGCGTGCGCTTGCATTCGATCCTGTTTGCTGCGGCAGCAGGCGTCCCGGTTATCGGCATCAGCTATGATATCAAGGTTGACGGCTTTTTGGACTACATCAAAAGCGATACCTGTGTTCCGTTTGATGCCGTTACCAAGGAGAAGCTGATGCATTTGATTGATACGTGCATCTCTGGCGAACACCAGAGGGAGGTTATGGAGATGACAGATCAACTGCGTAAGCTGGAAAAGGAGAATATCCGGGCTGTTCGCAATATGCTGGATCGAGGTTCATAACAACACAATGGATGGCGGGCTATCGCGGCTTTCCATAGCATTGTCCGGCCAAGGCGGTTGCCTTGACTTTAAATACCCTGTATGCTATACTCAAGAAGAATATCAATTTTATTCCTAAAAGAGACGCTGAAAACCCGCCGGCATACAAAAAAGTACAAAAACAGCCGTTTGTGGGACGTGGAACCGGCATGTAGGTGTGACGTGCGCCGTCGCCGAAATGTGCCCCGGTTCCGATTTCCCGTTGGATGTTTCGTGGAGGTTTGATATGTCGGAGAAAAAGACAAACCGTCTGAAAACAGTGGGTTTGGTGGTTATTATCACATTCCTGGGGAAAGTGCTCGGCCTGGTGCGTGATATGCTTCTAGGGCATCATTTTGCCACGGGCAGAGAGAGTACAGCGTTTTTGACAGCGAGCCAGATTCCCAGAAACTTTTTTGATGCGGTTTTTGCTTCAGCCATCTCATCCAGCTTTATCCCGATCTTCAATGAAATTTTGGAGAAACAGGGGAAAGACGAGGCTTTTAAGCTGACCCGCAGCTTTTTTACGTTAATGGGCCTGTTGACGTTGGCGCTCAGCGGTATAGGCATTGCGTTTGCTCCGCAGCTGACAACGTTATTTGCAGAAGGATTCGATGCGGAAACTGCCAGTTTGTGTACGCGCTTGTTGTGTATACTGTTTCCGACCGTGTTTTTCAAGGGGATCGCGTTTTCCATTGTTGGCGTTTTGCAGTCGCTCGGAGAATTTAACGTCCCTGCAGCGCTGAGTATCGTATCCAACGGCATTATCATCATCTATTATCTGTTTTTTTGCGATCGATTTGGTATTTATGGATTGGCCGTTGCGTTTTTGATCGGTTGGGCGATGCAGGCGTTGATGCAGATACCGTCGCTGCACCGGTTTGGTTTCCGGTATGCTCCATCGCTGTGGCATCCTGGGATACGCAGTATTTTTGCCTTAATGCTGCCGGTTATGGTTTCTACCTGGATTCAGCCGATCAATCAGGCTGTGTCCACGCGGTTTGGCTCATATCTGTTTGAAGGCGCGGGTGTCTCGGCGATCAATTATGCCAACAGCATTTTTACGGTTGTCGCAGGTATTCTGGTGCTTTCGATTACCAACGTGATATTCCCAGAGATGAGCCGTTTGAGCACGCTCAATAAGATCCAAGAGCTGCAGGAGTTGGTACGCTCTTCGTTGCGCAATGTATTATTCCTGCTTTTGCCGATGACTGTCGGTATGATGTTGCTGGCTACGCCGCTCATTCAGCTGTTGTATGAGCATGGTGTGTGGGATGATTTCTCTACAAGGATTACCAGCCGCGCACTGATCTTTTTGTCGGTCGGTATGATCGGCTATGGTGTACAAAATGTATTGGTTCGCGTCTTTTATGCAGAGAAAAACGGGAAAGCACCGTTGATTACAGGCATAGTATCGATTTTGCTCAATTTGGTGCTGTGTATCGTGCTGTCGCCTGTGCTTGACGTTGGAGGGCTTGCTTTGGCATCTGCCCTTTCCACGACGGTATCTGCCCTATTGCTGCTGCTGTTTATGATCAAGCGGAACAAAGGCATGTTTGATCTTGCCTTTTGGGGCGCACTGGCGCGTATGGTATGCTGCACAGCCATCATGGGCGTGATCGTTGCCGTTGTAAAAGCTGTCTGCATTTCTTTGCTGCCGGAAACGGTGATAGGCAGATGTGTGTTGTTGGCGGTGTGCGCTGTGGCTGGTATCGTCAGCTATTTTGGTGCCGCGTTGCTGTTTCGTTTGGAAGAGCTGTCGTTAGTGCGTGGGATCATTGCAAGATTCGTTGGAAAGTGAGGCATATGACTTGTCAATCATCAAAGAAAGCCTTATTTATATGATCTTCTGTATCGTATGGAAGGATATACGGGAAAGTAAGACGTTTGCTGTACTCAGCCGTATTGGTCGATGGATTGTGCGGGAGATCACTGGGAGCCTGTTATTCGCATGGGCGACCGGACAGGACAATGAACAGCCGCAAAAATCCAGGCTGTTCCGGAAGCTGCACATGCTGGTGTGGAAGCTGTTTCACGCGCTGCGGCTGGACAGGCTCATGCATGGCAGTATTTTCATGAATACACTGCTTTGGTGCGCGCTTGCGATGATCCTTGCGCCGCTGGTACCGACCATCGTCCTGCTGGCGCTTGTGCTCGCCTCTTTTTTGTCGCTGTTGTGCACATTTGGCAATAGCAAGCAGCAGGAGCTAGCATATTCCCCGGTAAACAAATGGATGTATCTGTATGCGGTTGTGTATCTGCTTGCTGTCGTGACATCGGTTTCGGTTTCTGGAAGCCTGTATGTCGGCGCACTTACCGTATTTTTCTTATTGTTTTATACTGTTTTGACAACGGTGATCCGCAAGTGGAGCCAACTGCACATGCTGTTGGTCGGTATGCTGGGCGCCGGGGTGTTGGTTGCGCTGTATGGTTTTTGGCAGTATGTCCATCCGACGGAATATGCCGCGGCATGGGTGGATTCAGATATGTTTTCGTCGATCACGGCGCGTGTATATTCCACGCTGGCCAATCCCAATGTGCTGGGCATCTATCTGCTGCTGGTCATTCCGATTTGTGCGGCGTTGATGTTGTCCGCGCCTGGCAAGCTCAAGAAAATCTTGTATGCGGTAGCTGGTGTGCTGCTCATCGGATGCCTGATGCTGACCTATTCCAGAGGTTGCTATTTGGCGCTGCTGTTTGAAATTGCAATCTTTTTGGTGCTACTCGATTACCGGTTCCTTTTTCTTGGCATTGTTGCGCTTTTGCTGTGTCCATTGTATCTGCCGGACACAATCATTGACCGGTTTTCCAGCATTGGTAATTTGGGTGATTCGTCCACGGCATACCGTGTCAATATCTGGATCGGTACTCTGCGGATGCTGAAGGATTACTGGCTGTGCGGTATCGGCCCGGGTGAAGGCGCGTTTAATGTCATATACCCATCCTATGGCCTGTCCGCCATTGAAGCCCCGCATGCACACAATTTATTCCTTCAGATCACGTGCGATGCAGGAATTGTCGGCTTGGCTGTGTTTGTCTTGCTGATTATCTCTTTCCTGCGCACCTGCTGCACGGCGATGAAAAAAGAACGGCATCGGGATGCAAAGCTGTTCCAAATCGCGGCGGTTTCCGGATGCCTTGGCTTTTTGTTGGAGGGCATGACGGATTATGCCTTTTACAATTACCGCGTGATGTTCCTGTTCTGGGGCTTCCTGGGGCTGGGTGTCTTGTTTGCCAAGGCGGACAAGCTGAAGGAAGCGGATCTCGGCGGGGAGAGACTGTGGCACGAAATGCCGGAAGGGCGACGGCCGCGGCTGCGCGTATTGAATATCATTTCTGATACCAACATTGGCGGAGCAGGACGTTGTCTTATCAATTTCCTCAAATATTACGACCGTGCTCGGTATGACGTCGGTATTATTCTGCCGAAGGGCAGTGAGCTAGCGGAAGAGTGCCGTAAGCTGGATGCATATGTGATAGAAGCTGATATTGAAGGCGATCGCTCGTTGGATCCGCGCGCCATACCTGTTTTGCGCGCTATGGTTGCAGCAGCGGAGCCGGATATCGTGCATACGCATGGTAGTATGAGTGGACGCATTGCCGCCCGCGGCTCGCATGCCAAACTGATTTATACCAGGCACAGTGCATTCCCGATCCCGGATAACATGAAGCATGGCGCACGCCATCAGGTAAACCGTCTGATTAACGAGCTATATGCTGACCGTATCATTGCGGTAAGCAAGGCTAACGAAGAGAATTTGATCGATACCGGTGTGCGTCCGGAGCAGATCGATACGATGATGAACGGTGTTGAGCCGGTTACGCGTGCCTCCGCTGCGGAGCAGCAGCGTTGGCGGGAACGCCTGGGCTTATCTGAACAGGATTTTGTCATCGGCATTCTTGCCCGGCTTGAGGAATACAAAGGGCATCTGTTGCTGGTAGAAGCGGCGGGGCAGCTCAAGAAGGAAGGATATCCGATCAAAGTATTGATTGCCGGAAATGGCAGCTTTGAGGCGACCATCCGAGCCAAGATTCAGGAGCTGGGGCTGGAAGATACCGTTTTGCTACTCGGTTTTACCAGACAGGTCAGCGAATTTCTGTCGATCCTTGATTTGCAGGTCAATTGTTCGTTTGGAACCGAAGCCTCTAGTCTGGCGATGCTGGAAGGCTTTAGTATCGGCGTTCCGGCTGTCGTCAGCAATTATGGTGGCAACCCGTGGCAGGTATTTGGCGGCCAAAATGGCCTGCTATTTGAAAGCAAAAACAGTGCGGATCTGGCAAGATGCCTGCGTCGGCTGATGGATGACCGGGATCTGCTGCGTGCCATGAGCAAGCGTGCACAAGAGATCTATGAAGAACGGTTTACTGGCCAAATATTTGCCCGCAACATTGAAGCGGTCTATGAGCGGGTTCTGGAGAAATGAGGAATTGCAATGGAAAAGAAACCTAACAAAAGGATTCGTCCGAATCTGTTTGATATTATTGTTATCTGTGTGATTCTGGTTGCAGCGGCTGGCGTATATGTTATCAGCCATCGCGATGTGGACACTGCTGCGGATACTACGCAGGTGGTATATACAGTGGAAATCAGCAGGCTGCCGGAAGGGACAAGCGAATATCTGGAAGTGGGACAGACCATGAAGGATAATATTAACAGCTGTCCGGCGGGAGAGATCACCGATATTCAAGTGCAGCCGTATGTCATACAGACGACAAACAAGGAAACAGGTGTTGTAGAGGACAAAGCGGTAGCAGGCTATGAAACGCTGCTGATTACATTGAAAGCGGGTGGTACGGTCTCAGACCATAACATTTCAATCAACGGTACGACAGCGCTGCGGATTGGCGGACGGATCAGCTATTCCAACGGAAACTTTACCGGTTCGGGTTATGTCGTGAGCATGGAGCGCTGAGGTGATGGAAATGAACAAAAAGAAGTTTCGGGTTTTTGATATTGTGATTGTTTTCGCCGTTATTATACTGGCGGTAGGAATTTATTATAAGTTCTTTGTTCTGGGCAATGCAGCGCAGTCATCTGGGGACGTACAGACGGTACCGGTTTCGTTTACTGTTGAAATCGAAGAACGAAGGCAGTATATTGTCGATAGCCTACAAGAAGGCGACATAGTTTATTTGAGCCAAAATACAGACGAAGAAGACACGGTGGACGGCACCAAGCTGGTGTCGGAGGATGAAAAAATATTTGGCACCATTACTGACGTTACCGCAACACCGGCAAAGCAGGCGATTGTACACGATGACGGAACGGTTACCGAGGGGACAATGCAGGATCGTTATGACATACAGATTACCATCGCCTGTGAGGGGCAGATTACGGACGGCATTGTCCAGGTAAACGATTACAACCTGATGGTCAATAAATCTTTTGCATTTCTCACCAAGTATTTGGGAACCAGCGGTAAGATTTGCAGCATAACAGCGTCAGAATCCTGATGGCGTAAGGCCTGGAGGAACGGTATCACACGAGGAGGCTTGTATGGGACAAAAAATTTTAATGGCGCTGAACCGTTTTGACATTGGAGGCGCGGAAACCCATGTGGTAGAACTGTCCAAAGAGCTTCAGCGTCGTGGATATGAGGTGATCCTGGCATCCAGCGGAGGCGCGTATGTTGCTGAATTGGAGGCGCTGCACATGCGGCATGTTACCGTGCCGCTTGATGAGAGAAGCTTTATCAAAATGTACCGTTCCAAGCGGTTGTTAAAAAAGTTGATTGAGCAGGAACGGCCCCAGTTGGTTCATGCGCATGCCCGTATACCGGGTTTTCTGTGCGGTTTGCTACAAAGGAAAATGAAATTCCCGTTTGTGACCACCGCGCATTGGGTCTTTTATACCGACACGCTGCTGCGCATGCTTACAAATTGGGGGCAATATACGATTGCAGTCAGCGAAGATATCAAAACCTATCTGATGGAAAGCTATCATGTGCCGGAGTCGCAAATTGTGGTGACGGTCAATGGTATTGATACCGAAAAATTTTCGCCGGATATCGCAAAGGAAAGTATGGTGCGAGAGCTGGGGCTGGATGCGTCGGCGCCGATTATCGGGACGGTCAGCCGTCTGGACGACAGCCGGGCACTGTGTACGCGTAGGATGATCGCGGTAGCGCCAAAGCTGGCAGCGGCGTTTCCCGGCTTGCAAATGTTGATCGTCGGCAGCGGCGATGTGTTTGACGAATTGAAAGCTGCGGCAGAAGAGGTCAATCGTACCATCGGACGGCGCTGCATCGTGATGACCGGCGCGCGGACGGATATCAACCGCTTGGTTGCCGTGTGCGATGTATTCCTCGGCGTCAGCCGGGCCGCGTTGGAAGCCATGGCGGAGGAAAAGCCGGTTATCCTTGCCGGGAATGAGGGTTATATTGGTATTTTCTCGGAGCAGACATTGGATACGGCCAGGGAGAGCAATCTTTGCTGCCGCGGTTGTCCGTCGCTTGAGGAAGATGCGCTGATTCGCGATGTGACCGACCTCTTGCAGGCATCGCCGGAAGAGCGCGCGGCGTTGGGACGCTATGGGCGCGAGCTGGTGTTGAAGGAATATTCCGTAAAGCGCATGGCGGATGATTGCGAGCGGGCGTATCAGATGGCCTGGAAGCAGAAGAAATAAAACCATTGTTTCCGGCCAGAGACAATATATTATGCATTTCCCCGTCTCCGGCAGCAGGAAGCAAATCTTGCCGGAGACGTTTCCTTTTGAAAAAATGTCAAGTATAAAACGGTCAAAATCAACGAAAAAAGTGCAGATTTCATTGGTGATTCCTACAAGATTCTTTTATACCAAAACAAAGTATTGCACTTGCAGAAAGACTGTAATACAATAATAGTGCAGTATCAATCCCTTTTCCAATTTGGCAGAAAGGAGTCCGCAAAGCTATGTTCGTTGGATGTTCCATGCATAGGGCACATACCGTATCGTTCGCTGGCTTTTGTCAGGGACATTTTTGCAGCTTTTTTGGGGAGGATACCGCCCTATGAAAGAATAAATTGCAGGACATCGTATTTTTTTACGGTGTCCTGCGTTTTTCTGGAAGTGATTTTTGAACAAATATTCAAAAATGAAGGAGATGTCGTTATGAAAAAAGTTTGTATCGTCATGGGATCGGACAGTGATCTCAAAGTTATGGAAGGCTGCATGAATAAGCTGGACACTTTTGGTGTGCCGTACGATGTCCGTATCGTGTCCGCGCATCGTACACCAGCGGCAGCAGAACAGCTGTCTAAAAATGCGGTGGCAGACGGTTATGGAGTTATCATTGCTGCAGCAGGCAAGGCTGCGCATCTGGGCGGCGTGTTGGCAGCGCAGACGACATTGCCGGTTATTGGCGTTCCGATCAAGTCTTCTTTTATGGATGGTCTGGACAGCTTGCTTTCCATTGTACAGATGCCGTCCGGCATTCCAGTCGCAACGGTTGGCGTCAATGGTGCAGACAATGCGGCCATCTTGGCTGTACAGATGCTGGCACTTGGTGAGCCAGAGCTGACGGAAAAGCTGGCACAGTTCAAGGCCGATATGCAGGCTACGGTGGAAGCAAAAGATGAGAGGATCCGGAAACAGTTCACACAGTGAGCAATTTGCTTGATGTGTGAGGAGGCAGGCGCATGGAACGAAAGAACCTGTTGTATGAAGGGACGAATAAGCGGGTATATGAAACCGATGATCCTGCGTTGGTCATTGTAGAATATAAGGACGACGCGATTGCGCACAATGGCGCAAAAAAAGGCACCATTACAGGCAAAGGGGTCATCAATAACCGCATTACCAATGTCCTGATGCAGATGCTGGAGGAGCAGGATATCCCCACGCATTTTGTGGCGCAGCATTCGGAGCGGGAGGCTGTTGTGCGCCGAGCACGCATGATCCCATTGAAGGTTACGGTCCGCAATGTTGTCGCAGGTTCCCTTTCCACGCGCGTCGGACTGCCGGAGGGTACGCGGCTGAAATCCACGATTCTGGAGTACCGCTACAAAAATGATGCGTTGGGCGATCCACTCATCAATCGGTATCATGCGTTTGCATTGGAAATCTGCACGCGGGAAGAATTGGACGTCATGGATCGATATGCGTTCCGCGCCAATGCAATACTCCGCACTTTTTTGGCTCAAATTGGCATTGAATTGGTTGATTTCAAGATGGAGTTTGGGCGGCTGCCCGAGGGAAGCATTGTTTTGGCCGATGAGATTTCTCCGGATACCAGCCGGCTCTGGGATATGCGAACCGGCGAAAAGTTGGACAAAGACCGTTTTCGGCGTGATTTAGGCGGTGCGGAGGATGCATATCAAGAGGTATTCCGCCGGATTGTTAGCAATATAAAATAAATCGTGATCTCTGACAGCATAGCTGTCATCAGCATTCTTTTTTGAAAAAAGGTTTTGTATGAAGTATCAAATGAGAAAAGCGTCGCATACGCCGTTTGGCGCATGCGATACGCTGCATGAAGAATGCGGCGTTTTCGGTGTTTATGTTAATAAGGAAGATATTGGTAAGATCAGCCCGTCGCATGATGCGTATACGGCCCTGTTTGCGTTGCAGCATAGAGGGCAGGAAGCCTGCGGCATTGCTGTGAACAACGATGGTGTCATCCGTTGCCATAAGGATATCGGCTTAGTTAACGAGGTGTTTGACCAGGAAATTCTGGACGGGATGCCGGGTACAATGGGGATTGGCCATGTGCGCTATTCTACCACTGGACTGCAGTCCCGGGAAAATGCGCAGCCGGTCTGTATTACGCACTGCAAGGGGAATCTTGCAATTGCGCATAATGGCAATCTAGTCAATGCGGGTGAATTGCGCAGGCAGATTGAACTGGATGGCGGAATCTTCCGTTCGTCCTCTGATACAGAGGTGTTGGCCTATACCATTGTGCGCGAGCGTTTGAAATGCGGGAGCATCGAGCAGGCAGTTCTGCGCTCGATGAGTGTGATCGAAGGTGCGTATTCCCTTGTCGTTATGTCGCCGCGCAAGCTGATCGCGGCGCGCGATCCGCATGGCTTCCGCCCGCTCTGCATCGGGAAGATGTACAACTCCTATGTCTTTGCATCGGAATCCTGCGCGCTGGATGCGCTGGGTGCGGAATTTATCCGCGATGTGGAACCAGGCGAGCTGATTGTAATTGAGGACGGTGAAATGCGCTCCATGCACTGCGGCATCCAGTGCGATCACACCATGTGTGTATTTGAATACATCTATTTTGCACGTCCGGATTCTGTTGTAGACGGCGCGTCTGTCGCCTATGCGCGGCAGGAGGCGGGGCGGTATCTGTTTGAAGAGCATCCGGTGGATGCCGACGTCGTCGTGGGCGTGCCGGATAGTGGTATCCCGGCGGCAATCGGTTATTCCAAGGCTTCCGGCATCCCGTATGATGTGGGATTGATTAAAAATAAGTACATTGGCCGTACCTTCATTCAGCCGGGGCAGGACAAGCGGGAGCGTTCTGTGCGCATCAAGCTCAATGCCCTACGCAACAATCTGGAAGGCAAACGTGTCATTCTGGTCGATGATTCCATTGTGCGTGGCACAACCTGTGCGCGTCTGGTAAAGATCCTGCGGGATGCAGGGGCAAAGGAAGTCCACATGCGCATTTCCGCACCTCCATTCTTGCATCCATGTTTTTTTGGAACGGATGTACCGGATCGGGAATACCTGATTGCGTATGGACGGACGGTTGAAGAAATACGTGATCTGGTTGGTGTGGATTCGCTTGGTTATCTGTCGCTGGAGGCGACGAATAAAATTGCAGTGGGCGCGCATTGCGGCTTCTGCAACGGATGCTTCAGCGGAAAATACCCGATTGAGGTTCCGGACACCGTAGAAAAGAATATATTTGAAAGTGGGATTGGTGAAAATGGTGAATAGTCGTTCTGAAAGCTATAAGGCAGCTGGCGTTGACGTAACTGCTGGCTATGAAGCTGTCAAAAAAATGAAGCCGTTCGTAGAAAGCACCTATATTCCGGGTGTGCTCGGTTCGATCGGCGGCTTTGGCGGCATGTTTGAACCGCCGGTACAGGGCATGGAGCATCCGATCCTGGTTTCCGGTACTGACGGCGTAGGAACCAAGCTGAAGCTTGCTTTCCTGATGGACAAGCATGACACGGTAGGCATCGACTGCGTTGCAATGTGTGTCAATGACATTGCATGTTGCGGTGCAAAACCGCTGTTTTTCCTCGATTACATCGCGGTTGGTAAAAACTATCCGGAGCGCATTGCCGAGCTGGTCAAGGGCATTGCGGACGGCTGCAAGCAGGCAGGCTGCGCGCTGGTTGGCGGCGAAACCGCAGAAATGCCGGGCTTCTATCCGGTAGACGAATACGATATGGCGGGCTTCTCGGTTGGCCTGGTGGATCGTAACAAGATGATCGACGGCACCAAGCTTGCAGTCGGCGACGTGCTGATAGGCGTTGCATCCTCCGGCGTACATTCCAATGGATATTCCCTGGTACGCAAGACGCTGGGGATCAATGAAAAGTCTGTACAGCGGTATATCGCTGAATTTGGCAAAACGCTCGGTGAGGAGCTGCTGACCCCGACAAAGATTTATGTAAAAACCATCCAGTCGCTGATGCAGGCTGTCGATGTCAAGGCAATGAGTCACATCACCGGCGGCGGATTCTATGAGAATATTCCGCGTATGCTTCCGGAAAATATCAGCGTATCCATCGAAAAGGCTGCACTGCCGACACCGGAAATCTTCAAGCTGATTCAGCAGACTGGCAATATTCCGGAGCGCGATATGTACAACACCTTTAACATGGGCGCAGGCCTGGTTGTCGCTGTACCGAAGGAGCAGGCAGACAAGGCGCTTGAGGCAATTGCGGCAGCGGGTGAAACCGGTTATATCATCGGCGCGTGCAAGGAAGGCGAAAAGGAAGTCGAGTTATGGTAAATATCGCTGTACTGGTTTCCGGCGGCGGTACAAATCTACAGGCAATCCTGGATGCGCAGGCGCGGGGAGAGATCAAAAACGGCAGGGTAGCCGCTGTGATTTCGTCCAATGATACGGCATACGCATTGGAACGTGCCAAAAACGCCGGAATTCCGGGCTATACCATCAAAAAGAAGGATTATCCGTCCGGAGAGGCATATTGCAAGGCGTTGGCCGAATTTCTGCAAGAGAAAGACATTGGTTTGGTGGTTCTGGCAGGCTTCATGACGGTACTGGACGCATATTTCTGCCATGTGTTTGAAAACCGTATCATCAATGTACATCCGTCGCTGATCCCGTCTTTTTGTGGGGATGGCTTCTATGGGTTGCATGTCCATGAGGCGGCGTTGGAAAAGGGCGTCAAGGTAAGCGGCGCGACGGTACATTTTGTCAATGCTGTGACAGACGGCGGCCCAATCATTGCACAGAAAGCGGTCGCAGTAGAGCCGGGAGACACGCCGGAATCGTTACAGAAGCGCATCATGGCGCAGGCGGAGCATATCCTGCTTCCGCGTGTGGTATCGCTGTTTTGCGAAGGGAAGCTGTCTGTTTCGGACAGCGGTATCGTTTCTATTGCTGAATAAATAACACAAAATAGAAGGAAGATTGTTTCATGGAAATTTTTGATCTTGGCGCGCAGCTGCGCAGCAACAGCTATCCGGGCCGCGGCATTGTACTTGGCCGCAGCGCAGACAACAAGTCTGCTGTTATCGCGTACTTTATCATGGGCCGCAGCGAAAATAGCCGCAACCGTATCTTTGCTGAGACAGAGGACGGTATCCGCACGGAAGCCTTTGACCCGTCTAAGATGGTTGACCCGTCCCTGATTATTTATCATCCGGTACGTACATACAACGGCGCGACGATTGTAACCAACGGCGATCAGACCGATACGGTGCGCGATGGACTGGCACAAGGCAAGAGCTATATTGAAGCGCTTCGTACCCGTCAGTTTGAGCCGGACGGCCCGAACTACACCCCGCGCATTTCCGGCATTGTCGAACCGGACGGCGCATATGAGCTGTCGATCCTCAAGAGCTTTGACGGCGATCCGGCATGCAACAAGCGTTTCTTCTTTGAGTATGACGCACCGCGTGCAGGCATCGGCCATTTCATCCATACGTATATGAACGACGGCTCTCCATTGCCGTCTTTTGAGGGCGAGCCGGAGACTGTCCGCATGGAAGGCGGTTTGAACGAATTTGCCGATATGGTTTGGGAGAACCTGAACGAGGACAACAAGGTATCGTTGTATGTCAGCTTTATTGATCTGGAAACCGGCAAGGCTTCCAGTGTCATCCGCAATAAGCACTGCTGAGAGGAGAAAAGAACATCATGACTGAACTTGCACTGAAATATGGCTGCAATCCGAATCAGAAGCCGTCCCGCATTTATATGAAGGAGGGCGAATTGCCGATCACGGTTCTCAACGGCAAGCCGGGATATATTAACTTTATGGACGCTTTCAACAGCTGGCAGCTGGTACGTGAGCTGAAAGCTGCTACCGGCATGGCTTCTGCCGCTTCCTTTAAGCATGTCAGCCCAGCAGGCGCAGCCATCGGCACGCCGTTGTCGGATGTAGAAAAGCAGATTTATTTTGTCGATACCGAGGAAGAGCTGTCTCCGATTGCGTGTGCATACATCCGGGCACGCGGCGCTGACCGCCTGTGCTCCTATGGCGACTGGGTTGCACTGTCCGATACCTGTGACGCGCAGACCGCAACGTATCTGAAGTACGAGGTCTCCGACGGCATCATTGCACCGTCGTACACTGAGGAAGCGTTGGAGATCCTCAAGAGCAAGCGCAAGGGCGGTTATACCGTGATCCAGATTGACCCGGATTACGAACCGGCTGCCATCGAACGCCGTGAAATCTTTGGCATCACCTTTGAGCAGGGACATAACAACCTGAAGATCGATGAGGAGATGCTGACAAACATCGTAACCGAAAACAAGGAGCTGCCGCAGCAGGCAAAGCTGGATATGATCGTTTCCCTGATTACGCTGAAATACACGCAGTCCAATTCCGTTTGCTATGTCAAGAACGGTCAGACGATTGGCGTTGGCGCCGGCCAGCAGAGCCGCATCCATTGCACGCGTCTGGCAGGCAATAAGGCGGATAACTGGTTCCTGCGCCATCATCCGAAGGTACTTGGCCTGCAGTTTATCGATGGTATCCGCCGCCCGGACCGTGACAATGCCATTGATGTTTACACCTCCGACGAGTATGAGGATGTTCTGGCAGAGGGCGTATGGCAGACCAAGTTTAAGGTCAAGCCGGAGCCGCTGACTGCAGAAGAGAAGAAGGCATGGATTGCGACCCAGTCCGGTGTGACTGTAGGTTCCGATGCATTTTTCCCGTTTGGCGATAACGTTGAGCGTGCAAAGAAGTCCGGTGTGGCTTACATCGCACAGCCGGGCGGTTCCATCCGGGATGACCATGTTATCGATACCTGCAATAAGTATGGCATCGTGATGTCGTTCACCGGCATCCGTCTGTTCCATCATTGATGCTGCGCATAAAAAAGTAGAAAGAGTCAGGTGCGCGTTTGGCGTACCTGACTTTTGACGGTCTATAGAGAAGAAAACAAGGAGGATTTCCAATATGAAAGTACTGGTTATCGGCGGCGGCGGACGCGAACATGCGGTTTGCATGGCGTTGGCAAAAAGCCCAAAGGTGGATAAAATCTGGTGCGCACCGGGCAACGGTGGCATTGCAGAGGTTGCAGAATGTGTTGCCATCGGTGCAACCGATATTGCGGGCGTTGTTGCATTTTCCAAGGAACATCATCCGGATCTGGTCGTTGTCACGCCGGATGATCCGCTGGCGTTGGGTATGGTAGACGCATTGGAGGCCGAAGGCATCCGTGCATTTGGCCCGCGCAAGAATGCGGCTGTAATTGAAGGCTCTAAGTCGTTTGCAAAGGATCTGATGAAGAAATACGAGATCCCGACGGCTGGCTATGCTGTATTTGATAACAGCGCGGATGCAATTACCTATATCAAGGAAAACGGCGCGCCGATTGTCATCAAGGCGGACGGCCTTGCACTGGGCAAGGGTGTAACCGTCGCAATGACCGAGGAAGAAGCGATTGCAGCAGTCAAGGATGCGATTGACGGCGGACGCTTTGGCGGCGCAGGCGCACGCGTTGTCATCGAAGAATTTTTGACCGGACCGGAGGTTTCGGTTCTGGCCTTTGTCGATGGTGAGCATCTGTCTACTATGCCGTCCGCACAGGATCACAAGCGTGCGTATGACAACGATGAAGGCCCGAACACCGGCGGCATGGGTGCATTTTCTCCGTCCCGTTTCTATACGGAGGACATCGCGCAGACCTGCATGGACACTATTTTCAAGCCGACGGTAGCGGCAATGGCTGCGGAAGGACGTCCGTTCAGCGGCGTGCTGTATTTCGGCCTGATGCTGACGCCGAAGGGGCCGAAGGTTATTGAATACAATGCCCGATTTGGCGATCCGGAAACGCAGGCTGTCTTGTGCCGTCTGGAAAGTGACCTGTTCGAGATTATGAACGCAGTTATCGACGGCCGCCTGGATGAAATGGATATCCAGTGGGCAGACAATGCGGCGTGCTGTGTGGTATTGGCTTCCGGGGGTTATCCGGTTGCATATGAAAAGGGCAAGGAAATCACCGGTTTGGATCAGGTGACGGACTCCATCGTATTCCATGCGGGCACGGCTGTCAAGGATGGCAAGCTTGTCACCAGCGGCGGCCGCGTGCTGGGCGTTACCGCGACGGCTCCGACGCTGGACGAAGCGATCCGAAAGTCTTATGCCGATGTCAACAAGATTCATTTTGAAAAGGCGCATTATCGTCTTGACATTGGTATCAAGAAAGGCTGAGAGGTGAAACACATGGAAGAACAAAAGAACCATATTCTTTCCTGCATGGCGGATGTCATCCAGCAGAATGGTTTCCGCACACAGTTTTTTGACGGTAAGGACGGCAATCCACCGATGACCCGCGTTGAACTCAATCGCTTGGGCAAGGTCAAACAGGATGTCATCATTGACATGTGGTTCCCGCCAGCAAACATGGCGCGGGAGGAAACCGCACTGTTCCAGATGCACGCCACCATGTTCCAGATTGAACCGGGGGCAATGGAAAAGAACCTGCCGGAGCTGAAGCGTGCGATTTTCTATATCAATAATTTCTGCACCATCGGCCAATTCGGCTTATTTGAAGAAGATGGCGTTATCTATATGCGCCATAACATTGTCGTCAACATCAAGGATGACATGGAGCGTGTCGTTACGGACATCTGCGATTACTTTTCGCTGATGCTGACCGGCGTGCAGCGATTTGTCGATGCCCTCGCGCAAATTGCCATGGGTGCAGTCAACATTGAGATTGCAAAGGAAATGGATCTGTTACCGAAGCTCTGATGAATATCATGGAGCTTGAAAACGGCGTAGCCTTTTGTGGGCTATGCCGTTTTTGTCTGTGAGGAAATTTTTTTGATTTTGTGTAGCATTTTGCGTGTCTGGCGGGTGTTATAACTGAAAGGAGGGAGAGCATGGCGCAGATCAGTGATAATATAGATGACGTAATACATAGGTACCGCGATATGATCTACCGGCTTGCTTTCGCCCGAATGGGAACAACATACGATGCGGATGAGGTGTTCCAAGAAGTTTTTATGCGGTATTGGAAAAAGCAGCCGAAGTTTCGCGAAGAAGAGCACCGCAAAGCATGGATGATCCGCGTAACGGTGAATTGCTGCAATAAGCTGTGGAGCTCTTCATGGCGCAGGCGTACGGAAGCGTTGCAGGAAAATCTGGTATGGGAAATGCCGGAGGATTACGGTTTGTATCAGGCATTGCAGCAGCTGCCGCCGAAATATCGGGAAGTCGTTCACTTGTTTTACTATGAAGAGATGTCAACGGCACAGATTGCAACGATCCTGCACCGCAAGCAATCGACGGTACGAACACAGCTCACCCGGGCGCGGCACATGCTGCGCAACATTTTGGAGGAGGATGACGATGCTACACGAACGATATCAGCACATGATGCAGCAGATTGCACCGAGTGATGCACTGGTGCACGAGGTGTGCGCATCTGCACAAAACAAACAGAACTATCCCAAAATCCGTCGGTTACTCCGCCCGGCAGCGGCGGTACTCGCCGCATGTATGGGGCTTGTCATCGCCATGCCTGCGCTGGCGGCAAATGTAGAACCAGTTTACCAGGTGATGTATACCTTGTCTCCATCCATGGCGCAGTTTTTTATGCCGGTACATTTGTCGGATGAGAAAAACGGCATCCGTATGGAGGTGGAATCCGCGTATATTTATGGGAATACGGCGGAAATCTATATTACCATGCAGGATCTGACCGGAGACCGCATCGATGCGACGATGGATTTGAATGACAGCTATGACATTCATATACCCTTTTCCAGTGTTTCAGGCTGCGAAATGGTGGATTATGATGAGAATACCAAGACCGCGCGGCTATACATCCGCATTGAATTTTGGAATGGTACAAACAACAGTGATATATATCGAACCGTATCCGAAGATGAAGAAGGGCATACAACCGTAACGCTGAATCAATATGGGGTAACGCTTGCAGAGGCACGGGATGTAGAACAAGTGCCGGATATTCTGATAATGCAAGTAAATGACGAGGGAAACGCTGTCCCGGTAGATGATGTGAATATTGAGGGCGACAAAATTACATTTTCGCTGGGAAGTTTCACGAGCAAGAAGAAGGAATATAGCAATATTCAGATTCCAATTGATTGGACAAAAGTACAGGAGACAGAGGACACGCAGGAGGTTGAGCTGAACGGATACAGCGCGGCGGATGATACTGACGTATTTCCGGATACTGCGCAGGCTCTTATACCATCCGAACCGCAAGGCGAATTTCCAGTTGACGGTGTGGAGATGACCGGGCTTGCTTATGCAAACGGGCAGCTGCATGTTCAGATTCAATCGGAACCGTCGGAGAATCTATTTGATGGGAATGGGGGTTTCTGGCTGGAAAAGGCAGACGGAACAAGAGTGGAGAGCACATGCTCGTACATGTTCCACATCGGGGAACAGAAATGGCAGGAAACCGCAGATGGAAGCGGACACTATGCCAATTCCACACGCTATGACGAATATGTGTTTGATATCCCACAGGACGAAATCGAGGAATATCAGTTGATGGGTGATTTCGTCACGGCAGGGATATATGTGGACGGCGGCTGGCGCGTAACCTTTCCACTGAAGGAAGAAAAATAAAAGGACGGAGAGCGAAATCTCCGTCCTTTTGCAAACGTAATCCTGTGTATTACAGAAAAATATATTTGAGTACGAACAAAACTGCCAGAATATACATGAGCGGCGTAATCTTTTTGGATTTGCCGCAAATCACGTTGATGACAACATATGAGACAATGCCGACTGCGATGCCTTCGGAAATGCTATACATCAGCGGCATGCACAGCAGGCACAGATAAGCTGGGATTGCTTCGGTAGCATCGTTGAAATCAATTTCTGCGACGGCAGAAATCATCAGGAAGCCGACAAAGATCAAAGCCGGAGCAGTGGCAAAGCTTGGAATGGTCGTAAATATCGGGGCGAAAAAGATGGACAGTAGGAACAAGAAGCCGGTAATAACAGAGGATAGACCAGTTCTGCCGCCTTCGGCTACACCGGAAGAGCTTTCGACAAAGGTAGTTGTGGTGGAAGTACCGAGCACAGCGCCGGCGGAAGTTGCAATGGCGTCCGCTAACAGTGCTTGCTTGATGCGTGGAAGTTTACCGTTTTCATCCAGCATGTTCGCTTTGTTGGCAACACCGATCAGCGTTCCTAGGGTGTCGAACATATCGACAAACAGGAAGGCAAAAATAATTACGATAAAATCGATGATATTCATGTTGATGCTTTCAAAATTGAAGCATTGGCCAAACGTGAGGCAGATTGCTGTGATGTCAAAATCTGACCAGGATGGAATCAGGGAATAAAATCCATTTTCTACATCAATGTGATAGATACCTGTCAGCTGGCAGAGAATACCCAGGATCCATGTTGCAAGAATACCGATCAGAATAGCACCCTTTACGTGTTTGATATGCAGTACCGAAATGATAATCAAGCCGATAACCGCCAGCAATGCGCCGATGCCTACGGTGTGGAAATCAGCGGTAAAGTCAACGATGCTCACCAACGTTGAGCTGTCGATAACCAGCTTGGCATTCTGTAAGCCAATAAAAGCGATGAACAGGCCAATGCCAACAGAAACGCCTTTTTTCAACTGGAGCGGGATGGCATTGAAAATGGCTTCCCGCACATTGGTCAGCGAGAGTACAATAAAAATCAAGCCCTCAACGAATACAGCCAATAGGGCAAACTGCCAAGAATACCCCATGGATCCGCAGACTGTGTATGCAAAATAGGCATTGAGTCCAAGGCCGGGGGCAAGGGCAAATGGATAATTTGCCAGCAATGCCATACACATACATCCGATAAATGAAGCGATTGCGGTTGCCATGAGCACCGCATTGCTGTCCATACCCGAAGCTGAAAGGATGGATGGATTTACCGCAAGGATATACGCCATCGTCATAAAGGTCGTGACACCTGCTACGGCTTCTGTACGCACGTTCGTATGGTTTTCCTGGAGCTTAAATTGTTTTTCGAGCATATTTTTCCCTTCCTTCATCATTGTGAAATGTTCTTCCAAATAAGAAGATGGATATATTATACCACATCTGTAGAAAAAAGTATGAGGGGATTTGAAAGAAAAAGAATTTTTTTGGCGGATGGACTCCATTTGGACTGGAAACAATCCAATCGGACAAAAAAGCAAATGATGGTTGACAGATACCCGGGATGGGTATATAATCAAAATACCCCTGAGGGGTATATCATGCGAGGTGATGACATGGAAGAACAAAAATGCTGTTGTCATAAGACAAAGGAACGCACGGAAGAAGAATATAAAAGCTTGATCCACCGCCTGAACCGCATTGAAGGACAAATTCGCGGGATCCGCGGTATGGTGGAAAAAAATGCGTATTGTACCGATATTCTAGTGCAATCGGCGGCGGTAACGGCCGCGGTCAATGCGTTCAACAGGGAATTGCTGTCCAACCATATCCGAACCTGCGTGGCGCAGGATATTCGGGACGGCAAGGATGATGTGATTGATGAATTGGTGTCAACCCTGCAAAAACTAATGAAATAAAGGAGGGATTCTTGTGGGAACCTATATTATCATCGCTGTTTTGATCGTCATTGTGGTGTTTGCGGCCCGTTCCGGTATGAAGCATATGAAGGGAGAAGGCGGCTGCTGCGGCGGCAGTACAGATGAAATTGTGGTACAAAAGAAAGAACTGCAAGGAGAAAAAATCGGGGAAAAAATCGTCCATATTGAGGGGATGATGTGCGACAATTGTCGGAAGCATGTGGAAAACCAGTTGAATAAAATAGACGGCGTTGTGGCAAGCGTAGATTGGAAGAAGGGGACAGCAGTCCTTTCGCTGTCACGCGAGGTCAATGATAATGAAATCAGGCAGGCACTTGCGTGGTCTGATTATAAGGTCACTGGCATTGAGCCGGGAAAGGCATAGAACATGGAGCAATATTCTGTTACAGGAATGAGCTGCGCTGCGTGCAGCGCACGGGTGGAAAAGGCGGTGTCCAAGGTTGACGGCGTGACCGCCTGCTCTGTCAGCCTGTTAACCAATTCCATGGGGGTAGAGGGAACAGCGACAGCGCAGGCAGTTATTGCTGCGGTGGAAGCTGCCGGATATGGCGCGTCGTTAAAAGGTACGGATACAAACGCGGCATCCCATTCCGCGGCAATGGATGAAGAGGCGTTGAAGGATCATGATACGCCGGTTTTGAAGCGCAGGCTGATCGCATCGCTTGGATTTCTGGTTGTTTTGATGTATTTTTCCATGGGGCATATGATGTGGGGATGGCCGATTCCTGCGCGGCTGGAAGGGAATCATGTCGCTATGGGGCTGATACAGCTGATTTTAACAGGTATCATCATGGTCATCAACCAGAAATTCTTTATCAGTGGCTTCAAAGGCCTGATCCATCGAGCGCCTAATATGGATACGCTGGTCGCACTGGGATCAATGGCTTCCTTTGTGTGGAGCGTCTACGCGTTGTTTGCCATGACAGACGCGCAGGTCAGAGGCGATATGGATGCCGTCATGACCTATATGCACGAATTTTACTTTGAATCCGCATCAATGATCTTAACGCTGATTACAGTAGGAAAAATGCTGGAAGCGCATTCCAAAGGCAAAACAACCGATGCGCTCAAGGGATTGATGAAGCTTGCACCCAAGACCGCCGTCGTCATACAGGATGGGAATGAAATCGAAGTTTCCATCGATCAGGTCAAAAAAGGCGATGTCTTTGTCGTCCGTCCGGGCGAAAACATCCCGGTAGACGGCGTCGTTCTGGAAGGCAGCAGCGCGGTCAATGAAGCGGCGCTCACCGGAGAAAGCGTTCCGGTGGATAAAACGGTTGGCGATCCGGTTTCGGCGGCGACGTTGAACCAGTCCGGTTTTTTGACATGTGAGGCCGCGCGGGTTGGCGAGGATACGACGCTTTCGCAGATCATCCGCATGGTCAGCGATGCGGCGGCGACAAAGGCGCCGATTGCGAAAATTGCGGATAAGGTATCCGGCGTGTTTGTCCCGGCGGTCATCACGATCGCTGTAATCACATTTATCGTTTGGATGCTTGTAGGGCAGACGGTTGCGTTTGCGCTGGCAAGAGGTATTTCTGTGCTGGTTATCAGCTGTCCGTGTGCGCTTGGCCTGGCAACGCCGGTCGCGATCATGGTCGGAAACGGCAAGGGGGCAAAAAACGGCATCCTGTTTAAAACTGCGGTTTCCCTGGAGGAGGCCGGAAAGGTCCGCGTCGTCGCGCTGGATAAGACCGGTACGATTACGTCCGGCGAGCCGAAAGTCACTGATCTGCTTCCGGCAGAGGGCTGGACGGAAAACGAGCTGCTGACGTTGGCATATGCGCTGGAGTGCAAAAGCGAGCATCCGCTGGCAAAGGCCATTGTCCAGAAAGCGGATGCCTTGCAAATGCATTCGGAGGAAGTTACGGCATTCCAGGCGTTGCCTGGCAACGGGCTTTCGGCAATATGGAACGGCGCAGCTGTTCATGGCGGCAGTGGGAAATATATCAGCGGCCTGACTGAAATTCCGCCGATATTGAACAAACAAGCGGAACGGCTGGCAGAACAGGGCAAAACGCCGCTGTTTTTCACCAAAGACGGCGTGCTTGCCGGTATTATTGCGGTTGCGGATGTCATCAAGGAGGACAGCCCGCAGGCTGTCAAAGAATTGCAGCACATGGGCATTGAAGTCGTGATGCTGACCGGTGATAATGAGCGGACTGCACGTGCAATTGGCAAACAGGCCGGTGTAGACGACGTGGTCGCCGGTGTCCTGCCGGATGGAAAGGAAGCGGTGATCCGTTCGCTCAAGCAGAAAGGCAAGGTTGCCATGGTAGGTGACGGCATCAACGATGCGCCTGCATTGACGCGGGCAGACATTGGCATTGCCATTGGGGCTGGCACAGATGTTGCCATTGATGCTGCGGATGTTGTGCTCATGAAGAGCCGTTTGTGCGATGTACCGGCGGCCATTCGGCTGAGCCGCGCCACGCTGCGCAACATCCATCAAAACCTGTTCTGGGCATTTGCCTACAATGTCTGCGGCATCCCGCTGGCAGCGGGCGTGTTTATTTCACTGTTTGGCTGGAAGCTGAATCCGATGTTCGGCGCAGCGGCCATGAGCTTGTCCAGCTTTTGTGTTGTTACCAATGCGCTGCGGCTGAATCTGTTTGATATCCGCAATGCAGCGAAGGATAAAAAAATAAAACCCATGAACAAAAAGGAGCAAAAGACTATGACGAAGACCATGAAAATCGAAGGCATGATGTGCCAGCATTGTGAAGCGCGTGTCAAGAAGGCGCTGGAGGCGATCGACGGCGTGACCGAAGCGGTTCCGAGCCATGAGACCAACACGGCTATTGTTACACTGAGCAAGGACGTGGCGGACGACGTGCTCAAAAGCGCGGTAGAAGCACAGGATTATCCGGTGCTAGGCATCGAATAACGGATTTTTGCAAAAAGGAACCGGAGGACAGCTGTACTGCCCTCCGGTTTTTCTATAGTTCTACATAGCCGATAATCATGCCGCTGTCTGTATGATCCTCACATTCCAGCACCTCAGCAAATTCACGCCCGTCCCTTGTGTGGTAGTTGGGACGGTTGTCGTCAAAAATGACACAGCCATTTTCTAGCTCCAAGGCGCGCAAATCGCCATTAAAGATACCGTGGAGGATGGTTTCCCCGTTCAGCGGGCGCAGGCCGGTGCGTGCGTCGGCAATCATTTTGCGTGCCATGATTTAGTCGCGGACCTTGATGTGGACCTCACGGAGCTGATGCTCGGTGATTTCACCCGGTGCGCCGCACATCAGATCCTGCGCGTTGCCGTTCATCGGGAATGCGATAACCTCGCGGATATTTTCCTCATTGCGCAGCAGCATAATCATGCGGTCAATACCCGGGGCCATACCTGCATGCGGAGGTGCGCCAAATTGGAAAGCGTTGTACAGTGCGCCAAACTTGGTCTTGAGGTCTTCCTCGGTGTAGCCCGCAATTTCAAATGCCTTAATCATAATATCCAGATTGTGGTTACGCACTGCGCCCGAAGACAGCTCCACACCGTTGCACACAATGTCGTACTGATATGCCAGAATTTCGGTCGGATCTTTGGTTTCTAACGCTTCCAGGCCGCCCTGCGGCATCGAGAACGGGTTGTGGGTGAAGATGATTTTCTTTTCTTCCTCGTCAAATTCAAACATCGGGAAGTCGTTGACGAAGCAGAAGCGGTATGCGTTCTTTTCAATCAGGTCGAGGCGTGCGCCCAGCTCATTGCGCAGCTGGCCTGCATAGTTTGCGGCCTTGCTTTCCCGATCTGCAATAAAGAAAATGGTGTCGCCGACTTCCAGGCCCGCCAGCTCTGCAATTTCAGACTTCATTTCGTCTGGAATAAACTTGTCGATCGGGCCCTTATAGGACATGTCTTCCTTGACCTGCAAATAGCCCAGGCCGCCCAGGCCGATGGACTGCGCATATTTCAACAGCTTTTCATGGAAGCCCTTGGACATATTTGCATGCACCTTGATGGCGCGGACGGTCTTCTTGAGGAACGGCTTAAAGGTGCAGCGCTGGAAGAAATCAGTCAGGTCAATGATACGCAGCGGGTTGCGGAGATCCGGCTTGTCGGTACCAAATTCCAGCATAGCCTGCTTGTAGCTGATAACCGGGTACGGTGCGGCAGTAACCGAAGCGCCCTCCGGCGCGAATTTTTCAAACGTAGCGGTCAGAACCTCTTCGCCTGCGCGGAATACGTCTTCCTGCGTTGCAAAGCTCATCTCGAAGTCCAGCTGATAAAATTCGCCAGGAGAACGGTCTGCGCGCGCATCCTCATCACGGAAGCACGGTGCAATCTGGAAATACTTATCAAAACCGGAAACCATCAGTAGCTGCTTATACTGCTGCGGAGCCTGCGGCAGCGCATAGAACTTGCCCTTGAACTTGCGGGACGGGACAACGTAGTCGCGCGCACCCTCCGGGGAAGAAGCGCACAGGATCGGGGTCTGGATTTCCAAAAAGCCCATATCGGTCATCTTCTGGCGCAGGAAAGAAATGACCTGGGAACGGAACACAATGTTGTCCTTGACCTTCTTGTTGCGCAGGTCAAGATAACGGTACTTCAACCGGACATCCTCGCGGATTTCCTTAGAAGTCATCACTTCAAACGGCAGCTGACGATAGACCTTGCCCAGCATGGTAACGCTGTGCGCTTCCAGCTCGATTGTACCGGTTGGGATTTTGGGATTGTAGGTTTCCTCATCACGGTGCTGGATCGGGCCTTCTACAGAAATACAGTCCTCCTTGTTGATACCTTTCAACAGAGAGGTGTCGCGCATAACGACCTGCATGACGCCGTACATATCGCGCAGGTCAATGAAGGATACGCCGCCATGGTCACGGATATTTTCGACCCAGCCGGCAATGCGCAGGGTAGAGCCAACGTCCGCCTCGTTGATCTGATCCATGGTCTTGTTGCGGTAGAGATTGGATGTGTTCATATTGAACTCCTTTCGGAACATAATATTTCGGGAAATAAGCATAAAAAACTGCCCATCCCAAACGATACGGTTCAGGACGAACAGAAACTGTCCGCGGTACCACCTGATTTACCGGAAATCCCGGTCACTCAAGAGAGCCATGTAACGCATGGCAAAACGGCGCACCTACTGCCCCGGAAACGGGGGTTCAGATTGCGGCTGGTGAAGTGTTCTTCGTGCTCATTCATTCTACAGCATTCGCACTATCTGCTGTTCACTGGGAGCGATAAGGAGCGTTACTTTTCTTCGTCATCGCCAATATACTGTCTTATTATAGTATAGCCAAAAACAGTTGTCAATCGGTAGAAATCACGAAAAAGAAAGCATTCACGGTGAAAATTTTCCGTGAATGCTATGTCTTATCCATTGTTCTTTTGTTTGGAAAGTAGGATACGGTCGTTGTCCAGCGATTTTCCGGCGCCGGCATGGAAGCGTTCCAGCAGGTCGTTGACCGTAAGCCCTTCCCGTTCTTTGCCTTCGATATCCAGGACAATGTTGCCGCTGTCCATCATCAGCGTGCGGTTGCCCAGATCCAGCGCGTTTTGCATGTTGTGCGTCACCATCAACGTCGTGATGTGATGCTTTTCTACGACGTCGCGTGTGATTTGCAGTACCTTTTGTGCGGTGGCAGGATCCAGAGCTGCGGTATGCTCATCGAGAAGCAGCAGCTTCGGCGGATCCATCGTCGCCATCAGAAGCGTCAGGGCCTGTCGCTGTCCGCCGGAGAGCAGGCCGACCGGCTGCTTCATGCGATCTTCCAGCCCCATGTCCAGCAGGGCGAGCTGTTCGCGAAAACGCTGTTTATCCGCGCGGCTGATGCGGGAAAACCAACCGCCGTGCCCAGCTGCGAGCGCCAGATTTTCCTCAATGCTCATGCCCGGCGCACTGCCGCGCATGGGATCCTGGAACAAACGCCCGATACTGCGGGCACGGGTGTGCGGCGGCTGAAATGTGACATCCTTGCCAGCCAGTTCAATCGTTCCGCTGTCCGTGAGGAAATCCCCACAGATGGCGTTGAACATTGTGGATTTTCCGGCACCGTTGGAACCGATGATGGTTGCAAAATCGCCCGGCTTCAGATGTAGGGAAAGGTTATGCAAGGCGGTCTTTTCATTGACAGTTCCTGGATTGAAGGTTTTGGATATGTTTGTAAGTTTTAGCATGAACGGGAGCCTCCTTTTTGCGACCAGCCAAACCGGCGGCAAATCATCGGCCATTGTTTTTTCAGATATGGGCCGGAAATCGCAAGGATAACGATGATAGAGGAAACCAGCTTGAGCATAAAGGCCGGCATATTGAAGCGCAACGCAATCGTGTAAACCAGTCGGAACACAAAGGACCCGATGACAACGCCTACCGCACGGCGGAAGATACCGCCTTTGCCGAGAAAGGTCCCGCCGATGAGCAGGGAGGCAAGGGCAATGGTTACCATACCAGTTCCGATGTTGATGTCCGCAGACTTTTGCGATTGTGCCAGCAGGCAGCCGGATAGGCCGGTAAAGGCATTTGCCACACACAGGCCGACTGTTGTTGTGAAAATCGGATTGATGGAAGACGAGCGCACCATATCCGGATTGTTGCCGGTCGCACGAATGGCAAGCCCCAGGCGGGTATTGAGAAATGTGGTCAGAAACAGGACGACGGCGACCACCGCCAACAAGGCAATGATGAGGGTTTGCTTACCCTGTAACGGCGTGCCCTTCAGCATATCGCGCATGAAGGAATAGACGGTGTCTGTCCGGTTGAGATTGAGAAGCGATGCGCCGCCCATCACGCCGATGTTGACAGAATATAGTCCGGTATTGACGATGATACCGGCAAGCAGGCTGTCGATACCCATGCGGGTCTGCAACACAGCGGTAATGAAGCCGGACAGGATACCGGCAGCCATCGCGGCCGGTATGGATAGGAATGGATGCCCGGCAATGGCAACAGTCGCGCCAACGGTTGCGCCCAGTGTAAAGCAGCCGTCTGTAGAAAGATCGCAGACATTCAGCATGGAGTAGCTGAGGAACAGCGCGAGTACTGTCAGGGAACAGATCAGGCCAAGCTCCAATGCAGTCTCTCCCAAAGACAGCGCGGTTGAAAGCGACAAAGTGATTTCCTCCTTTTTGATGGTTTTGTGTGTTGACAGAGCCGGAAGAAACGCCCTTCCGGCTCGTCAAACAAGTTACATTATTTTTCCAGATCGCTGAATTCTTCGGCTGTAGTGATTTCCTTGACCTGGGTGCAAAGCGGCTCAAATGCGGCTTTAATTGTTTCAATATCCAGTCCTAACGCTTCGCAGGTTTCAGTATTCACGGTTGCCGTTCCGTTGTCAAAGGTCTGAACCGGAACTTCAGCCGGGTCTAGGTTGTTCAGCAGAATATCCGCTACCATATTGGCGGTTTCTACACCCAGATTTGCATAATCTACGCCGTAACCGACAAATGCGCCGTTCAGGGCAAACGAATCCGCACCGGTGTAGTGGGGGATTTTGGCGTCGATAAATGTCTCATAAATGCCCAGTTCAGCGGTCATGATGGTGTTGTCTGTCGGGGTAAATACGGCGTCCACACCGTCTGCAACCAGCGCATCAGCAGCTAGAGCAACTTCGTCGTTGGTGGTACCGGTACGCTCGACATATTCGATGTTGTTCTCTTCCAAAAATTCCTTTGCGCTTTCGATAGCCGTCGTAGACGAGTCCTGACCCTGGTCATACAGCAGGCCAATCTTCTTGACATCCGGATTTGCGGCAAGGATCAGATTCATGATGGAATCCGTATCCAGAAAATCCGATGTGCCAGTCAGGTTGGTGCCAGGCGCTTCCAGGGACTCCACCAGCTCGGTACCGACCGGATCGGTAACGGCGGAAAAGACAACCGGAATTCCATTGTCTTCGGTCGCGGACTGCATGGCGGTGGCAACCGGCGTTGCAACACCCACCATAAGATCGACGTCATCCGCGATGAAATTGGAAATAATTTGGTTCATTACGTTTGCATCAGCATTGCAGTTGTCATAGGATATTTCGAAGGTAACGTTGTTTTCCTTGCCCAGCGTTTCCAGCTGTGTTTCCAGATTGTCTACGATCTGGTTTAACGAAGCGTCGTCCACATAGTTGCAGATGCCGACGGTATAGGTCGTCGTGCTGTCAGAGCCTGCGGCGCTGCCGGAAGTAGATGTGCTGCTGTTTCCACAGGCGGTCAGAGATGCCAGCATTGTCATAGCAACCGCTGCCGCAGTCAGCTTGGTTAGAATACGATTGATTTTCATAGGTTTTTCCTCCCAAAAGTGTAATAGATTGTTTGGGCATGATAAAAGTGGCAAATAAAAAAGCTCCTTATCCCTAACCATGGGACAAGAGCTTAAAAATCCTGCGATACCACCCAAATTGACGTAAAACGTCCACTCGCTTTCCGCGCTACCACGCGTACCCGATGGATAACGGGTTGGGATCCCGTCGGCGTCTACTTGGTTTCCCGTTCAAGCCGCCCTCTGGAGTCCATTCGTACAGCCGCTCACCGCTTTGATTCCACCATCCAAAGCTCTCTAAAGGCTCGCCGCGCTGGCTACTACTCTCCCTCACAGGTTTTTCATTGAAACTAAAGTTATTATATGCGCTCCCTGTTTTTTTGTCAAGACTCTTTCTCATTTTTACGGAAGCGCGTGGTCGGACGATGTGAGAAACACGATAGGCTGCTGTATTTTTACAAATTATTTATTATATTTTCGTGAGGCTCCGTTTGCTTTTGTGCGGTATCGTGTGGTATAATACAATTCATTATAGGGGGTTTTACTTTATGTGGATAAGCCGGTATGTTATGATCTTTTTGATCTACAGTTGTATGGGCTGGATCTTTGAGACGATCTATTGCACAATCGTCACACATCGGTGGGCGAACCGAGGCTTTCTATACGGCCCGGTGTGCCCAATCTACGGCTGTGGCGCTGTTGCCATTACCATATTGGTACAGAGGATGGAACAACCGGATATGGGCGGTATCGCGTGGTGGCAGATCTATTTGTTATCTGTTGTTGGCAGTGCGGTGCTGGAATTTGTCACTTCGCTTGTACTGGAAAAATTATTCCATGCGTCGTGGTGGGATTATAGCCATTTGCCGTTCAATATTCAGGGAAGGGTGTGTCTGCGAAACTCCCTCCTGTTTGGCGTAGCAGGGCTGGTGATTGTCTATCTCATCCTTCCTGTTGTTAATATGTGGGTTTCACCGGTACCGGACATTGTGGTAGAAGGGATTTCCCTGGCA
>JAUNIY010000113.1 GCA_030523305.1 Eubacteriales bacterium
GACAGCAGAACTTTACGAATGAGGGCGGCTATGACTATCGCTTCCGCTACCTGAAAAACATCATGGGACTGTGGATGATCCAGAGCATCCGCCGCGAATTGAATGGCGTCGATTATGTAGAAGGCAAGGGGCAGGCACGACAGAAAGCAAAACTGCAAATTGGTTTCGGGGATTTGAGCGACGCGGCACGAAGGTCATCGGATTTTCACAGCGTTGTGGATGTCAATGACGATCGGTTTTTGTCGCCGGACAGCATGATTCAGGAAATCAAAGATGCTTGTGCGGATACAGATCAGCCAATTCCGCAGACAACCGGTGAATTGATGCAGTGTGTTTACCTCAGCTTGTCGAAATGCTATGCAGAGGCGATTCAAAAGCTGTCTGGACTGACTGGCAAAACATATACCAGCATCAACATTGTCGGCGGAGGCTGTCAGGATATGTATTTGAATGAGATGACCGCAAAGGCATCCGGGTTGCCGGTATATGCCGGTCCGATTGAAGGCACAGCCCTCGGGAATCTGATGGTACAGATGATACATACTGGTGAGTTTACAGACTTGCAGGAAGCAAGAAATGCAGTTCGTGCGTCATTTGATATTCGGGAAATCAAGGCCTGAATCTCAAATGATGATGTAATTATGTAAGATGGAACAAAGGAGAGGACATTTATGGCAAATTATGAAGCAGCAAAAGCAAGCTATGCAAAGCTGGGCGTCGATACGGACGCAGCGATTGCAAAGCTGAAAACCGTACCGGTTTCCCTGCATTGCTGGCAGGGCGATGACGTAAGAGGGTTTGACACCGATCCGAGCAAGCCGCTGACCGGCGGCATTCAGACGACCGGCAACTATCCGGGACGTGCACGCACGCCGGAGGAGCTGATGGCAGACATCGATAAGGTGTTGTCTCTGTGTCCGGGTATGAAAAAGATCAACATCCATGCTTCTTATGCGATTTTTGAAGAGGGTGAATGGGCAGACCGCGACAAGCTGGAGCCGAAGCATTTTGCAAAGTGGGCGCAATTCTGCAAGGAGCGCGGTTTGGGCGCTGATTTCAATCCGACGTTCTTCTCCCATCCGAACTGTGACCCGTTGACGCTGTCCAGCCCGAACGAAGAGACCAGAAAATTCTGGATTGAGCACGGCAAGGCATGCATCCGCATTTCGCAGTATCTGGCAGAAGAGCTGGGACAGCCGTGTGTCATGAACATCTGGACCGGTGACGGCTTCAAGGATATTCCGGCAGACCGCAAGGGACCGCGTGACCGCTACCGTGATTCCATCGATCAGATTCTGTCGGAGCCGTATGATTTCAAGCTGGTCAAGCCGTGCATTGAATCCAAGGTGTTCGGCATCGGCGTCGAGGCATACACGGTGGGCAGCTCGGAATTTGCGCTGACCTATGCCGCATTCAATAAGGACAAGTGCATTCCGCTGATGGATAACGGGCATTATCATCCGACGGAGGTTGTCAGTGACAAGATTCCGGCATTGCTGGCGTTCTTCGACGAAATCGCGCTGCATGTCACGCGTCCGATCCGCTGGGACTCCGACCACGTTGTTCTGTTTGACGATGAGACCAGGGAGATCATGAAGGAGATCGTCCGTTGCGGCGGCCTGGAGGGCAGCGTCAACATTGCGCTCGATTACTTTGATGCATCCATCAATCGTATTTCCGCATGGACGGTTGGGTTCCGAAATGCACAAAAGGCACTGCTGTATGCGCTGGTCACGCCGAACGAGGATTTGAAGGCCATGCAGGATGCGAGCAACTTCACGGAACTGATGGTACGTCAGGAAGAGCTGAAGACGATGCCGTTCGGCGAAGTTTGGAACGAATACTGTGCACAGTGCGGCGTTCCGGCAGACGGCGAGTGGTTTGGAGAGATTCAGACATACGAGAAGGATATCCTGTCCAAGCGTATTTGATAGAAAGGAGCAATTTCTTGTGAATATAACAGATTTAAAATTCGTTCAGGGATTTATCCGCATGGCGGATGACGGTTGGCAGCAGGGCTGGCATGAGCGCAACGGCGGCAACCTGACGTATCGCATGAAGCCGGAGGAAGTGGAAGCGGCAAAGCCGTTCTTTACCTATGACAAGCCGTTCCAGCCGATTGGCACGAGCGTTCCGGGACTGGCAGGCGAATATTTTATGGTAACCGGTTCCGGTAAATACTTCCGCAACGTCAGTCTTGACCCGGCGGATACCAGTGCTATCATTGAAATTGATGACAAGGGCGAACAGTATCGCATCCTGTGGGGGCTAGTCAACGGTGGCCGTCCGACCTCCGAATTGCCAAGCCATCTGATGAACCATGAGGTAAAGAAGCGGGTAACGCATGGCGCGCATCGTGTGATTTATCACTGCCATGCAACCAATCTGATTGCGCTGACCTTTGTGCTGCCGCTGACCGCAGAGGCATTCACACGTGAGCTGTGGGAAATGGCCACGGAATGTCCAGTTGTCTTCCCATCCGGCGTCGGCGTTGTACCATGGATGGTTCCGGGCGGACGTGATATCGCAGTGGAGACCTCCAAGCTGATGGAGGATTACGACGCGGCAATCTGGGCGCATCATGGCCTGTTTTGCTCCGGCGAGGACTTTGACCTGACCTTTGGCCTGGCGCATACGATCGAAAAGTCTGCGGAGATTCTCGTGAAGGTTCGCTCTATGCAGCCATATAAGCTGCAAACCATTCAGCCGGATGAATTCCGTGCACTGGCAAAGGACTTCAAGGTGGATCTGCCCGAAAAGTTCCTGTATGAGAAAAATGTGTAAAAAAGGATGATAGAAGATGAATCGTGAACTGCTTGAGATGATGGAACAGATCACAGAAGAGGAACAGCGTATCCTGGATGGCAGCGGTATCGAAAAAGATCTATATACCAACAAAAAACAGTTTATTGTAGATAAAGACAAAATGCTGGAGCAGGGCAAGACCATTGCTGTACGTCCCCACACCAGATTTGTTTCTTTCCCAAAGCATCGTCACAATTATATTGAGATGCTGTATGTTTGCAAGGGCTGTATCATCCATCACATTGAGGGAACGGCTGTCCGCATGGAACCGGGTGATCTGCTGTTTCTCAATCAGTACACGACACATTCTATCGAAGAGACCGGAAAAGACGACATTGGCATCAATCTGATGATCCTGCCGCAGTTTTTTGATTATGCGATTCAAATGCTGGGGCGGGACAACATCATTGCGGATTTTATGGTCAGTGTCCTGAGCAACGACGTACATGAGGGGCAATATCTTCTGTTCAAGACAGCTGGAATTGTACAGATTGAAAATGTGATGGAAAACATCATTTATTCCATCGCGCACAAGCAGGACGATGACCGCATGAATCAGATTTTGATGGGCGTATTGTTCCAATATCTGCTCAAATATGTCACGGCGTTGGATAAGAATTCCGAAACCAACTATGATGAGGTGCTGATCCGTTCCACATTGGATTATATCCATCAGAATTATAAAACTGCGTCGCTTTCTGAGCTTGCGGAGATGCTGAATCAGTCGCCGTCCGGCATGAGCCGTTTGATTAAAAAGAAGAGTGGGTTTTCCTTTAAGGAGCTGCTGCAACGGAAACGGTTTCAACAGGCGATTCTGTTGCTGACGCAGACGGAGCTTCCGGTGAATGATATCATTGCGGCAGTTGGATATGAAAATAACAGCTACTTCTATCGCCAGTTTCGGGAAAAATATCAGGTCTCTCCCAAAACCTATCGGGAGCAACATAAGGATGATGAAAATATCATCCTATAGTTTATCGGAGCGTTCCTCTGATACAAATGGAAAGATAACGCAGGAGGTTATATCAATGGCAGTCAATCGTTTTGTATTAAATGGCATTTCGTACCATGGCAAGGGTGCGATTCAAGAAATTCCAGGTATTATCAGCAGTAAGGGACTGAACAAGGCGTTCATCGCATCCGATCCGGATCTGGTCAAGTTCGGCGTTACCAAGAAGGTTACGGATCTGCTCGATGCCAACCATCAGGCATATGAGGTTTATTCGGACATCAAGCCGAACCCGACCATTGAAAATGTAAAATCCGGCGTAGAAGCATACAAAAAGAGCGGTGCGGATTACATGATTACAATCGGCGGCGGTTCTTCCATGGATACCGGCAAGGCGATCGGCATTATCATCAACAATCCGGAGTTTGCCGATGTCCGTTCGCTGGAAGGCGTTGCGCCGACCAAGAACCCGACGGTCTTTACGATCGCCGTTCCGACGACCGCTGGCACCGCCGCGGAGGCTACCATCAACTACGTGATCACGGACGTAGAAAAGAAGCGTAAGTTTGTCTGTGTGGATACCAATGATATCCCGAACGTTGCGGTTATTGACCCGGATATGATGTCGTCCATGCCGAAGGGCCTGACGGCGGCAACCGGCATGGATGCCCTGACCCATGCGATCGAGGGCTATACCACCAAGGGCGCGTGGAGATTGGCAGACTGCCTGAACCTCGAGGCAATCAAGTTGATTTCTGAGAGCCTGCGCGGGGCCGTACAGAACACGCCGGAAGGCCGTGAGGGCATGGCGCTGGGTCAGTATGTCACCGGCATGGCATTCTCCAACGTCGGTCTGGGCATTGCACACTCTATGGCACATACGCTGGGGGCTGTTTATGACACACCGCACGGTGTTGCCTGCGCGATGATGCTGCCGATCGTCATGGAATTCAATCAGGACGCGACCGGCGACAAGTTCAAGTACATTGCCGAAGCGATGGGGGTTGATACCACAGGCATGGATCAGACGGCCTATCGCAAGGCTGCCATTGATGTCGTTCGCCAGCTGTCCAATGATGTCGGAATCCCGACCAAGCTGGAAGCAATGAAGGAAGAGGATCTGCAGTTCCTTGCAGAGTCTGCGGCTGCGGACGCATGCGCACCGGGCAATCCGAAGGAAGCAAGCGTAGAGGACTTCAAGGTTCTGTTCCGCAAGTTGATGTAATAGATGGAAATATAAGAAAAGGGGAATGATTATGTCTGAGACATTAACAAAAAAGCAACCAAACCCCTGGTTTGTTGCAATCGTCAGCGGTATGGCATCGTATATTGATTCCTGTGCCATCATCACCTCCGGCACCGCGCTGGCGATCTTCCAGAAAGCGTTTGAAGGGACTGAATATGCGCTGAGCAACATGCAGTTCGGCGCATTGGAAGCAGCATTGACGCTGTGTATCGCCATTGCATCCATCATTGGCGGGCGTTTGGGCGATATCTATGGACGCAAAAAGGTCTTTGCCGTCACAATGGTCTTTATCATTGTCGGCGCGTTGCTGGTAACCTTTGGTAAGATTTTCCCGTTGCTGCTGCTCGGGCAGATTTTGATCGGCTCTGGTGTTGGCGCGGACTTACCGGTTTCCTTGGCAACCATCTCGGAGGCGGCACCGGAAGGCAAGCGCGGTAAGATGCTGGGCTTTTCGGATATTCTGTGGGTTGTCGGTATTCTGGCAGCCTATGGAGTCGGCATTCTGGTCAGCCGGACGTTGGGCGATGGAAATTATCTGAGCGGACAGATCATGTACGGTGCGCTGGCAGTTGTCGGCATCATCGTGTTGGCACTGCGTATGACCATTCCAGAGTCCGAAATTTGGCTCAAGGCCCGTGAGGACCGGCTGGCAGGCCGCGCCACGGCACAGGCGCAGGGCGGCATCGGCGAGCTGTTTAAAAACAAAAAGTATGCCGTTCCGTTTGTTGCGCTGATTGTTTTCTATATTGGCACGAATGTACCAGCGAATACGCTGGGACAGTTCTCTACGTGGGTTGCCATGAACGTCATTGATTTGGAAGTCTGGGTCTCCTCACTGATCTGCATGCTGGTTTATCCGGTAAGAGCGGTTTTGGATATCGTGTTCATGAAGTTTGTTGATACGGACAAGCGTATGCCGCTGTTCTATTTCGGTGCAATTCTGTATCTCGCAGGATTCCTGATGTTCCCGATCTTTGGCTTCTCGTTGGTTACCTTTGTCCTGACCCAGCTGCTGTACTGCATGGGCGCTGCATTCGCATTCGAGGGTATCCTCAAGGTTTGGATGCAGGAGTGCTTCCCGACCCTGCTGCGTACCACGGCAAACGGCGCGATTGTCTTCTCGTCCCGTCTGTGCTGTGCAGCATTCGGTCTGTTCACCGCATCCATCGTTGCGTTCAACGTTGTATTCGCATTTGTCCTGCTTGCCATTTTCTGTGTCATCGGTTTTGCTGCCGCAATCCTGTGCTTCCGTGGCAAGCGTTACAACACGTTTGACGAGGAAGAATAAACAAAGACCGTTGAATCGTATGGATTCAGCGGTCTTTTTTTCATGATGCAATTGTCAACCTCCCCGAAAAGGGAAGCGGTCTTATTTTCAGGCTATTTTACAGCAGCTGTATTGTTTCGGGATGGCAAAACAATACCTTCCCGTTCCAGAATGCAGACGAGCGCCGCACATTGTTCGTCGGTTGGCGCAGGCATGGGGAAAGAGCAGATGTCAGAAGAGACGATTTCCCGCAGTTTTACGCATTCCTTTATCATGGGCACAAACAGCGGAGCCATGGAATAGAGATCCATCAAGCGGTCGATGCGCTGCTGGCCGAGAGCCATACCTGCCACATCATTGTCTCGCATGGCTTGTACCCAAGCGGTACAGATTTCCGGTACAGCGTTGGATAATCCACCGATGCAGCCATTGCCGCCGGAAAGGACCGTGTGCGCAGCATTGTCGTCAAAACCAGAATACACCTCAAATTCAGGATATGCTGCTTTTACCGTTTTGATGATCTCACGGGTGTGCTCCATGCTGGAGACTGTGTCTTTTACACCGATGAGGTTTTCATGCTTCTGCCGCAGCTTTAAAATGGTTTCCGGTGCAATGCTATGGCCAGTAGAAGAAGGTAAGTTATATACATATACAGGGCCATGGATTTGGTACAGCATCTGGTCATAGAAACGAAATAAGGCCGCGTCGTCCAAGCGGAAATAGTATGGTGAAACAATCATGACGGCATCTGCGCCCATATCGAGGCAGACATTGGAGTATGGAGCAATTTCGTCTGTCAGCATACTGGATGTTCCAACAATACATTTGGTGCGGCGGTTGATGGCTTCGATGGAAAATTTTGCATGCTGCATGCGCTGAAACATTGGCATGGCGGAAAATTCACCCATGCTGCCTTGTACCAAAATGCCGTCCATTCTGCAGCGGATCAGATGTTCATACAGCGACTTCTGGCTGTCCAAATCAAGCGAACCATCTTCTTTCAGCAGCGTAATTGCGGGTGTAATATAGGACGCATTCATAGAAAAACTCCTTTTATGGCATATCTCTCTGGTTGGAAACGGTTTCCTGCGGCTGGTTGGATTGCAGCTGCAAACGAATGGTTTCCAATTCGGAACGATTTTCCTCCAAATGGCGTCGCATTGCCCGTTCCGCAGCCTTTGGATCGCCGCCGCAGATTGCGTCTGCAATCGCACGGTGATCGATGACCGTTTCGGAAAGCAGAGTATTGCTCGTCAAGGAACCGAACAAACCGACAGAATATGTGATGATTGGCACAAGCTTTGGGACAACCATATTCTGTGTGCATTGTGCGATGCTGACATGAAATTCCATATCGTGCGGCAGATGATCGACTCCGGCCATGATATCCTTTTCGGTGAGCAGGCACTTTTCACGCAGGATTTTTTTGTTCTCCGGCGTAGCCCGTTCCGCGGCCGCGCTGGCAACCCATGGTTCCAATTGCAGGCGGATTTCCATTAGGTCAAAAGCCAGCTGCATTTGATCGGGGTAATAAGCAAATCCAAGCGGGTCATCTACCTGGCCGGGATGGCTGGCAATAAAAGTACCTTTGCCCCGCCGGATGACGAGGACATTCCGTGCAACCAACAGCTTTACCGCCTCGCGGATCGTGCCGCGCCCGACGTTTAGCTGGGTAGCCAATTCAAATTCATTGGGGAGTTTGTCGTTGCTCGTCAAATGCTGGTCAATAATCAGCTGAGAAATCTGGTCTGCAACGCGTTCCGGGAGAGAAGCTTCTTTTGTTTTTACGTTTTCAAAATATGAGGTATCCAAACCATCCAAGTCCTTTCTCTCTGAGTCAAGCGCGCAGGTTTTGTAACCTGACGTCGTATGTCTTTATTATACAACAACTTTGTTGCACAGGCAAGGAAAGAACCGGCCCGGCGGTTTGAACCGTTGGAAAAGGCCGCCTGCCACGGGAGGGAGACTGGCGGCCCTTTGAGAGGAAAAACCAACAGGGGATACAGAAAGAGACGCTTACGGATTGACTACATCAAACCTGGCAAAAACCCTTGGAATAGACTGAGGATACTGACGAAGAGCA
>JAUNIY010000114.1 GCA_030523305.1 Eubacteriales bacterium
TGTGCTTTTATTCTACACTGCAATGAAGGTTTACACAATCCATGGGATACTCCCTCTAGTACGGATCAAAAGTCGTACCGCAGCACTTCGCAGTTTTTCACACCAAAATCTGCATATTCTTCATTTGTCATATCGAAGAAATAGGACTGTACCATACGGGCAATGCCGTTGTGTGCGACGAGCAGATAAGTTTTCTGATCAGATTCTGCCTTGATATCGTCCAGCAGGTTATAAATCCGCTGCGCTAGATGCAGCATGGATTCACCGCCCGCATAACGGGAAGCGAAGTCTTTTTTTGCCTCATGGAAGTCTGCGCCATCGCGCGGCGTAGCCTCCCACTTGCCGAAACATTGCTCTGTCAGGCGCGGTTCCGCGCGCAGGGGGATCCCTGTTATCTCGGAAATGTGCCGAGCGGTTTCTGCTGCGCGAATCAGTGGGGAATACAGGATTTCATCCGCATGGATTCCTTGACGCAGGATTTCCTTTCCCGTATCCATCGCTTGCTGATGTCCTTTTTCGGTCAGCGCAATATCGGTCGCACCGCAAATTTTGTTTTCTACATTCCAAATTGTCTGTCCATGGCGCACAAAATAAACATGTCCCATAGGAAACCTCCTGCAATATTCCGTCATTTTTATTCGGTTACCATATCTGCTGCGAACAATGCCGCACCCAGGGCGCCGCACAGCTGTGCTTTGTCGCTGATGACGAGCTTGGTTTCCAGCTTCTCTTCCAGCGTCTTGACAAGGCCATTGTTTTTGGAAACGCCGCCGGTCATCATATATGTTTCTTCACCGCCAACGCGTTTTGCCAGCGAGGCAGTTTTGGAAGCAACCGCCTTGTTCAGTCCATGGACGATGTCGTCGGTTTTTTTGTTTTGTGCGATCAGAGAAACCACTTCAGATTCTGCAAATACCGTGCACATGCTGGAAATGGTGATGTCTTCGTACTAGTGTACGCCGGTGACGCTCATTTGATCCACGCCCATTTCCATGGTACGTGCCATAATTTCCAGAAAACGGCCGGTTCCGGCAGCGCATTTGTCGTTCATAACGAAATTGACGACCGATCCGTTTTCATCCAAACGGATAACCTTGCTGTCCTGCCCACCGATATCGATAACAGTACGCACGTTTGGGTCGAGATAATGCGCGCCGCGCGCATGACACGTAATTTCTGTAATGCTTTTGTCGCCGTCCTGAATGGCAGTTCGGCCATATCCTGTCGTAACCAGGGCGTCGATATCCTCCCGCGTTAGCTTTGCGGCCTTGAGTGCTTCTTCCAATGCGCGTTCCGCACCGATTGCAGCGCCTGCGCCGGTCGGCAGGATAATGCTGGTCACAATTTCTTTGTTTTTATTTAAGATCACGACATCGGTACTGGTCGAACCGCTGTCGATACCTGCAAAATAGCCTTTTCCCATTTTGATTTCCTTTCCGTCAAACTGCGCCGGATCAATGCTTTCGGCAAACGCTTCTAAACGAGTCATCAATTGTCCACTGCTTTGCACCGTATAATCTGATTCTATTTTCAAAAGAGGGACACTGGTATGTTGTTTGATCTCTGCGTATTCAAAGCTGTAAAAATCACAAAACTTTACTGTGTGGTAAATAATTCCCCTTAGGCTCGGATCATTGTACAGCTGCTTTCGTCCACTGTTATCCATCATACGCATGCATGGGATTTGATGCAGCAATTCGCCTGCGTACCATTCCATGAGCGAATCAAATGTTACGCCCTCCGGCGGCTGTAATGTCCCGACCGAACGGTTGTGTACACAGCTGTCATTTTCCACTGGAAGCGGCATAGTTTTTTGCACCATTTCAAATAACTCTGCACCCATGCGCGCGCCCAAAACCGTCAAATGCGGCGTATGTAGCTTTTCCGGCGGGACGAATGCCGCGCGGAATGCAGCTTCATCAAAAGATGTGCCTTTGTATGCGCCATATGCCTTTGCAAGCCCCTTGAGCTGTGCGGCGGTGCGTTCCCGGCTACAGGTATCGCCGCAATGCAGCATATCAATCATGTACAAAAAATCCATCTTTCCGGACGCTTCCAATATATCGTAAACACTGCGGATGCTGTCGCAGCAGTTCACCAGCACAAGCTCTGTGACAGACCCGCTCATCACAGCTTCCAGAACTGCCTTACCGAAACCGCAGAGATTGGGATGTGCAATTTGGTCGGCGCGTTCAAAACCTTCCGGCATTCCATTCAAATTTTCACATTCTCCACCGAATGCCCGCAACAGTTCAATCGGCGTGTACTTACATACGTAATATGTTTTTTTATTCATGCTCCGCACCTCCTAGCATTTCAAGAAATGCGCCAAGACGGGTTGCCGTCTGTCCTTCGCCGCCATGGCTGCGGTCACAGCCGTCGCCATCCAGAATCAGCAACGGGATGCCAGCTTCTTCAAATCGTTTTTTTGCCAGCTGCGCGCCGCCCAGGGTATGCTTGCAACCCCAGTGCGCAAACCATACTACGCCATCCGCCTTGGCCGTTTTTGCATGATAAATGCCTGCGTCGATGCGACGGTTGATGCCTCCATTGAGTGAATGATATACCATACGCTTGGCCATCGCTTCAAATGGATGCTCCGGGTCGAAATCCAGATCGGGCGGGTAATTATGCGCCAGCTCACAGCCTACAATTTGCGCGCTTGGTTGGAAACGTAACTGCTTGGCCACCGCTTCCGACCAGTATGGAATGGTATGCATCCAGTAAATGCGTTTGCCTTTTGTTGCTGGAGCGCGTTCGACGTCATGCAGCAGCATCTGCGTATACCGATGTTCTTCCTTTGTCCCCAGCAGAAGATTTCCCGTCATCCCGGCATACAATGGTGATACCAGATCTGTCGGAATATATCGATCCGCCCGTTTGCGTTGAAACGCTTCGTAATTGCGCATGGTCTGACGGGTACGTGCAACACGTTCCTTCAGGCGCTCTAGGTTGATCTTCTGTCCGGTTTGCTGTTCAAGATAAACTGCCAAGTCGCGCAGCTGGCCGGCAACATATGCGACATTCTCCTCGGTTTGCTGCATTGGCACATCGATGGCAAACGAGGGGACATCAAACAATTCCGCCAGCCTTCGGAAGCTTACCAAATTCGCATCACATACCAGGTTCGTATACACAATACATTTTGGCTTGGGGAGCAATCCTTTTTCTGCCGCTCCGATAAAGGTCTTGTGATAGCTGCACAGCGTTTCTGACAGGCCGCTGTTTTCTGCCTGTTGGATGCAGCTGCGCTCAATATGGGAGCCAGCCAGATAACAGGAAAAACCTTCTACATTGTATGGGTGCAATCCAACCTCCTGCAGCATTTCACAAGGCGTAAAGATGCTGACAATGGCAGATCTGTTCGGTTCCTTTAATGGTGCAATCATGGTATCCATCATCAGGGCTGCCAAATAGCGGTCTGCTGGGATCAACTGCTTATCTGTTGTTGCCTTTTGACGCAACTTCTGCACTTCCCAGCCTGTTTTCAATAACCAGCGAGCACGCACGGGGCTAACCTCGCTGAATCGCTCTACATAGTGTCCAAAAATATCTACTATATTCATTGTATCCTACTTTCTTTTTCTCTGTTTGGAAGACATACACGTTTTCTCAACCAATACAATATGATACCTACTTTTATAATCTGTGTCAAATCATTTGTATTTGACGATGCACAGACGGTATTTTCTCACAGAGAAAGTGCGTCCCTTTGGTTGAGGAACGCACTTTTTTACATGCAATTATTCGTTCTTGTCCTGGTCAGAAGTATCGTTCTTTCGTCTTCCGGTTTTTTCTGTAGCCGTTTTCTTTCTGCGAGGAAACCATTCGATGGTAATCTTCGGCTTTTGCTTTGATGAAAACGGTGTATGGGCTGTGAGAGATTTGGTGCTCACACGGATGCGTACTTTATCGGCTGCCGCCATGTCTTCCATGGCAATGGTTTCAGAAGCTGGAAGACCTTCGATTCGCCTCTGCTTGCTGCGTTTTGAAACGCCGACGACCATACCCAGCGCGAGATACATCGTGGCGATGGAGGAACCGCCATAGCTGAAGAACGGTAGCGTCAGCCCCATAACCGGACCGATTCCCAAACACATGAAAATATTTTCAAAGGTCTGGAACATCAGCATACTGCCGATGCCAATGCACAGGAGAGAAGAAAACTGGCTCGGGGCATGGAATGCAACATAAAAGACACGGATAATCAACGCCATCAGTGCAAGTACGATCAGCATACAGCCAATTAAACCGAATTCTTCGCCGGCAACACCAAAAATAAAATCTGTCTGTTTTTCTGGCAGCATATTGCTCTGTGTTTGACTTCCGCGCAGGAAGCCGGTACCAAATAACTTCCCGGAGCCAATAGCAATGCGGCTTTGCTGCTGCTGCCAATATGTATCCGGCGAAATCGTTGGGTCAAACAGGACCAGAATACGATTTTTCTGGATATCGCTTAACACTTGCCATAGAATCGGCACGGCGGCACAGGCTAAGATTGCACCGCCCGCGAACCATTTGAGGCTTAGCCCGGCAGCGAACAGCATGAGGATAGCAATAAAAACGTATGGCAAGGACATGCCGACGTCATGGGACGGCAGGATGATGGCAAGCATAACGATGAGCAGATGAATGCCCAACTGAACCAGGCTCTGGACACGGTTCAAACGGTAGCGCAACAAGTTGATATGCTTTGCAAAAGTAAAGATGAAGAGCAGCTTGCCAATTTCTGCGGGTTGAATACCGATACCGCCAAAACGCAGCCAGCTTTTGTTGCCGCCGTTTTCATAGCCGAAGAAAATCAGGGACAGCTGGAATATCACATTGACAATAAAAACAATGCGCCACAGCGGCGTAAAGCGCTCCAGATCAATACTGGATACAATCACAAAGCCTGCCAAACCAAGCAGGATAGCAAGCGATTGTATCACCATATACCGTGCGCTGCCTTCGTCCATTGCATGGGTCGCTGAGAAAATGAGCACGAGGCCGAACGCAGAGCATGCAAGCGCCAAAATCAGCAGGAAATAATCCATTGTCTGAAAATACCGCTTGATTCTTTCTTTTATATGATGCATGAAACCAGGGATCCTTTCCGGAAAGCAGTTTCTTCTGCTTCCGCGTATGCAGCTGAACGGCTACACACGTTTCAAAAATTAATCTATATGTATCATACCATCTTTGATGCGAGCGGTAAATACTTTTTTGACCGTAATTTCATTTCTTTGTCCATCTTTCATTTGTAATATTGTATAAAACATATTGGAGAACGGTCTTTTTTTCCGTTTCGACGCATAAGATGCAGGGAAGGAGGGATGCCGGATGATGGAGAACATTCGGAGTGCGCTGGTCTGTGCAGGTATATGTTTGGGGATTTTTTTGACGGCGCAGCTGCTGCGTACAGCTGGCGCACTTTCCTTCCTGCCGGATAGCAATGCAGGGGAAGCAGCGGCTGTATTAGGCAATATTGCCGCAGAAAACGGCCTGTCAGATGGTTTGGTGGCTGTTTTTTCAGCGGTTGGGAAATGATGCGAAAAAAAGTTGAAGCGGCACCGTCTTTTTATATTTTCTGGGCAATTTTTTGCCTATTGGATAAAGAGGGCGTAATGCCGCTGTTTCTTTGCGCAGCAATGATCCATGAGTTGGGCCATGCCCTTGCGATTTATCTGTGCGGCGGGAGGCTGGACGGTATCCAACTATGTATCACAGGAGCTGTTTTGAAGCAAGGGAAGTGCCTCGGTTACGGCGCAGAATGTCTGATTGCTTTAGCCGGGCCGGCTGCCGGACTGGGGGCGGCATGGATTTGTACCGCAGTGGGCTTTCCTATGCTGGCTGGAGCAAACCTGCTGCTGTCTTTGTTCAATAGCCTTCCGTTGCTGCCTTTGGATGGCGGATGTGCCATCCAAAGCTTGTTGGGGATGCTTCCGTCCGCAGCGGCAGAGGTGGGGCGAAAGCTATTGCATGCATTTTCTATCGTGGCTGCCGCTGCATGGACTGTATTTGGAACGGCGTTGCTGGCATATACCGGACAAAATGCGACGGCGTTGGTCGCCGGGGCTTTTCTGTTGTCCGCGAATCTCATGTTATTGCGCAATCCGGTTAAGTATGGTATGATTAAATAAAATCATACTGTGTGCCTGTCGGGAGACCGATGGAAACAGAGGTGATGGAAGGTGTTCTCTGTTGGAGATCATGTGTTGCATCCCCTGCATGGAGCAGGGACGATTACATCTGTAATAACCCGCCCAAACGGGGGAAAACAGCAGAAATATTATTCACTCCATTTAGTATTGGACGATATTGTGCTGTATATTCCGGTTGCATGTGGCGGGCAGGTTGGGCTACGCGCCATTTGCAGCAAGCAAAAGGCGCTGCAAATTTTAGAAGGCGATTTTGGCGGGCTTCCGCCGCAGCCATCCAGTTGGAATTGCCGGTATCGCGAAAATATGGAACGGATCCGATCAGGGGAGATCTGCAAAGTTGCCCAAGTGGTCGTGTGCTTACGGATCCGCAACCGCCGGCGTACGCTGGCAGGAAGTGAAAAACGGGTTTTGGAATGCGCAGAAAAAATTTTGTATTCTGAACTTATGTTGGCGACAGGCATGAGCTGGGAACAAATATACCGAAAACTAGAGCTACAATGGAAGCAGCTGAGATGGTATTGATATAAAAAAGGGGAACAGAAAGGATTAGACGTATGCTGAATTTACGGAAAAGGAAACCGCAGGACAGGCAGGAGCCGCGCGGCAAGCAGGTATATGCCATCATTCCGGCCGCGGGTTCCTCGCATAGAATGGGTGGCGGCAATAAGCTGGTCATGGAGATTGGTGGTCAGCCGATCCTCTGCCGGACATTGCAGGTATTTGAAAATTGTGAAGAGATCGATGGTATCATTTTAGTCTGTCGGAAGCAGGACCAGAAAATTTATGCTGCACTGTGCGCCGACTGGAAAATCAGTAAGATTGTCAAAATTGTGGAAGGCGGGCCGACCCGGGAGCACTCTGTACTCAATGGCATTCTGGCATGTGACAGCGAGATTGGCTATGTAGCGATTCATGATGCAGCCCGTCCGTTGATTACAGAAGATATTATCGCGGAAGCAGTGGAGCAGGCGAAAAAAGATTCCGCAGCCGCGCCAGGGGTGCCCTGCAAGGACAGTATCCAAAGCGTGAAGAAGGGAAGAATGGTTGAAAACATTGATCGCGATGACATCATTGCAGTACAGACGCCGCAATGCTTTGATATTGATTTGATTTGCGCGGCATTGACCAAGGCAGTAGACCTTGGCATGAAGCTGACGGATGACTGTGGCGCGGTGACAGCGATCGGACAACCGGTCACCATCACCAAAGGCAGCTATGAAAATATCAAAATTACGACGCCGGAAGATGTTGTTTTGGGTGAGGCCATCCTGAAAGGAAGGATGCGTAAATGAGAATTGGACATGGCTATGATGTCCACCGCTTGGTGGAAGGCCGCCGCTGTATCATTGGTGGCGTGGATATCCCTCATGACAAGGGGTTGCTGGGCCACAGCGATGCCGACGTGCTGACACATGCAATCATGGATGCGTTGTTGGGCGCGGCGGCGTTGGGGGACATTGGACATCTCTTTCCGGATAACGATGATGTGTTTCTGGGAGCGGATAGCCTGGTATTGTTGCGCCGGGTACGTGAAATATTGGAAGAACAGGGCTGGAGGTTAGGAAACCTGGATGCGACTGTGATTGCTCAGGCACCAAAAATGGCGCCGCATATCCAAGCGATGCGGCAGAATGTTGCGGACTGCCTGGAAACAGATATCTGCAACATCAGCATCAAGGCCACAACAGAGGAGCATCTGGGATTTACAGGCTCCGGCGAAGGGATTGCGGCACATGCCGTGTGCTTGCTTGAAGCAATACAGAAACAGGCTGTCCCAAAACCGAGACAGCCTGTGAATGGCCCAAGCATTTGACATTATGAATCGGAAGCGTTGTTGCTTCGGAGCTTGGAATAAAAGGTGAGTGCCCAAAGCCCTGCAAGGCCGACAATTGCAAAAATGACACGGCTGATAAACGCACCTTGTCCACCGAACAGAGCGCCTACAATATCCAGCCCGAAGATACCGATGCAGCCCCAGTTGATTGCACCGATAATCACCAGTGTCAAAATAAATTTGTCCATATTAAGAACCTCCCTTCCCAATGGGATGTCAATTCAAATTGGTTTCATTGGAAAATCAAATATAGGAATCGCATCCTGCATATAAAATGATGTAATTTCATTATGCCGCGTATGTGTACATTTTATACTTGCCTTGACAAACCGTACGGCGCAATGCTATGATATGGATGCAAAGGATGTG
>JAUNIY010000115.1 GCA_030523305.1 Eubacteriales bacterium
AACGGTTGCAGTCAATGTCTCAGACTGTCCTTCTTCCAGCTTCAACTCTTCTGCCGAAAGGGTTATCTCGGTGACTGGAACTTCTGTGTTCTCACCTTCGCCCACTACACCGTAATCATCAAAATCCTTGGCATAGTTGCGGTAAACGGTGCTGTCCTGATGCCCAGCAGCGCCTGCAAAGGTACCCTTTTCCCAATCGCTCAGAGTGTTCCAGGTCTTGTTAACGCCTGCAGTCAGGGTGTACTCGTTCAGAACCGGAACGCTGGACTCGGTGTCGTTCAGGTCAGATTGGAACGTAGTGACAATACGGACATACTTAGCTTCTGCCATACCGGACAGGTCAACGCTGTTCGTGCCGCTGGTCAAAGTGACCTGCTTTTCTTCCTTCACAGTTTCCCCATCATCGGAAGTCTGTACGGTGGCAGCAATACCTGCTTGGCCAGAGAAAGAAGCGTCATATGCCAGAGCAGTCGGTGCTGCAGTTGCCTCAACCCATTCCGTAGTATGTGTGCCTGTGGTTTCAATATTTTCGCTCTCGAAATCCAGCCAGATCTTCAGGTCGTCTGTGGATGCGCTGTTGTCCGTCGGGTTGTCGTACAGCGCATTGACTTCCTCTTCTGTCAGCTTGGACGTATAGAAACGAACTTGAGAGATAGCGCCTGGTAGCATGGTATGATACATGCCACGGTTGCGGTTGGTCTGCAAGGTGTTCTTAAAGCCCAGGCCGATGTACAGCGGTTCGCCATCCCAAGTCTTGATCGGTGCAGTAAATGCCGGCTTGTCGACGTGTGCGCTGTGCAGCTTCTGGCTCGGATCATTTTGATAAGAATCGCCGCCAGACTCGAAATCGAACGCACTGGTGTACTGTACCCAAGTATCCTTCTTGATACCAAACTGGTCGTCGCTACCATCATTCCAGCTGAATTCGCCGTTGTCGTCGAGCAGGCAAACGCCATAGGTTACCTTGCCGGTTTCACGGACTGCCATACGGAACATATACGGGGTACCCCAGCCAAGGCCGATGCCCTTGACCATCAACGGGTTGTGATCCGGGATTGCGCCCTTGCCGTCGAGATCAACATACGGCTCGGTCAAATCGGATACACCGCCAACATTGCCGCCACTTGGAAGATTTGCCCAAACCATACCGGTCATGGCATCTTCCGGTGTATAGCCGCCGTTATCTGGGACCTCAATGTAATCCCGCCTACCATCGAGAACCAATGTCTGTTTGCCATTTTCGTCAGTACCATATTCCGGCTGGCCATGGATGTATGCATCGTTGCCGCTGCCGGATTTGTCCTTGACAATCGGCATACCCTGAATAGATCCTTCCACCGAAATGGTCTGTGGTTCTGCGTTGCCAATGGTTACTTCATAGTCACCAGCTTTGTCAAAGGTATAGGTAAACTCTGCAACCTTAGACTCTCCGGATTCCAGTGTATACTTCTTGCTGTCGATGACTTCGCCATTGATCTTGAACTCAGCAACTTCTGTGCCTGCGTCATTGCCGATGTTGACAACGTCAGCCTTGATGTGCAGTACATTGCTGTCTGTATCACTGATCTCTTCATCGCCCTGCTTGGTGCGAATGTTGGTGAAATCAAAGGTTGCCGGGCGATATGTAACGTTCACCTTTGCCGTCTCATCTGCGAGCTTGAGCACATGCTCGCCCAGAGATTCCATGCGCAGAGTCCCTTCCAAGTCTACGGAAGCACCCGGATCAAGCTGGACAACACCGTCCTCAAATTCATACAGGTAACGAATCGTACCATTATCCTCCACTGGGATAACTGCTGCTGCCAGACCCTGACCTACGTTTTTGACGGTTGCCTTGATGGTAACCTCACCGTTGTACAACACTTCGCCCGGCTCGATGGAGATATTGGAATACTCCAGCTGCTGCTTATCCTTGGCGATCATCGTGGTGTTGGCGATCACAGAATCCTCACCTTCACCGGTTGCACCATAGTTTACAACCTTCATAACACCGCTGCCCGGTGTGCTGGTGATATAGAAGAAGTCGCCCTTCTTGTTGTAGGTACGCGCATCCTGATGGGTCAGGTATACGGTGCCTGCACCAACTTCCGGATTGGACGATACTGCACGTGCATAGCTATGCGTATGACCGGAGATCAGAAGATCTACGTTGCCCGGCTCGATGACATCCGGAATGTAACGCTTGGTGTATGCGTCAGATACCGGATGATGCAGCATAATCATACGGAAATCGGCATTCTTTGCATCCTCTGTCTCCAGATCAGCTTTCAGCCAATTCATCGCATTATCGATGGTATCCAGCGTAGCTTGGTCTGCCTGATTGCCAGTGGCTTCAGAGTTCATCTGGAACAGTCCCCACGGATTACTATTCATCGTGATGATGTGGATGCCAGCATAATTGAAGGAGCTGTCGCCCTCAACCTCTGCACCGTACTCTTCATCTTGGATAGAATAGACGTAGGTATCAAAATAGATACCACCCTGGTCGTGATTGCCGCTGGAGTATACCACAGGATACTGGTGAATGAAATCATCCTCCGTTTTCCCTTGGAACCAGAAGCTAAACTGTTCTGCCTGCGCGCCTGTGCCTTCAACCAGGTCTCCGCAATGCAGCATGACATCCGGGTCAAATTCCTGCACTGCACGATTCAGTTCCGAACGTGTCGCAAAAATATGCGAATCAGACAGGGTAATCATACGGATTTCATCCGGATTTTCGCTCAGTGTCCGGAAGCTCGCCTCACAGGTTTCACCGTCTTCCAGCGTTACCCGGTAATAATACGTCTGACCCGGTTCCAGATTATCCAGCTTGTAGTGGTACAGGTTCATCTTGGAACCCTGAAAATCCGGGGCATCTTCGTTAATTGCAACATTGATCGGATCACAGAGCGCCTCTTGGTCTGTACCATATTCGATCGTTGAAGTTCCCGCTTCTGTGCTTTCCCAAACAACAACCATACTGGTTGACTTGGGCGCGAGCAGGTATGGACCGTTCTTGAATTGTGCTCCGGTTTCGATAGCGAAGGACGCTGTTGGCAGCAATCCAATAAACAAAACAAATACCAAAACCAGAGATTGTGCACGCTTCAATACTTTACTCATCGTATCTCTCTCCTTTCGTCAGTCATGTACCGGACAATTGACGCAAGTTAGCCACCTTTCCATTGTGTGTATTCCGTGTACATTTCGTGAACACATCGTATCATGAAAAAGAATAAAATTCAATATTTTATGTGCTTTTTCTGCTTAAAAATGAAAATTTTTCCGTTTTTTATAAAAGATGCGCCAAAAACTTGTGTAACATCGCCAAATATCGCGGATAAAAGCAACATATTTGGAATAAAATCCCACAACTTTTTGTTTTCCTACACAGAACAAAAAAGAATGTCTCAGGTATCAGCCGCTCCATGTTCTGTGCAGCAATCAAACCACCATTTGGATGGCAATCAAATGACATGCGTAAACTTCTATCCCGGTCAATCATTTTTGTACAACATCACCATTGATTTTTATGCTGAAATTTGGTTATCTAGTTATATAGTATTTCAAATCCTATTGACGGATAGCGAGGTAAAGTAAATGAGCGAAAATGTTATGAAGCCTGTAAAGGAAGGTAAGGTTCGTGAAATTTATGATAATGGCGATAGCCTGATTATGGTTGCAACCGACCGCATCAGCTGTTTTGACGTTATCTTGAAGAATACCGTTACCAAAAAAGGTACTGTCCTGACGCAGATGTCCAAGTTCTGGTTCGACATGACCAGCGATATCCTGCCAAACCATATGATTTCCGTTGATGTGAAGGATATGCCGGCATTCTTCCAGCAGCCGCAATTTGACGGCAACAGCATGATGTGCAAAAAGCTGAACATGCTGCCGATTGAATGCATTGTCCGCGGCTATATCACCGGTTCCGGTTGGGCCAGTTATCAGAAGGACGGTACCGTCTGCGGCATCAAACTGCCAGAGGGCTTGAAGGAATCTGACAAGCTGCCAGAGCCGATTTATACGCCATCTACCAAGGCTGAAATCGGAGATCACGACGAAAATATTTCCTTCGAGCAGAGCATCGATCACCTTGAAAAGCATTTTCCGGGCAAGGGCAAAGAATATGCAGAAAAGCTGCGCGACTACACCATTGCACTGTACAAAAAATGCGCAGATTATGCACTGAGCCGCGGAATTATCATTGCAGATACCAAGTTTGAATTTGGCCTGGATGAAAACGGCAACATTGTACTCGGCGACGAAATGCTGACGCCGGACAGCTCCCGCTTTTGGCCGGCCGATGGATATGAAGCAGGCCATAGCCAGCCGTCCTTTGACAAGCAGTTTGCTCGCGATTGGCTCAAGTCTCACGAGCATGACTGGCAGCTCCCGGAAGATATTACAGAAAAGACCATTTCAAAATATTTGCAGGCTTATGAGCTACTGACCGGCAAGCCCCTGGAACAGTAAGCATAACAGGCTATTTACTTCATGAACAATAACAGCGAGATTGTGACCAAAATGGTCGTCAATCTCGCTGTTTGCTTTTTGTAAAAATATAAAAGTTAGAGAATAAAATATTTGTTTAACATATCACGCCATTTTATGTCTTATTTCTCACGCGCATCAAAACGTGAGCGGCTTGCAGCAACTGTTGCCCTCTTGCTTCAAAAAACATTTGATGCGCTTTGCAATGAATGGTCTTTCCCCCGGTCGTTCCCATCCTGCGGTCTCTATGGCATCCGTTCCGGCATAAATACAGCCATCGGCACGTTTTACATTCTGCTGGTAACCGCATGGATCGCCTGATAAATTCCCGCGCCGTTGCGCTTTCTGCCATTTCTGCAAAACTCTTCTCGCCAACTGTTCCCAGCCGCCATGCATCCAAAACATAAAAATCACATGGATATACACCACCGTCTGCTTCTACAACAAACTGTATCGAACATATTCCCGATAAGCTGCACACTTCCGTGCATTCACCCAGGAGCAAAAACATCCAGTTATCAAAATGTCGTATACTGATGTATTCTCCTTTTTTGAGATCATCAAACCACAGATCAAACAACCGGATTAAAAACGTTCCATATGCCACATCAGAAAGATGATACGATGCATTTCCCCATTTTTCCCCAATGGGTTCTAGACAAGGGATAAACTGCAACCAGCGAAAATTGTTTTTTCGATAAAACCGATAAATCTGTCCTACATGCCTCGCATTTTCTCCCGTGACGACACAAAGGATATTGTATTCCACCCGATATGTATCAAACAGCTTTGCCGCCCGCATTGCGCTGCCCCAGGTACCCTTTCCTGTACAATCCAATCTGTTTGCATTGTGCTGCGACGTCGTACCATCCAAAGATAATCCGACCAAAAAATGATTTTCATGCAGGAACTCCGCCCAGCGCGCATCTATAGCATAGCCGTTCGTCTGCATTGCAAACCGCACGTCCACGCCTTTTTTCCTGTGTTTCTTTACCAATTGCACCGCCTGTTGGTAAAAATCCAATCCCGCCAGTGTCGGTTCTCCTCCCTGAAAGGTAAAGGAGCAGATCTGATCTGCATATTCCATCCCTGCACAGATAATGTTTTCCATCTGTTCAATAGACAGCATTCCCTCCGATTCCTTTTCTCTGTTTTGCGCTACATCCTTATAAAAACAATATCTGCACGACATATTGCACGCAGAAGACGCAGGTTTAATTAAAATATTTACCGGCGGCATACAATCATCCTTTCTATTTGCCTATCATATGTACGAAACCACTGTCATCTGTTACGCCAGATACTTGCCTACATTATAAATACAGATCAGCATGACCAGTACCATTGAAGCATTCAGCAATAGCGTAACCGTATCTTCTGAAATATGCCGGTTGATACGTCCGCCAATTTCTCCACCAATGATTCCACATAAAACCATGCCGCAGATCAGGCTCGCTGGGATTGTAAATAATATGCCTGATTGTATCGTAGACAATAAGCCCGCCATCTGGCTAATCAGGATAATAAACAAGCTGTTCTGTGTAGCATCCTTGGGCGTCATGGAGAAGAAAAAAAACAGCGCCGCCATATTAAATGGACCGCCGCCAATGCCAAGAAATGTACCAAGCATTCCCAGTCCCGCGCCAATACTGACACATGCCAATTTGTTAGACGTATGCAGCGTAGCAAATCTCCTTTGATTGGCGGTGTAAATCAACGTCGCCAATACGGCGAGAAACAGCAATGCTGCCTGAATGCCGCCCGCTGTATTGCTGTCTACAAACAGCCCTTCGATACTTTCATATGCCTTTTTTCCAACGATGCCACCGATCACAGCGCCAATCGCAAGCGGAATGGTCACATCCAATTGGATTCTTGATCCTTTTTTATCTACGAATTTCCAAATTGACCAGCTGCTCATCCCAATCACAGCGCAGCCGGATAGGCAATTGATGACCGCCACCTCATATAAGCCAGTGCTATCCAACACCGGTTTGATGATGACGCCTCCACCCATGCCACAGATTCTGCCAATCGTACAGGCAAAAAAAGTCACGAAATAACAAATTATCTGCATGTTTACCCTCCAAACGTTTCGTATGGAAAGGCTCCCTCTTGCTATAAAAAGAAGGAGCCTTTCAAAAGAGAGAAAAAATGAAAATTGTTTGCTGTTTTATTCTATTCCCAAGCGTTTATACTGCTCTGCCGGCGCATCAAACCGTTCCATCGTCGTTTTCAGCTTTTCAATCATCTGTGCCTCCAGCACAGTGTCATGGATAGGATTTTTTTGTGCATAATCTTTTTGAATATCAAACAGCAGCGTCGTGTCGTTGTAATTTTTCCGGTCTTCAAAAGATTGCGTCCAGTTTGTGAAATACACAATATCCGCCGGAAAACGGTAAACCGGATAATTTGTCCAGGAAAGGTACCGCCCCATATCAATTTTATCATAATCTGAAACCTTGCAGCCGTCATCCCCGCCAATATACTGCCGCAGTAAGGACGGCACCGCAGTATACACCGAAAGCGGTCGGTTGCTTTCATCTTTGGATGCACGGATATAGGTATATCTACCATCGTTTACCGTAACCTCATGGCCAAAGTATCCATACAAAATGGTTTCATGTACACAGGCAGATTCCCCGCGCAAAACCGGAAGAAGGCTCTTGCCATGCAATCCATGCGGGATGACGGTTTCCGGAATATCAAAATACTCCATTACCGTCGGCAGAATGTCGATATTCTGCGTCAGCGCATGGCAGCGTCCCGGCCCAATATCCGGATGGCATAGGATAAGTGGGATATGATATACCTCGTTATAGCATGGCATAAAGTTTTTTCCCATAAATCCGTGCTCACCCAGATGGTAGCCATGATCTGTTGTAAAAATCACCATGGTATCATCCCACATGCTATACTTATCCAAAACGTCCAGTATCTCGCCCAGATGCCGATCCGTCATCGTCAGCGTAGCTTTGCATCTGCGTTTCAAGTGCTCTGTTTCCGCATGATCGAAAATATTTTCTCCATAATTCGGATGTGTAAAATCATACCCATCATATTCTTCCGGCTTTTCGTACAAATCCAAATAGTACTTCGGGCAATCATACGGTTCATGCGGATCAAACGCCTCTGCCCACAGCAAGAAATTGTCTGCGTCATGGTTCTCCTCCAGCCAATCGGCTGCACTGCTCAGCGTTTTTACAGACGGATAATCGTATTCGTGCTTAAAATGGGAACGATTCTCTCTTTCCGCTTCTGACCAAGTGCCTTTATAGCCCTCCGGTGGAATATCCTTGCGGATTCCCTCGCGGCATGGTCTCGTATAGACCGGATCTCCCTCCTGTCCCCGGAACACATTCCATGCTGTAAAGCCCTTGGTATAATTTTCACCGCCCGGAATGACATAGTGCGCATGGTCGGTAAACATCGTGCTGTGGACATTCTTTTCATTTGTCAAAATCGTCGGCATGGAAAAGTCAAATGGTTCCATGCCACCCCACGGCTTTTCCAAAAAATTCAGCCTGCCAGTCAACAGATCGCGCCGCGCTGGCATACACGGTGCGGAACCTGTCCAATGGTTGTCAAACACGACTCCCCTCTTTGCAAGCCTGCGAATATTTGGCGTGATCGCTGTATCTTGCGGATTATCGTTGTATAAATCCAGCATACGGCGGTTAACCGTATCCATCAAAACAAAGATCGTTTTCATTGCTTTCTCCTCACCACCACTTAATCAGTTCGGTCACCTGATTA
>JAUNIY010000012.1 GCA_030523305.1 Eubacteriales bacterium
ATTGTGGAGTTTGACCAAGAGGGCAAGGCGGTTTCCATTGAGGAAAAGCCGGCGAAACCGAAGAGCAATTACTGCGTTACCGGCCTGTATTTTTATGATAACCGGGTTGTCGAATATGCAAAACATTTAAAGCCGTCCGCCCGCGGTGAGCTGGAAATTACCGATTTGAACCGCATCTATTTGGAGCAGGGTGAACTGAATGTAGAGCTGCTGGGGCAGGGCTTTACCTGGTTGGATACCGGCACGCATGAAAGCTTGGTTGACGCAACCAATTTTGTCAAGACGATAGAAACACATCAGCACCGCAAGATTGCCTGTCTGGAGGAAATTGCTTATCTCAATGGCTGGATCTCCCGGGAAGATGTCCTTGCGGTATATGAAGTTTTGAAGAAGAATCAATATGGACAATACTTAAAGGACGTGCTGGATGGAAAATATATCGATATCCTGCATGAAAAAAGAGAGGGATACTAAGAGATGACGATCATTGTTACCGGCGGCGCCGGATTTATTGGAAGCAATTTTGTGTTTTATATGCTAAAAAAGCATCCGGATTACCGCATTATCTGCCTGGACAAGCTGACCTATGCGGGAAATCTGTCCACGCTGGCGCCTGTGATGGACAATCCGCAGTTCCGGTTTGTCAAAGGGGATATCTGCGACCGCGAAGCAGTATACCGTTTGTTTGAAGAAGAAAAGCCGGATATTGTCGTTAATTTTGCAGCGGAGAGCCATGTAGACCGTTCGATTGAAGACCCAGGAATTTTCCTGCAAACCAACATCATAGGAACGGCGACCATGATGGATGCATGCCGGAAATATGGCATTACCCGGTATCATCAGGTGTCTACCGACGAGGTGTACGGCGATTTGCCGCTTGACCGGCCGGATCTGTTTTTCACCGAGGAGACACCGATCCATACCAGCAGCCCGTATTCTTCATCCAAGGCGGCTGCCGATCTGCTGGTACTGGCATATCATCGGACCTATGGCTTGCCGGTAACCATTTCCCGCTGCTCCAACAATTATGGCCCGTATCATTTCCCGGAAAAGCTCATTCCGCTGATGATTGCCAATGCGCTCAATGACAAGCCGCTTCCGGTATATGGCGAGGGCCTAAATGTACGCGATTGGCTGTATGTGGAAGACCATTGTAAGGCAATTGATTTGATTATCCATAACGGCAAGGTCGGCGAAGTGTACAACATCGGCGGACACAATGAAATGAAGAACATTGACATTGTCAAGCTGATCTGTAAGGAGCTGGGCAAGCCGGAGAGCTTGATTACCCATGTTACCGACCGCAAGGGCCATGATATGCGGTATGCCATCGACCCGACCAAAATCCATCGGGAACTGGGCTGGCTGCCGGAAACCATGTTCCGGGACGGCATCAAAAAGACCATCCAATGGTATCTGGACAACCGCACATGGTGGGAAACGATCCTTTCGGGCGAATACCAAGATTATTACGAAAAGATGTATGGAAACCGCGAGGAGGTTTCACGGATGAAATTTTTTGTAACCGGTGTCGGCGGGCAGCTGGGGCATGACGTCATGAACGAGTTGGCAAAGCGCGGCTATGAAGGCGTTGGCTCAGACATTGCAGAAACCTATAGCGGCGTGGCAGATGGTTCGGCGGTCACAACGATGCCGTATGTCCAGTTGGATATCACCGATGCACAGGCTGTGGAAAAGGTCATTACCGAAATCAAGCCGGATGCTGTGATCCATTGCGCAGCATGGACGGCCGTAGACCTTGCGGAAGACGAAGACAAGATCGAAACCGTGCGTGCCATCAATGCAGGCGGGACGCAGCACATTGCGGACGTATGCAAAAAGCTGGATTGCAAAATGACCTATCTGAGTACGGATTATGTGTTTAACGGCCAGGGTACAGAGCCGTGGCAGCCGGATTGCAAGGCATACCAGCCGCTCAATGTATACGGACAGACCAAGCTGGAGGGCGAGCTGGCGGTAGCCAATACGCTGGACAAATATTTTATCGTCCGCATTGCATGGGTATTCGGCCTGAACGGCAAGAATTTTATCAAGACTATGGTGCAGGTCGGCAGGACGCATGACACAGTCCGTGTGGTAAACGACCAGATTGGAACGCCGACCTATACGCTGGATCTGGCGCGCTTGTTGGTTGACATGAATGAAACCGAACGATATGGTTATTATCATGCGACCAATGAAGGCGGATATATCAGCTGGTATGATTTCACTTGTGAAATTTATAAACAGGCGGGACTGTCGACCAATATCATCCCGGTTACGACGGAGGAATACGGCCTGAGCAAAGCGGCCCGCCCGTCCAACAGCAGGCTGGATAAAAGCAAGCTGGTAGAAGCCGGATTTACGCCGCTTCCAACCTGGCAGGATGCGCTCAGCAGATATTTAAAAGAAGCAAATTTATAACACAGCGAGGGCGAAGATATGGGACAAATTACGGTAACAAAAGCCCCGATTGAGGGCTTATATGTGATAGAACCGACGGTGCATGGTGACAGCCGCGGATATTTTGTAGAGACATACAATCAGAACGATATGCATGAAGCTGGGTTGGATATGGTGTTTGTGCAGGACAATGAAAGCATGAGCACAAAGGGCGTGCTGCGCGGGCTGCATTTCCAAAAGCAATATCCACAGGGAAAACTTGTGCGCGTGATTCAAGGCGCTGTATTTGACGTTGCCGTTGACCTGCGCGCCGGGAGCAAGACCTATGGCCAGTGGTTTGGCGTGGAGCTGACAGAGGAGAACCACAAACAGTTTTATATTTCCGAAGGCTTTGCGCATGGCTTCCTGGTGCTGTCCGACGTTGCAAAATTCTGTTATAAAGTGACAGATTTCTATCATCCCGGTGATGAAGGTGGCCTTGCCTGGAACGATCCGGAAATTGGCATTACATGGCCAAAGCTTGTCGGCGATTATCCAGGCAATGCGTCTGCGGTAGGTTATTGCCTGGCGGACGGCACAGCGCTGAACCTGAGCGAGAAAGACCAGAAATGGCTGGGATTGCGCGATACGTTCCAGTTTTAAACAGAAAGGTTTTGGGAAGTACTGGCCAATGGTTGTTTCGTGAACAAATGGCCAAAACGCTTTACAGAGCCTTCCGGGATATGATATGATAGTGCCATTCATCTGGAGGTGACACCATGCCGGAAAATGGGCAAAAACAAAAGAATTACCGTGTGGAACGTATAGCAGAAGAACCAGAGCAGGAGACAACCGATCAACTGGAACAGGATCCGTTGGAGCAGCTGCCGGATGTGTCTGCGCAGACAGGCGGTTTGCCGATTGTCACGTTTATCCTGATTTGTCTGGCAGCGTGCTGCATCATCTTGCTCAACAAGGCGTTTGTTTCCACATCGCTGGTCTTTTCCGCAGGATGCCTGCTGTTTGCAGCGATTTTGGTATTTGGCATAGCGGCGTTGATCCGTGGGATGTTTGTCAAGCTATACCGCCAAAAGGAACCGCAGCATTGGTATGCCATCAGCGCGGTTGTCATGGCGGTTGGCGTGTTTGTCGGGATTGTCGTTGGCATATTGGCCTGCTAACGCGTATGTAAGATTCACAAATAGGACATAATTCTGTTATACGGGAGTCACAATTGCGCGGTATACTAACTCTCGTTACTGGTTCTCATGGATTCTTTTGAAACATTGTGTTTTGATTGGGATCGATACCGGGTTTCTTTCGCACAAGATCCGTTTGTGGGTATGTGTGAAGGTGATACAATACTTTTTGACCTCCTTTTTCATGTTTTGATATTGGAACCCCGAATGGCGATATGCTGTTCGGGGTTCTTTGATGTAAGGAATTTGCATATATTGGAATGGGATAACAGGAAAAAACTTGTCATATTTTCCAACATAGCTTATAATGAAAAAAAGACCCCGATATTTCAGACAGGGAGGAAAACAGCATGTATTGCATCCGATGCGGAAAACAATTGCAGGATGGTGTAAAATACTGTATGTTTTGCGGTTCACCAACGGCAGAAGGAAAAAAGGCGCAGCCGGTAGAGGAGCAGGATACGGCGTCCATTCCAATGGATTTCTTTTCCAGCCGGATGAATGTGGGACAAGAGGATGCGTTTGATATCACAATCCCAGCGGACTTTATTCCGTCTGCGCCGACGCAGCCGGCCGAAGATTTTTCTGTTGCCGTGCCGCAGGAACAGGAACCGCAGGATATAGAGGATGAAGCGTATACCCGCATGATATCCACGGCAGAATGGAAGGAAGCTTATGCATCAGAGGCTGCCGATGCGGAAGATGAAGTGCCGCAGCAGGAAGAGTCGGCTGCACCTGAGGCTTTGGAAACGGAAGAAACAGAAAAAGAGGCCGATGCCATACCAGAAGAGATGCATGCAAAAGTAGAAGCGCATGCGGACAGCCCGGATATGCCGCCGGAGCCGGAGGATGCGGCATGTCCTGACGATACGGACGACGAAGCGTCTGCTGCGCCTGCCGCACCGCAGGACGAGGCCGTCGAAGAAATCGAGATTTCCAATATCCCGAATATCCCTATTCCGCAGGATTTTATTACAGCAGGGACGGAACAGGATGGACAGGATGATATGGCGGAGGACATTGCATTTCGCAGCAATCCGGTTCACCGCAGCGTGGTCTATCGCCAAGAAGAGCCGGAGGACGATCCGGAGCAATTGATTAGCAAACGGGGGCTTATCATTGTTGTCCTGATTGTATTTGCGTTGTTTGCCATTGCGGTTGGGGCCTGCGTGATGGCATTGCAGGGCGGCGAGCCGGAAGAGACCGGCTCCGGAGTCAGCTTTTCTTATGAAGAAACTGCCACTTGATGGCAACAGGCTGAAAATGTGCAAAAACGTGTGAAATTTTGGAGAAATGCTGTGTATTTTTGCACAAAATAGATGGAAATGTGGAAGATTCCTGCCGGATGGTTGGCGCGAATGCGTTGACAACAGATTTGATGTGGAATATAATAATGATAAACATATGACATAGCAAAAATGATGACAAACAACTGGAATCCGCAGCTGATGGGACGGCGGGGGACACAGGAAATGCTATTGTCGTAAATCAGGATGGAGGGCATCAGAGATGAAAAACATATTGTTTGCGGCATCAGAATGCGTACCATTTGTCAAGACCGGCGGTCTTGCCGATGTGGTTGGTGCGCTTCCCAAGACGCTGGACAAAGACAAATATGATGTGCGCGTCGTTCTGCCGGATTATACGTGCATCCCGCAGAAATATCGCAGCCGTTTTTAGTATTTTGGTAGCTTTTATATGGATCTGGGGGAACTGGGCAATTTCTACGTAGGAATCATGACCTGCGAATTTGAAGGGATCCGGTATTATTACATCGATAACGAGCATTTCTTCTATGGCGAAAAGCTATACAGCGATATTTTATGGGATATCCAGAAGTTTAGCTTTTTCTCCAAAGCAGTTTTGTCCATGCTTCCGATGATCGACTTCCGTCCGGATATCATTCATTGCCATGATTGGCAGACGGCGTTGATCCCGGTATTTTTGCATGAAATGTTCCAGGATAACCCGTTTTTCCGCGGCATTCGCACGGTTGTCACGATTCACAACTTGAAATTCCAGGGCATTTGGGATATCCAGACCATGCGCCGATTTACCGGCCTGCCGGGACATGTCTTTGTTTTCGGGCGTATGGAATTCCATAAAGACGCGAATATGCTCAAGGGCGGCTTGGTTTATGCAGACCGGATTACAACCGTCAGCGAGAGCTATGCGAATGAAATCCGTATGCCATATTATGGCGAAGGCTTGGATGGGCTGCTCAATGCCAAGGCGGATACACTGTCCGGTATCCTCAACGGCATTGATTACGATGCATATAACCCGGAGACTGATCCGCTGCTGGCAGCCAATTACAATGTGGAGACGGTAGAGGAAGGCAAGCGGGCATGTAAGCTGGCGCTGCAGCGCGAGCTGGGTATGCCGGAGGATCCAGATATTATGATGATCGCCATGATTACCCGCCTGACCGATCAGAAGGGTCTCGATCTGGTAGAATGGGTACTGGAACGCCTGCTCAATTCCCGGATCCAGCTGGTGATTGTTGGCACTGGTGATCCGCGGTATGAAAATATCTTCCGGCGGTATGAATGGACCCGGAAGGGACAGGTTTCTGCCAATATCTTGTTCAATGAGGCACGGGCGCACCGCGTATATGCAGCGGCGGACGCGATGCTGATGCCGTCGCGGTTTGAGCCATGCGGCCTGACGCAGCTGATTTCCCTGCGGTATGGCACAGTCCCGATTGTCCGCGAGACCGGCGGCCTGCGGGATACTGTCCAGCCATATAACCGGTATGAGCAGACCGGTACCGGATTCTCCTTCACGAACTACAATGCAGATGATATGCTCAACACCATCTTTTATGCCGAGCAGGTCTTCTATGACGAGCCGGAGGCATGGAAGGATATGGTGCAACGCGGTATGAATACCGACTTCTCTTGGAATGCTTCTGCAAAGAAGTATGAAGAGCTGTATGATTCACTGACTTGATCCCAATCATAGGACAACAGGGCCTTCCTCCACAACGGAGGAAGGCTTTTTGCTGTGTGGATGAAATGGGAATGGGCTTTTCTCCCTCGTGGCGCGCACGTGCGGCAGGCGGTTTTCAAACAAATGAGACATGGCATCCTTGTGTGCCTGATATTCTCCAAATGTTTACAAAGCGCCGCAGATTTGTGCTATAATATACAGACAGTATGAAGAGCAAAGGGGTATGAGCGATGGCGGAACCATTGCAGTATGATCTTCGGCTGCGGTTGTTCCGTGGCCGGAAATCCTTTGGGCCGGGTGTGGCAGAACTGCTGCACGGCGTGGAAGCGCGCGGCTCGATCCGGGCCGCATGTCGGGATATGGGTATGGCGTATTCCAAGGCGTGGAAAATACTCAAACATTCCGAGGAAGATTTGGGTTTCGCACTGCTGCAGCGCGAGGCGGGCGGCAGCGGCGGCGGAAAGGCAGCTCTGACGCCGGAAGGCCGCGCGTTCCTGCGCCGGTATGATTGCTTTGTGCGCAGGGTGCGCGCAGAAGCAGATGCGGCGTATGCGGAATACTTTTCGATGTACGATACAGGAGGAGAGGGCGAATGAACAGACGCCGGTTGCCGGTATGGGCGCTGGTTATCATCGATTTGGCGGCTGCGGCCGTGTGCGTCGGCTTGGTGCTGTTGGTGATGTATGTTGTGCCGCAAGGCAGCACGGTGGAGCAAGTGGAAGACGAGGACGAAACCGCGCAGTTTTCCCTGCCGTCGTCGGCAGATGGCAGTGGCGTCGATCTTGGCGTGGAACCGGCCAGCACCAACGACTGGAGCCATGCGGATACCCTGTCGTTGGCGGCGGAACAGGAGGAAATCACAAGCTTCCTCGCAGCGGAAAAAGCGCGCGAAACCTTGCAGGAATATACCGGGGAGCAGACGGAATTGACAATCGAACAGGTTTCCTGCACCATCGACAGCGAGCCGGTTGTCTATTTTGTGGCGGACGTCTATGTTTCTACAACCAAAGCGGTGAAAACGGCGTTTGCTCACAATATGTATGGACGGAATATCCGTGATTTTGTCAGCTCGATGGCACGGGAAAATGGCGCAATCCTGGCGATTTCCGGCGATTCCTATGGAGAAAGTGACAGCGCCTGCGTCATCCGCAATGGCGTGCTGTATGACAGCGACCCCGCAACGTCGGATGTGTGCGTGCTGTTTCAGGATGGGGTGATGAAGACCTATGCGGCGTCGGAATTTGATGCCGACGAGGTCATCCGACAGGGCGCATGGCAGGCATGGACGTTTGGCCCTGCCCTGCTCGACGGCGAAGGAAATATTTTGGAGGCATTCCATTCGACGGAATATTTGAACAAAATCAACCCGCGCGCCGCAATTGGCTATGTTGCGCCGGGGCATTACAAATTTGTCGTCGTCGATGGCAGGCAGGAAGGATATTCCGCCGGCGTTACGATGTCCCAGCTCGCCGCGCTGATGCAGGAGGAGGGCTGTATGACGGCATATAACCTGGACGGCGGCAAATCTGCCGTCATGGTGTACGACGGCAAGCCGATCAGCCAGCCGATCGGCGCGGGACGCACCATTAGCGATAGTATTTATATCGGCGCGGATACGTGAGGGGGAACGCTGTTGTGAAGTATATCCGGGGCTTGTTGCCCCATGTTACGATTGTGCTGTGCATTGTGTTTGCCGTGCTGTGGATTTTGGATTATTTCAATCCGATGATGCATTTCCTGACGGCAGATTTGCCTAAGGCATTGCTGATGGTGCTGCTGTTGAGTGCAGTGGCGACCAGCATCCTGGCCATATACGATCAGAGGAAACAGTAAAGGAGGATTGCCATGGCGTTGCCACAGGCATTTGAAGCGCGTATGCAGCGTCTGCTCGGGGCGGAATATCCTGCGTTCCGGGAGGCGCTTTTGCGTCCGCAGGCAAGAGGGCTGCGCGTTAATTTGCTCAAAACTACACCGGAAGCGTTTCGGGCGTCGGCCCCATTTTCATTGACGCCGGTGCCATGGGCACGGGAAGGCTTTTTTTATCCGGAAACCGAACGGCCAGGCCGCCATCCATATTACGACGCCGGGGTGTATTATATTCAGGAACCGTCTGCCATGTCGGTCGGCGCACTGGCGGATGCGCAGCCGGGAGAGAAGATCCTCGATTTGTGTGCTGCGCCGGGCGGCAAGACCACCCATCTGGCCGGACGCATGCAGGGAAAAGGCGTTTTGGTTGCCAATGAAATCCATGCGGGACGCGCCGCCATTCTCGCGCAGAGCATCGAACGCATGGGTATTTCCAACTGCATTGTGTGCAATGAGACACCGGAACGGCTTGCACGCAAATTCCCCGGCTTTTTTGACAAAGTGGTTGTGGATGCGCCGTGCTCCGGCGAAGGCATGTTCCGCAAGGACGGCAATCCTGCGCAGGACGAATGGACGCCGGAGCTTCCTGTGTTCTGCGCAGAGCGGCAGGCATGTATTCTCGACTATGCGGCGGCTATGCTGCGCGGCGGCGGCAAACTGGTGTATTCTACCTGCACGTTTGCGCCGGAGGAGGACGAGGGCAGTGTGTCGTGGTTTTTGAAACGGCATCCGGAATTTGAAATGGTGCATGTTGAACAACAGGCGTTTGCGCCCGCGCGGCCGGATTGGGTGGAGCATGGTGAGCCGTCGGTGGCGCACGCGTTTCGCTTGTGGCCGCATCAGCTGGATGGGGAGGGGCATTTTGTGGCTGTCCTGCGCCGTATTGACGATGCGGCGGGCGACGTAGCCAGGCGGCCCCAAAAAGCATCTGCAAAAGAGCGGGAAACGCTGGAAACAGCGAAGCAGCTGCTTGCCGAGCATGTCAAGCAGCTTCCACAGGATACATCGCTTGTGCTGCGGCGCGATACCGTGTTCCTGCTTCCCGATGCCTGCGCGCTGGATCTATCTGGCCTGCGGGTCAAGGCCTGTGGCGTGGAGGCAGGCACATACAAAAAGAACCGGCTGGAGCCAGCCCACGCGTTGGCCCATGCGTTGCCAATCGATGCGTTTGACCGGGTCTGCACGCTGCCGGCGGCAGACAGCGTGCGGTATCTGCGCGGCGAAACCTTCCCCTATGACGGGGAGAAGGGCTGGGCTGTTGTCGCAGCGGACGGCTTTGCATTGGGCTGGGGCAAGACGGCGAACGGTATGATGAAAAATCACTATCCCAAGGGATTGCGATGGGTAGGAAAATAGGAGGGCAAAACGAAATGAGCAAAACATCAGCAGAAGCATTTATTGAACAACTGAAACAGAACAACATTCGGCATATAGAAGATGTGCAGCCAAATGGCAGCCACTTTGTAGCGGTCGAGCTGGCAGGTAAAAGCAATGTCATGTATAGTATTGCAATGATATTTAGCCCCGACAGCCAAGAATATGGTATCCGCTGCTATAAGCTGGGCAAGGTGCCGAAGGAACGGCGGCAGTTGATGCTGGAGAAGCTCAATGACTTGAACGCCAATTATGCGTGGGTGCGATTTTTCCTGGACAGCGACGACGATGTTGCAGCAGCGTTGGATGCCATCGTGACGCCGGAGTCCGCGGCGCATGTGTGCTGGGAAATGCTGCGCTGCTTCTTTGTTATATTGGACGAGTTGCAGGAAACCATCGATACTGTGTTGAAATAACAGAAAAATCCGTCGGGAATGGCGCAGAGGCGCGGTTCCTTGACGGATTTTGCTTCTTCTGGTAAGATAAGGATACGGCGTACAACGGTAAGCGGCGGGAATCCCTCTTTTCAATCTTGAGACGGAGGGCAAACTTCTTTTTTGACGCCCTCTGGAGTTTATGACAAAGGAGGGAACGTCCTATGGTTACATACGAAGCCTTATTTGCATATACGTTGGTAATCATCGGTATTGTTAGTTTGGTTATCCAAATAAAAAAGAAGTAACCTGCCTCACTCTCCAATAAGGCAGGTTATTTCTATAATCTAGTCGGACAAAGGGGCAAACCGCTTACCGGTACGCCCTTTTCTATGTATAGGATACTATTTTCCGGGCGATTTGTCAAGGGAAAGCGACGCGATTGGGAAAGGAGCATGGATATGGCAGGCAAATGGGAACCGTTTGACATCAATGGGTCGGTCTTCCGGCCGATGGCGAAGCTGCTGCATGTCGAGGAACCGGAGTTCGGATGCGAAGACGTACCGGAAGACGGCGCGGTCTATGGCAGCGTTGTGCTGGAGGATAAAAACGGCCAGCGCACGGTGAAGATCGAGCAGGGACAGCTGTTTGCCAGCAGATTGAACGACGGCATGTGGATCGGTAAGCTGGCGCGCAGCATGGTTTTGCTCGGCCGGGACAAACAAACCGTGTATCAACCCAATGAGGCGGAGCGCACATGGCTGGAGGACTGCATGGGCTGACTGCACCCGCCGCACGGAACATAACAAAAGAAGGCAATGCCCTGGACTGCCCCTGCCGCGCGACTGCGGCGGGGGATTTTTTATCACAAAGCGTTTGGGCGCGGATTTGCGGCAAAACGCTAAAAAACAGTTATTTTAGCTGAAACATTGCAGGAAAACCGGCAAATGTGCGGTTGCATTCTTGTGTGTGTGGAATAAAAACGGTTGCAAAAATTCTTGATCTATGGCATAATAAGAAAAGATTTCATTTTGGTTACAAAATCATGGGAAGGGATGATGTTTCATGAAGAAAAAGCTTTGCAGCGCGGTTATCGTATGTTGTATGCTGGCAACCATGCTTCCAATGGCTTCCGCCGCAAACAGCGACCAGGTTACGGTTATGGGAACGGTTTTGACCAATGGTATGGGCTGGAACAATGATGGCTCGACAACCGCAAGCGGTTCGCAGGACAACGATATCTATTTTGCAGACGGCGTGTTGTACCTGAGTGGCGCGGATATCACAACGGAGGGAACCGCACTTTCGGTCCCGAACGGCATTACCGTGGAGATCAACGGTGAAAATTATATCCATGCGACCGGCGATGCGGCCGCTGTTGTATGCAACGCCAATGGAGACCAGGGAACGGCCGGCGATGTTGTGCTGCGCGGCGGCGAGAAGAGCGAAAACGGTATGCTCGAAGTGTACAGCGATGCGGACGGCATGGTGAACCGTGCAGAGAATACTGCGCTGGAGATCCAGGACGCTTCCGTCAGCGTGTACAGTGCGCACACTGGCGTTGGAACGCCGGGTGAACTGCGCATTACCGGAAGCGGCATGCTGGCAGCTGAGTCAAAGACCTGCTGCATCAGCTCTGGCTGGATGACGGTTGGCGAGTACGCGGCAGTATATGCTGACTCGGAAGCTGGCGCAAATGGACAGGCCATTTCGTGCGCAGGGCTGGATTCCGCCGGCTTTATCAGCGCAAAGGGCGATGCCGGCGCAATTAGCGGCGCGGGAAATTTGACGATTACTGGCGGCACAGTAGAGGCGCAGGTGCGCCGCAATGCACAGGCAGCTGCGTTGTATACCGCTGACGGCGCGGTGGCCACCAACGGCCTGTATGTCCATGCAGGGGTTTCCAGCCTGGATGCAGCGCAGGTAACCGACTTTGACAGCAATGCGAAAAACTATCGGTATGCCGTTATCACAACAGATCCGAACTGGCTGGAATGGCAGAATGGCTTTGAAGATGTTTCGGCAGACGCTTGGTATACCGAATATGTCAAATATGTCAACGAGCATGGCCTGATGCAGGGCAGAAGCACGATTGAGTTTGCGCCCAACGCGTCGATCACCCGTGCCGAGGCGGTACAGCTGATGTATGCGCTGTCCACAAATTACTGGGAACAGTATGGGCTGGATTCCGGGGAAACGGCAACCTTTGCCGATGTTCCGGCGGGTTCCTGGTATGAAAAGCCGGTTAGCTGGGCCGGCGGCAACGAGGTTGTCAAGGGCGTAGGAGACAATATGTTTGAACCGAAGGAAAACATTTCCCGCCAACAGTTTGCGCAGGTGCTGTATGCATTTGCTAGCCGCCTGGGCTATGATGTGTCTGCAACCGCTGACCTGAGCCAATTCTCAGATGGCGCAGACGTATCCACATGGGCGCAGGAGGCCATGCAGTGGGCCGTCGGCGCCGGGATCATGCATGGCGATGATTTCGGCCAGCTCAATTCGCACAACTCACTTAGCCGCGCAGAGGCTGCGGTTATGATGCAGGGCCTGATTGCGTATACGCTGGGCCACTGATAACAACAACCGAAATCGACAGCCGTCTGCTGGTATCCAAAACCGGCGGACGGCTTTTTGACGGAAAAATAGGGTTTGACGGAAGCTGTCGTTTGGAGTACAATAAACGGCGAAATGTCGTTTGTCGGGAGGATATGTATATGAAACAGGAAAACGCCGCGTGGTTCCGGAAAGGGATCACAAATGGCACGCCGATTGCGCTGGGTTATCTGGCGGTCGCCTTTACGCTGGGGATTGCTGCGCGGGATGCCGGGTTGGATGAATGGCAGGGTGCCGTAGCAAGCGTGACAACGGTTGCATCCGCCGGTGAGTTTGCGGGCTTCCAGGTGATTGCCGCGGGCGCGTCCTATGTGGAAATGGCAGTGATGATGCTGGTCATCAACGCGCGGTATATGCTGATGTCCTGTTCGCTCAGCCAGAAGCTGGATCCGGATCTCCCGTTTTTCCACCGCCTGCTCATCGGCTGGGGCATTACGGATGAAATGTTTGGCGTGGCGTCCAGCGTGCCAGACAGCTTGAACCCATGGTATTATTACGGCATGATGGCCATTTCTATCCCGGGCTGGACGATCGGCACATTTGTCGGCATTGCGGTCGGCAATATCCTCCCGGTGCATGTGACCAATGCGCTGGGCGTGGGCCTATACGGTATGTTTTTGGCGATCATCATCCCACCGGCGCGCAAAAACCGCGTCATTGCCGGCTTGGTGGCGGTTTCTATGCTGGCGAGCTTCGCCATGGCAAAGCTCCCGCTGGTGTCTGGCATTTCCTCGGGTATGCGCACGATTATCCTGACAGTTGTGATTGCCGGAATTGCCGCCGTGTTGTTCCCGGTAAAGGAGGAGCAGCATGCAGCATAACATATGGCTTTATATCCTGGTGATGGCGGGCGTTACCTATTTGATCCGCGTCCTGCCGCTGACATTGATCCGCAAAGAAATCAAAAACCAAACGATCCGTTCGTTTTTGTACTATGTACCGTATGTCACCCTGGCGGTCATGACCTTCCCGGCGATTTTGGATGCGACGAACAGCATGTGGGCAGGCCTGGCGGCGTTGATCGCCGGTATCGCGCTGGCATGGTTCGGCGGAAGCCTGCTACAGGTCGCCGTTGTCGCCTGCGTCATCGTCTTCGTCCTCGAGCTGTTTTTGTAAGGGAACAACCCTGTACCATCGTAAGAAAACCGAAAGAATTTTGTCACCTGGAATTTAAAAGTAACAGATATCATAGAAACAGAGAAAGGATGTGCTGTTTTATGATATCTGTTTTTTCTTTCGTCGGGCAGGCATTGCTGGATTATTTGGTGGTATGCCCGGTATTTTTGCTGGTGGAGTGGCTGCTTTGCCGGCTGTATCGCAGGCAGCGGATTGCATACGGCTGGGGCTTTGTCATCGGCTGGCAGCTGCTGATGGCCCTGCTGTGCTGTATGCTCTCGGTCGCCGGTGCGGCTGGGATAGAGGATGTCCTGCGGTTTGGGACGAGCCTGATCTCGAAACAGGAAATTTGCATGCAGCTATCTGGCCAGCTGACAGAGGAAATGCTGCTCAATATCGCAATGTTTATCCCGTTGGGCGCTTTTTTGCCGCTGCTGTGGAATAACCACGGATTGGTGCAAACAGGTTTGACCGGCCTGTTGTTCTCCGGATTGATCGAGCTTTCCCAGCTGTTCAATTTCCGTGCAACCGACATCAATGACCTGCTGATGAATACCATCGGCGTGCTGCTGGGATATGGGATCTTTTTGCTGTTTTTCCGCCGCTGCACGGTATGCTGCGCGGATACTTCGGACACAATAACCGTGGCGGCCTTGGGGAGCTGTGCTTTGGCGTTTGCGGTCTATGTGCTGATGGCATCACCGGTTTTATCTTACGTGTTATCGTCCTGGTATTGACAAAATACGCCAATTTGTGATACAGTGGCACAAGAAACATGGCACAAACGGCCATTCCCCGCCGTTGCGCCTGGCTGCGTGCCGTTTTGATCGAAACATGAGGCGCATGGGCAATGCTGCGGCAAAGCGGTTCGCTTTGTCTCCGGCTGTCCATGGGCCTTTTTTGATGTCACAGCGAAAAAACAAAGGAGAAAAAACAGACATGATTTATTTGGCTTATTTGCTCATCGCCGCCGGTGTGGTATGGTTTTCCGTCAAGGCGTCGAACTATATCGACCTGCTGGACAAAAAAACCAGCCTGTCCGGCGCGTTTATCGGCGGGATCATGCTGTCCGCCGTCACCAGCCTGCCGGAGCTGTTCACCAGCATTTCCGCGACGGTGCTGCTGCACCAGCCGGATCTGTGCTTGGGCAATATCCTGGGAAGCGACCTGTTTAATATGGCGATGCTGTCGTTTTTCTTGCTGCTGTTTACGCGCACCTTTGGGAAAGCGGCGTTGTCGGCCAGTCACCGCGTGGTGACCGCTTTTGTGTTTGTCTGTTATCTGATGCTGATCCTGAACTGGCTGGGGATTGTGCGGATTACCATCCTGTCGGTCAGCCTGACCTCGGTGTGCATCGTCGTGCTGTATATCCTCAGCATCCGCTTTCTGTCCGCAGACGACAGCGGCACAGAGGGAGAGGCGGACGCCAGCCCGCTGTCGGTACGACAAATTGTCATGCGGTTTGTCGCGTTCAGCGTCGGTATTGTCGTGCTCAGTGTGCTCATCACCTATATCACCGACGATATTTCGGCACGCCTGCATCTGGGGCAGAGCCTGGCCGGAGCGTTGTTTTTGGGGATTGCGACCAGCCTGCCGGAGGCGGCCTCCACCGTGACGCTGCTGCGCATGGGGAATGTCGATGTCGCGTTCGGCAACATTGTTGGGAGCAATATATTTAATCTGGTCATCATGGCTGTCGTGGATATCCTGTACCGCGGCAGTGTGTATGATTTTTCCGATCCGCAAACCGTCGTGCTGCTGCTGTGCGGCGCGGTTGCGCTCCCGCTCCTGTGGATCATGATGAAATACCGCAATCACGTGACGAAAATCGCCTGTCCGCTGCTGATTCTGGCGTGCTACGGCGTGTTTTTGTTGGCGTAGGCTTTCCTACGTTTGGACGAACACGCAAGCCTTCATATGATGTGGCGAAAGATAAGCCTTCCCCCACGGGGGAAGCCTGGGCAAAATCCGCGTAAAAAAGACACGCCGAGATTTCAGCGTGTCTTTTGCATATCGAGCTGTTACAGTGCGGCGAGCTTATCGCATACGCGCGACAGGTCGGGCAGTTCGACATCTTCCAGCGCGCCTGCGTCGCAGGCTGCGGCGAGCGCCGGGTCGATCGGCAGCTTGGCGAGCACGTCCAGATGGTGCGCCTGCGCAATTTCATCCACATGGCTTTCGCCAAATACCGGGATTTTCTTGCCGCAGTCCGGACATTGCACATAGCTGTAGTTCTCAATGATGCCAAGGATCGGGATGTTCATCATTTCCGCCATCTTGACTGCCTTGGTGACAACCTGGGAAACCAGCTCCTGTGGGGACGTCATGACAACGATGCCGTCAACCGGGAGCGACTGGAATACCGTCAGCGGGACGTCGCCGGTTCCTGGCGGCATATCGACAAACATAAAGTCGATATCCTTCCAGATGATATCGGTCCAGAACTGCTGTACCGCGCCGGCAATGATCGGGCCGCGCCATACGACCGGTTCCGTATCGTTTTCCAGCAGCAGATTGATGGAACAGACATCGATACCGGTTTTGGTTGCCATCGGGAAGACGCCTTCTTCTGTAGCGCCGAGCGTACCGGTCAGGCCAAAGCCCTTTGGAATGGAAGGGCCGGTGATATCGGCATCCAGAATGCCGCAGTGCGCACCTTTGCGCTGCATGGCAACCGCCAGTAGGGAGGTGCACATGCTTTTGCCTACGCCGCCTTTACCGCTGACCACACCGATTACTTTTTTTACGTTGGACAGCGCATGCGGTTCTTTCAGCATGGACTCCGGTTCGCCGCAGCTTCCACCGCAGCTTTCGCAGTCATGATTGCAGCCCATATTTGTCATCTCCTTTGATTCTCTTTTGTTTGTTGCAGCCCATGGGCTACGTTTTTTGGATTTTTGAACGGTACAATTATATCATATATCCAATATTTTTCAAGATACTCTTGCAAAATGGCCTGCATTTGCGGTATGCTGGACAGGTTGGAAATGATTTTGTCGAAAGGGGAAATGATTTTTGTCTGAAGAGCATGGACGCACGCGCTCCACGGCGGAGCTGTTCCGCCGGTTTGTGCCCTATTTCCGGCCCTATTTGCCGGTATTGTTTTTGGATCTGTTTTGTGCCGCGCTGACGACCAGCTGTGAGCTGGCGCTGCCGGTCATCGTCCGGTATGTCACCAATCTGGCGCAGTACCAGCTATCCGAGCTGACCGTACAGCTGATAGCCAAGCTGGGTGCACTGTATTTTGCCCTGCGCGTGGTTGATACAGCGGGAGCGTACTTCATGGCGAATATCGGCCATGTCATGGGCGCGAAGATGGAAACCGATATGCGCCGGGAGCTGTTTGCGCATTTGCAAAAGCTGTCGTTCCGGTATTATGCCGATGCCAAGGTGGGGCAGCTCATGGCGCGCATCACCTCGGATTTGTTTGACGTTACAGAGTTTGCCCACCATTGCCCGGAAGAATTCTTCATCGCCGGGATTAAAATTGTTGTGGCGTTTGCCATTTTGCTCCATGTCAATATCCCGCTGACGCTGATCACCTTCCTCGTCCTGCCGGTGATGCTGGTATGCTGCTATCGGTTCAACCGCCGGATGCGCGAAACCTTTAAGGAATCACGCTGGCAGGTGGGCGAGATCAATGCGCAGGTGGAGGATACGCTGCTGGGCATCCGTGTGGTCAAATCGTTTGCCCAGGAGGAGACCGAGCAGCAGAAATTTGACGCGGGCAACCGCCGATGGCTGGACATCAAAAAGCGCAATTATTTCTGGATGGGCGGGTTTAACGCCACAACCCGCGCGTTTGACGGCCTGATGAATTTGCTGGTGCTTGTATTTGGCAGCCTGTTTCTGCTGCGTGGGGCGATTGTGCCCGGCGATTTTGTCGCGTATCTGCTGTTTGTCCAGACGCTGCTCACGTCAATCCGCCGCATTGTGGAGTTTATGGAGCAGTTCCAGCGCGGCATGACCGGCATCGACCGCTTTTTGGAAATTATGGATGAAAAGCCGGACATCACAGACACGCCGGGCGCGGTGGAATGCCGCGATGTCCGCGGCGACATTGATTTTGACCATGTGTCCTTTTCGTATGAGGACGATGCGGGCCAGGTGCTGGCGAACATCAATTTGCACGTTAACGCCGGGGAGAATATCGCCATTGTCGGCCCGTCCGGCGGCGGTAAGACTACTTTGAGTAATTTAATACCACGATTTTACGATGTGTCAAGCGGCTCTGTCCGGTTGGACGGCATCGATGTCCGGAATATCCAGCTGCATTCGCTGCGCTCGCACATCGGGGTGGTGCAGCAGGACAACTATCTGTTTTCCGGCACGGTGCTGCACAACATCGAATACGGCAAGCCGGGCGCGACCCGCGAGCAGATCGTGGAGGCTGCGAAGCTGGCTGGCGCGCACGATTTCATTTCCGCACTGCCGCAGGGCTATGATACGATGATCGGCGAACGCGGCGTCAAGCTGTCCGGCGGACAGAAGCAGCGCATTTCGATCGCGCGCGTGTTCCTGAAGGATCCTCCGGTGCTCATTTTGGACGAAGCCACGAGCGCGCTGGACAACGAAAGCGAACGCATTGTACAGCAGTCTCTGGATCAGCTGGCGCGCGGGCGCACTGTGTTTACCATCGCGCACCGCCTGACCACCATTCGCGGCGCGGATAAAATCCTTGTTTTGACCTCGGATGGCATTGCCGAACAGGGCACGCATCAGGAATTGATTGCAAAAGGTGGAATTTATAAAGAACTATACAGTATGTATTCCGATATGCGTTGAATTATTTTGCATCCGGTGCAAAATAATTATGCACATAGATGCAAAAATGTTTGCGATTGTGAAGCATTTTTTGCATGTGAGCCGATGACGGACCAATCTGGGGCAATCGCAGCGGATATCGGAAAACAGTCGGCGGTTGACCGAATTTCGGAACCTTTTTGCCGCATTTCTTTGGATGTTGTGATCCATAGAAATGCGGCGTTTTTTGACTTTGGTGATGTTTCATAAAATTACATGGATAGATATTTACAAACTGCACAAATCTTTCTTTTTTTCGCGAAATATATTGTATTTTTTGCCGTTTTGGCATAGGGCTTGCTTGATATTTTTTAGAAGCCGAAATTTGTCTGTTGCTGCGGGCAGCGGGTGTGCATGGCAATAAAAAAAGAAAGAAGATGAGGTATATGTCAAACAAAGGCAGGATTTACAAGCCGGTGCTGTTCGTCATTGTCGCAGCGCTTGTGGCCGAAATTGTGCTCGGCAGCTTGTTTACCGATCAATTTGGCGCGGCGATGTCGAACATGCTGTATTGGGTAGGCGATCATTTTGGATGGTGGATCAACCTGCTGGCAGTGTTCTGCGTGATTGCAGGCATTGTCATCGTGATATTCCGCTGGGGCGATGTGAAAATTGGCGGCAAGGATGCCAAACCGGATTTCAGCTATTGGCAGTGGTTTTCTATGTCGATTTGCAGCGGCATCGGCTGCGGCCTGATGTTCTGGGCCATGGGCGAGCCGATGTATCACTTTATGACGCCGCCGACGGCGATCCAGGCTGCAGCGGGAAGCCGGGAAGCGGCGATCTTTGCAGTGAGCCAGGCGATGTTTGACTGGTCGTTTGTGCAGTATTTTATTTATTCCCTGCCGGCGTTGGCGTTTGCCCTGCTGTGCTTCAATTATCAGAAGCCGCTGTCGATGGAGCCGATGCTGGAGCTGACCGCAGGAGAGAAATCCAAGAAGCTGACGACGTTTATGCACATCATTTGCGGCTATGCGGTGGCGTGCGGCGTGTCCAATTCGATGGCGGCGGGGCTGATGCAGATTTCAGGCGGCATCAACGCGGTATTCGGCATCCCGCAGAATGCGCTGATGTATCTGGCCATCACGGTGCTTGTCGCGGCGTTCTTCATTTTTTCCTGTGTTACCGGCATCAACAAGGGCCTGACCTATGTGTCCACAGCCTGTATGATCTGCTTCTTTGCCCTGATGATTTATATGCTGGTTGCGGGCGATACGATGTTTATCGGCAAGATCGGCACAGAAGCCACGGGGGATTTGTTAGATAATTTCTGGACCAAAATTACGATGAACAACACCATGGTCCCGGAGGATCAATGGGCGAACGAATGGCCGATTACCTTTTGGAATTCCTTCTTTATCTACGCGCCGGTTATCGGCATGTTCCTCGCACGCATGGGCAAGGGGCGCACCGTGCGCGAATTCCTGCTGGTAGAGGTTCTGGTTCCGTCGTTGTTTTGCTGCCTGTTCATTGCGATTTTTGCCGGACAGATTATCAGCGTGCAGACCAGCGGCGCTGCGGACGTGTGGGCCATGATCCAGGAGGAAGGGATGCAGACCACACTGTACCAGGTGCTCGGCAGCATGCCGTTTGGTAAAATTGTGCAGTTCGCGTTCCTCGTCACCGTGTGCCTGTCCTTTATCACGTTGGCCGACCCCAACTGCGCCGCACTGTCAACGCTGTGCGTACACGGCCAGGAAATCGATTCCGAGCCGCCAAAGACGTTAAAAATCGGCCTGGGTGTCGCGATTTCCGCGGTTGCCTATCTGCTTGTGATCTCGGGCGGCGTCAATGCGGTCAAGGGCTTGCTCAATTTGGGCGGCTTGCTCATGACAGTCCCCACACTGTGGCTGGTGCTGATCAACTTCAAGCTGATCAAACCGCTGCTCAAATCCAAAAGCCATTTGGCTTCGGATGTCCCGACACAGGACGAGATTTCCGCGCCAGATCAGCGCCGCCGGGCGGTGGCGAAGGGGCTGACCGTGGTTGTCCAAAAGGAAGATGGGATCGTTTCGTAATCCTGCATATCCCTCTTTGCCCATCCGGCAGAGAGGGATATTGCTTTGCCTGGGAAAAGAGCGGAAAAAACCAATTTGTTTCGGAAGGATAACCAAAAGATAACATAAAATTTTGTATAAATTACCCATCATATTTTGGAAAAAAGCTGTGAATGTTTCTTCTATGCAAAAACTGCGCAGTGTGCTAAAATCTCAGACGAAACAAGAAAATGCAGGAAGAACCCAAAAAACCTGCATGTTTGGATCATATTTCCATCCGATTTGAGGTAACGCATCATGATGACTGACATGACCAAAGGGTCCCCGTTCAAAATTCTTCTGAAATTCGTCGTTCCGTTACTGCTGAGCATGGTATTCCAGCAGATGTATAACCTGGCGGACAGTGTTGTCGCCGGGCGGTTCCTCGGCGTGGAGGCGTTGGCGGCTACCGGCGCGGCGTATCCGATTACCGTGCTGTTTATCGCGGTGGCAACCGGCGCGAGCGTGGGCTGCTCGGTCGTCATTTCCCAGCTGTTTGGCGCACACGATCACGAACGCATGCGCGCGGCTGTCAACACAGCGGTCATTACGCTGGTGGTGCTCGCGCTCACACTGACTGTCGCCGGTGAGATCGCATGCCCAGCGCTCATGCAGCTCATCCATACGCCGAAGAATATTTTTGAACCGACGATGGTTTACCTGCGCATCTATATGGCAGGCTTGCTGTTCCTGTTTTTGTACAATACGGCGACGGCAATTTTCAACGGGCTGGGGGACAGCCGCACCCCGCTGTATTTCCTCGCCTTTTCCACAACCTTCAATGTCATTTTGGACGTTGCTTTTGTCACCCGGCTGGATATGGGCATTGCCGGCGTCAGCTGGGCGACGCTGATTGCACAGGGCATTTCGTCCCTGCTGGCGATTGTGACGCTGGTTCGTCGGCTCGCGCGCATCCCATCGCAGCGCAAACCGGCACGGTTTGACGGCCATTTGCTGCGCCGCATGGCATGGATTGCGGTGCCGTCCATTTGCCAACAGTCGTTTGTCTCCATCGGCGTGTTCTGCGTCCAGGGCCTGATTAACCCGCTGGGTTCCAATGCGGTGGCAGGATTTTCCGCCGCGCTGAAAATTTCCACCTTTGCACTCATGGTCATGAACGCGCTGCCGAACGCGCTGTCCAGCTATGCGGCGCAGAACATCGGCGCGCAGGATATCCCGCGTGTACGCAAGGGTGTGCGGGCTTGTATCCTGATGTCGGAGATTGTCGTCGGCGGAATTATCGTGCTGTTCCTTGTCGCAGGAAGCCAGGTGTTACAGCTGTTTTTGGGCAGCACGGTCAATGGCGTTGTGATCAGCATCGGCCTGGAATATCTGCTCATCGTCGCGCCGTTTTATCCGCTGGTTGGCATCAAGAATTGTTGTGACAGTGTGCTGCGTGGCGGCGGCGCGATGGGCCCGTTCATGGTTACGACGTTTGCAGACCTCGCGCTGCGCGTTGCGCTGGCCTACCTGCTGGTACCGGTTTGGGGCTTTGCGGGCGTCTGCTATGCGTATCCGATCGGCTGGCTCATCGGCACATCGATTTCCGTCGTGTTCTATGTCTGCGATGTGTGGGTACCGCAGTATATCCGTCAGGCAACGCGCAAAGGGATATCGTTGCACCCGATCCATCGGATCCATATCGTCAACAAGCAGCCAGAGCAGAAGCAAACTGCCGCCGTGCATCAGCATCGGCACGCATAATGTTTGTTCTTATGGCTGTGATCCCCGACCGGCGCCGTCTTGCCCGGCCGGGGATTGCTTTCCTCCGCGGCGCTTTTTTTGTGCGGAATCTCACAAAATTACCAATATCCCTTGAACCATGGGGGGAAATAGTTGTATAATGAACATAACAACCATGGGGAGCGAGCCTGTGGAAGAGAAATTGTATATTTTGAATTGGAGGGACCACACCAATGTTTGAGAATTTGATTGCCACGCTGAAGGCAAACCGCCGGACCATTGTCTTCACAGAAGGCCCGGATGCGCGTATTTTGGAAGCTACCGCACGCCTGCTGAAGGACGACCTGATGGACGTCATCCTGATCGGCAGTGAAGACGAAGTCAAGGGTGCTGCTGCGGCTGGCAAGTTTGATATTTCCGGCGCAACCATCATCGATCCGGATACCTATGCAGAGATGGACGAGATGGCACAGACCATGTACGACCTGCGCAAGGGCAAGATGGATATGGATACCGTCAAGGCAAACCTGGCGAAGGGCAACTATTTTGGCACGATGCTGGTCAAGATGGGCAAGGCGGACGCACTGCTGGGCGGCGCCACCTATTCTACAGCAGATACCGTTCGTCCGGCACTCCAGCTGGTCAAGACCAAGCCGGGTGCGCATCTGGTCAGCTCCTGCTTTATTCTGAGCCGTCCGGCAAAGGATGGCGGGGAAGAGCTGTATGCCATGGGCGATTGTGCAATCAATATCTCCTATGAGGATACCGTTGACAAGAAGACCGGCGAGGTAACGCTCAAGGCTTCCGAGAAGCTGGCAGAGGTTGCCATTGAGACGGCAAAGACTGCCGCTGCATTCGGCATCGACCCGAAGGTTGCTATGCTGTCCTACTCCACCATGGGCTCCGGCAAGGGCCCGACTGTCACCATGATGCGCGAGGCAACCGAAGCTGCCAAGCAGATGGCGCCGGAGCTGGCAGTGGACGGCGAGCTGCAGTTTGACGCTGCGTTCTCTCCGGTTGTCGCAAAGACCAAGGCGAAGGACTCTCCGGTTGCAGGCCAGGCGAACACCTTTATTTTCCCGGATATCAACGCCGGCAACATCGGCTATAAGATCGCACAGCGCCTGGGCGGCTTTGAAGCATACGGCCCGATCCTCCAGGGCCTGAATGCGCCGATCAATGACCTGTCCCGCGGCTGCAATGCGGACGAGGTATATCAGATGGCAATCATCACGGCAGGCCTGAAGTAATTGGCCTTTATGCAATGAAATGATGGACTTGCGGCCGCCGCCCTGTTTTTGGGGCGGCGGTCGTCTTTACGTGGGTATGTTGTAACAATGAAACAAAAAGAAGATACATTGCGCAAGAAACTATATGAAGTCATAGAAAAAGATAAACAGCACAATGTCCTGAGCAGGATATATGATTGTTATATCCTGGTGTTGGTCGTTCTGAGCGCCATCCCGTTGATGCACAAAATTTGGACGGCGGAAATCGTTTTGCTTGACGAGATCATCACCATACTGTTCATCATAGACTATCTTCTGCGTTGGGCGACGGCGGATTTCATCCCAATCCTGCAAAAGTACCCGCGATGGCGTGCATTTTTGCTGTATCCGTTTACGCCGATGGCGATCATTGATCTGCTGGCTGTGGCACCCATGTTTTTGTCCCTGCCGTGGACGCCGATGATGCCGCTGACGCAGTATATCCAGATCCTGCGTATCATGCGCGTGTTCCGCTGCATACGGTTTTTCAAAACCATGCGGTATGCCAAAAGCTTTCTGTACATCTTCCGCGCCGTCAAGCGGGAAAGCAAGCTGCTGATGATGGTCATGGCGCTTGCGCTGCTGTATTTGTTTGCCTCGGCGGCATTTATGTTTTCTGTGGAGCCGGATACGTTTGACAATTTCTTTCAGGCGATCTATTGGGCGATGGCGATGCTGACGACGGTCGGTTATGGCGATATTTATCCGGTTACGGAAGCCGGGCAATTTGTCAGTATTCTATCATCGTTTTTCGGCACCGCAGTGGTTGCCATGCCGGCCAGTATCATTACAGCCGGATTCATCGAGGAAATCAACCGGGCGCGCGCACGGGAAGAGCGCAAGCTGGAAAAGGATGTCGCTGAGCTGCTGGAGGAAGTCCGTCGGCTGCGGGAGGATGCGCCGCAGCGCAGGCTGGAGGAACAAATCGCGTTGCTTACCGCGCAGGTGGAGCAGCTCAAGGGTATTCGGGTAGATCCGCAGGAGGATTTGAAAAATATACCGACGCGTGGTACAATAGAACTTACGGAAGAAAGCTTACAGATATCTCGTGAGGGTGGGGAGCGATAGGCTCCCGGTGTGAGAATAGACGAAATGGAGGAAATATCTGAATGGCAGTTTACAGTTCGATGAAGGAGTATCATACGCGTGCGCATATGGGGATGATCGATGTGACGGGGGACTTTCAGCAGGCAGTGACCGAGGCGTGCCGTACCTACGGCATCAAGAGCGGTACGGTGACCGGCTTTACCACCGGCGGCGTCGCCGCGCTGACGACGCTGGAATTTGAACCGGGCATGGTCAACCATGACCTCAAGGCGGCATTGGATGTCTTTTCGCCATATACCGACGAGCGCGGCCGGGTCATCCATTATGAGCATCACAATACGTGGCACGACGACAACGGCTCGAGCCATATCAAGGCGTCGCTGCTCAGCCCGTTTATCACGGTTCCGTTTATCGACGGGCGCATTACAGTTGGTCCATGGCAAAACCTGACGCTGGTGGAATGCGATACGCGTGACCGCCACCGTGAGATTGTATTTCAGGTGATGGGCGAATAATGGCAAATACGCGTCGGGCATAGCGGGCAAAGGGCGTGCTTTGATGCAGAAAAAAAGACATTTCCCAAGCGGAAAAAGCTGGGGAAATGTCTTTTTTGTTGTTATTTTCCACCCTCGTGGTTGAGCTGGCGTTTGACTTGATCGGCTTGTGCCGCTGCATTGCCCGACGTAATGCGCTTGACATCCGTGTGATAGGATTCTTCGACCGTTTCGCCGTTGTACAGCTTCACCGCGTATTCGATGCATTTTCTGCCCATCTCATAGGGATCCTGTGCAAAGGTTGCGTCCAGCTCACCGATGCGCACCAGTTCCAAGGCCTCCGGCAAACCGTCAAACGAGACGATATGGATATCCTTGCGTTCGGCATTGGCAACGGCGCGCTGTGCGCCGACCGCCATGCTGTCCGATGTTGTGCACACAACGTTCAGTTCGGGGTGCTCTTCCAGCAGTTCGGTCATCGTTTGTTCCGCTTGCGCTTCCTCGCCGCCGCAGTCCTCCGCGCCCAGTACATAGACGTTGCCGTCCTCCAGTGCGTCGGTGATGCCGTATTCCCGCAGCGTGTGGGCTTTGTCCTCCTGCGCACCGCGCAGGATCACGGCGTAAGCATTGTCGCTTTCCGACACCAGTTCAGCGGCATATTTGCCCTGCTGGTATCCGCCGTTGTATTGGTCGCTGCCGATATAGCACGCGCAGTCTTCAAAATCCATCGGCGTATCCACCGACATGACGATTTTTCCACGGTCTACCGCCTGTTCCAGTGCGTTTGACAAGCTTTTTTCGTTGGTCGGTGCGACGACAATGACATCGACTGCCATATTCGCCATCGTGGATACCATATCCGCCTGCCCCTGTACGTCGGATTCTGCATCCGGTGAAAACACCATGACCTGCACGCCGAGAGCATCCGCTTCGTCTTCCGCTCCGGCTTTGATCAAGGCAAAATACGGGTTGTCAGTGGATTTGAGCACGATGCCGACATATGGCATATCCACTGGGGTTTCCTGTCCCGTTGATGCATTCGGATCGGACACCGGAGTGCCGGAGCCAGGGGAAGTCTTTGCGTCCGGGTCGCCGCATGCGCAGCAAAGCATGGCAATGCAGATTGCCAGGCTTACCATACGAAACAATTTTTTCACGCAACGATCCCCCTTCCGATTTTACGATGTTAGCTTATTATAGCACCTCCGCCGGAATACCGACAACTGGATTTCTATACAAAAAAGGTCGAAAATTCCCGATGGAATCCGCTCAGGAACGCCAACCGTGACCTCGGTTGCACAAAGTCAAGACCGGTATGGATAGCATACCCCAAAGCAGGCTGCTTCACACCCGTTTTCCGTCGGCAATAACCGGAAAAACAATACATGGCCGGACAACTGCCGTTGCCCAGCCATGCGGGTGGTTAGGTTCGTTTTTGTCCCAGCGCGCTTAGCAGCAGCGCCATGCCGATCATGCCGCAGGTATAGCAAATGCGGAACAGCTTCCATATGCGTCGCATGCCGCTGCCCTCAGTTCTTGAGCGAATGCATGGGCGCCGGGATGCGTCCGCCGCGCTTGATAAATTTCGCCGCAGAGAACGGGTGCACCTCCATCACGGGTGCGGAACCGAGCAGGCCGCCGAACTCCAGCTCGTCGCCGACCTGCTTGCCGATGGCCGGGATGATGCGTACCGCCGTGGTTTTGTTGTTGACCACGCCGATCGCCGCCTCGTCCGCGATGATCGCGGAAATGGTCTCCGCCGGTGTGTCACCCGGGATGGCGATCATATCCAGGCCAACCGAGCATACGGCGGTCATCGCTTCCAGCTTGTCCAGATGCAGGCCGCCTGCGTTGACCGCATGGATCATGCCCTCGTCTTCCGACACCGGAATAAATGCGCCGGACAGGCCGCCGACAGCAGCCGACGCCATCACGCCGCCTTTTTTCACCGCATCGTTGAGCATCGCCAGGATGGCTGTCGTGCCATGTGTGCCGCAGCATTCCAGGCCGACCTCTTCCAGAATGCGGGCGACGGAGTCGCCGACAGCCGGTGTCGGCGCCAGCGAAAGATCAACAATGCCAAACGGGACATCCAGACGTTCCGACGCAATCGCGCCGACCAGCTGACCCATACGCGTAATTTTAAACGCGGTTTTCTTGATGATATCTGCAATTTCATTCATCGAACAGGTTTCACCGGCGCGCTGGATCGCGGAATGTACGACGCCCGGACCGGATACGCCGACGTTGATGACGCAGTCCGCTTCGCCGACGCCATGGAATGCGCCCGCCATAAACGGGTTATCCTCCACGGCGTTGGCAAACACAACCAGCTTGCCCGCGCCGATGCACTGGCGGTCTGCTGTCAGCTCTGCCGTCTGTTTGATGGCTTCGCCCATCATACGAACAGCGTCCAGATTGGTGCCCGCCTTGGTGGACGCGACGTTGACCGAGGAACATACCAATTCGGTCTCTGCCAGCGCTTCCGGGATCGAACGGATCAAAATCTCGTCGCCCTTGGCAAAGCCCTTTTGCACGAGTGCGGAAAAACCGCCGACAAAATTGACGCCGCAGGTTGCCGCAGCGCGGTCCAACGCTTTGGCGAGCGGTACATAGGATGTCGCATCGCTTGCCGCGCCGATGATAGAAATCGGTGTCACAGAGATCCGCTTGTTGATGATCGGGATACCCAGCTCTGTTTCAATGTCTTCGCCGGTCTTGACGAGGTTTTCCGCCTTCCGGGTAATTTTGTCATAGATCTGCTGCGCAGTGACGTCGATATCGCTGGAAATGCAGTCGAGCAGCGAAATACCCATGGTGATGGTACGGATATCCAGATGCTCATCCTCGATCATCTTGATGGTTTCTAAAATATCAAAGCTGTTTAACATGACGGAATCTCCTTAAATACGATGCATTGCGTTAAAAATGTCCTCATGCATCAGATGCACCTTCATGCCGAGCTCTACGCCGTCCGCTTCCAGCTGCGCCGTGAGTGCCGGGAAGCTGATATCACAGCCCTCCAGCTCTACCAGCATAATCATGGCGAATAGATCGCCGCCCATGATGTTTTGACGGACATCCAAAATATTGACGTTGTGATCGCTCAAGGTACCGGCGATCCGGGCAATGACACCCGTGCGGTCCTTGCCCGCTACCGTTAACATGGCACGCATAATATCGTTTCCTCCTAATCGGTTGATTTGTATGGTATAAAAAGGTTGTAACCCGACAGGGAGAAAAATAGCTTATCTGCTATTTCAGTTCACACAACTCTCGGGTATGGATTTGAATGGTGGCTGACAAAATCCCATGCTCGCTATTCCTGTGGACGATCAATCAGTCCACAAACGGGAATTGTACATTTGTTCATCATACATTTCCGTTTTCATAAGCATTTTATTCTACCAAATCAATTATTTTTTTCTACATACTGTATTTGCTAAAATTACTGTTACGATAACCACAATAATTCCCAATATGGTAAAAATATTTTCTAAATTTTCATTGTCGCTCATAATGTGTGATATTATGAGAAGTATATCGACAATTCCTACACAGCAACTCATTATTCTGCATAATTTTTTGTGATTATATTTTTGCTTTTCCTTATCACTCATTGTATTATATCCTGCAAATAACCAACTACCTTTTTCATTCCAAAAGAGAATCGCAAGAATTGCAAGTATAACGTATAATATATAATCACCTTTCATCTCATCACCTCCACAAATTCTGATTTGTCGGTGTGTTTGGATGTCATGATACAGTATTGCTATAGGAAGCACAAGGACAGGCGCTGAAAAATGTCCATTCTGTCATAGCATATGGTTGCGTTTTCTTCCGATCCGGTTTCATACATGGTTCATGGTTGAAATCATATGAGAAAGAAGCGCAAACATTTCCCCCCCCTCGTCCGTCTGGCCTGCGGCCAGCCAGCTTCTCCCACGGGTCGCGTGCTGCTGGATGCAGCCGAGCGCAGCGAGAGCGAGGCCCCGGCCTAACAGAAATTGACTGCTTCATGCTTCCATCGCCTCCAGCGCGGTGACAATGATCGCATTGGACAGCAAAAATCCCGCGTCGGTCAAATGCCAGCGGCTGTCCGTATGCTGGACATACGGTCCTGGCAGGGCGGATAACGCGCGTTCCATCGGGCTTGGATCTCGTAAAAACGTCTGTGCAAAATATTGCGAATCAAACCCCTCCGCCGTGCGCAGCGACAGCATGACGTATTCTGCGGCGCGGTCGGTCGCTCCGTCGTCCTCGCGCATGGGCTTTGCCGTGCCTGTCAGCCATGCGGAAAAATCCCGCGGAATGGCATACCGCACGCCTGCAAAATCCCCGTGCGCGCCTGGGCCGAACCCCAGGTACGGCGACTGCCGCCAATACCGGCTGTTGTGTCGGCTGTGAAAGCCCGGCTTGGCAAAGTTGGAGATTTCATAGTGCAGGAACCCGGCCTTGTGCATTGTTTCGCACAGCATGAGGTACATATCTGCCTGTGTATCCTCATCCGGCAATACGGGTTTTTGCCGGCCCAGCGGCGTATGCGGCTCCAGCGTCAGCCCATAACAGGACAAATGCTCGGGCTGCAGCGCAAGCAGCGCGTCAATGGACTGCGCCAGCCTGTCCATATCCTGTCCCGGCAGGGCATACATCAAATCCACGCTGATGTTCCCGAAGCCAGCTGCCCGGGCTGCGGCAAACGCCGCCTGCGCCTGCGCAAATGTATGGATGCGCCCGAGGGCGTGCAGCTCATCGTCGTGCGCAGACTGGATGCCCATCGACAGCCGGTTGACGCCTGCGGCATATGCATCTGTGAGAAACGCCTGCGTCATGGAATCCGGATTGGCCTCTACCGTAATTTCCGCCTCCGGCGCGACGCAGTATTGCGCATTGATCTCCTGCACGATGGCCGCAATGCGTTCACCGCCCAGCAAGCTGGGCGTCCCGCCGCCAAAATAGACCGTATCCACGACAAATGGCCGGCACTGCCCCGCTTGCCGCCGCAAATCTGTCAGCAGACGGCGCGTATAGGCATCCCGCTGCTCCAGCTGCCCCGCCAGCGAATAAAAATCACAGTAGGCGCATTTTGCCGTGCAGAACGGCACGTGGATATAGATACCGAGGTTATTCGTCATCCAGCTTGAGCACTGCCATGAATGCTTCCTGCGGCACCTGCACGGAGCCGAGGGCACGCATTCGTTTTTTGCCCTCTTTCTGCTTTTCCAGCAGCTTCTTTTTTCGCGTGATGTCGCCGCCATAGCATTTGGCAAGTACGTCCTTGCGCATGGCCTTGATGGTTTCCCGCGCAATGATTTTATTGCCGATGGCTGCCTGCACCGGGACTTCAAACAGCTGGCGCGGGATGTTTTCCTTCAGCTTTTCCACAATTTTACGTGCGCGGCCATATGCTTTTTCCTCATGCACGATAAACGACAGCGCATCCACCGGGTTGCCGTTGAGCAGGACGTCCAGCTTGACCAGCTGGGAACGCCGATAGCCGATCAGTTCATAATCCAGCGAAGCATAGCCGCGGGTACGCGATTTGAGCGCATCGAAGAAATCATAGATAATTTCGCCCAACGGCAGCTCATAATGCAGCTCCACCCGGTCGGAATCGATGTATTCCATATCCATATAGATGCCGCGGCGCTGTTGGCACAAATCCATAATATTGCCGACATATCCGCTTGGCGTCATAATGCTTGCCTTGACATATGGCTCTTCCGCATAATCCAGCGTTGTGGGGTCGGGATAATTGAGCGGGTTGTCAATGTATTCCTCTTCGCCGTCCGTGCGCTTGATTTTATAGATAACGCTCGGTGCGGTGGTAATCAGGTCGAGATCATATTCGCGCTCGAGCCGTTCCTGGATGATTTCCATATGCAGCAATCCAAGAAAACCGCAGCGGAAACCAAAGCCGAGTGCAACCGAGCTTTCCGGCTCATAGGTGAGCGAAGCGTCGTTGAGCTGCAATTTCTCCAATGCGTCGCGCAGATCGGGATACCGCGCGCTGTCCGCCGGATAAATGCCGGAAAAAACCATCGGCTGTACCTTGCGGTAGCCCGGGAGCGCGTGTTCCGCTGGATTGTCCGTACCGGTGACGGTATCGCCCACACGGGTATCGGATACATTTTTGATGGACGCGGTGAAATAGCCGACTTCGCCTGCAATCAGGCCGTCGCTTGACGGTTCCAACGTCAGCGGACGCATATAGCCGGTTTCCACAACCTGGAACTGCGCGCCGGTCGCCATCATGTTGACCTTCATCCCCGGCCGGATCGCCCCTTGCATCACGCGGATATAGACGATGACGCCGCGATAGGAATCGTACTGGCTGTCAAAAATCAATGCCTGTAATGGCGCCTGTACATCCCCTTCCGGCGCCGGGATATCGGTCACGATGCGTTCGAGCACCTCGTCAATGTTGATGCCCATTTTGGCGGATACCTCCGGCGCGTCCTCTGCCGGGATGCCGATGATATCCTCAATTTCATGCTTGGCACGCGCTGGGTCGGCCGAAGGCAGATCGATTTTATTGACGACCGGCAAGACCTCCAGATTGTTCTCAATGGCAAGATAGGTATTGGCTAGCGTCTGCGCTTCAATGCCCTGTGTGGCATCGACAACAAGCACAGCGCCTTCGCAGGCAGCCAGTGAGCGGGATACCTCGTAATTGAAATCCACATGGCCCGGCGTGTCGATCAGGTTCATCTGATAGGTGTTGCCATCTTGCGCCTCATAATCCATGCGGACAGCGCGCGCTTTGATGGTAATGCCGCGTTCGCGTTCCAGATCCATATTGTCCAGCAGCTGGCTTTCCATCTCCCGCTGCGTGACAGCCCGGCAGCGTTCCAGGAGCCGGTCTGCGAGCGTCGATTTGCCGTGGTCAATATGTGCAACTATGGAAAAATTTCGTATAAGGGATTGATCTTTCATGCGTTCTCCTTTCCACCGCAACGAGAATCCGCGGCGGACATTTTGGGTACATCGGGACAAACAACGGTGTCCAATCGTAGTTATCAGTATAGCATAGCCAGGGCATCGCCGCAAGGTGATTCAAACAAAAGCGCAGGAGCACATGCGGCCTCTGCGAGCGCGTACTCCTGCGTAGGATAGCAAAGAAAACCAACCGTTTTTTCATCATATTAGGCCAATACCCAGAGGAAGCCGACGCTTGTCCCATATACGCGTATACTTTATCATTCCGTTTTTTCCGGCTCTTCTGGAGAAGGCTGGTTCTGTTCCGGAAGCGCCTTTGCCGGACGCTCCTGCGGGGCCAGGTTGAAGGTGACGGCGCTCGGTATAATTTCCGCGTGGGAATAGCAGAAGCTGCCGCCCGATTCGCCGTCCAATGTCCATGGGAGCGGATCTTCTGAAATAAACGTGACATCTTTTGCCCGGCGGAAAAAAATGCGTTTGCTGTTTTCTAGGTTCTGCGTCATCAGGCTGCCGATGATTTCGTTGAGCACCAGAAGGTTTTCCGGCATACGGATGAGGATCACTTCAAATAAACCGTCATCCAGCTGTACGCCGGTGCGTCCGATATTCAAAATACCGCCGATCGATGTGGAATTGGAGCATTGTCCATAAATAAAATTGCCTTCGGTTTCCTCGCCGTCACAGACAATTTTTAAATGATAGCTCTTAAAGGAGGTCAGGGATTTTGCGCCCTCCAGGATATATGCGGCGTGCCCCAGCGTATTTTTTAGCGGCTGCGGCGTTTCATAGGAAACTTCGGTAAACAATCCAAAGGCTGCAACATAGGTAAAATACCTGCCGTTGAACCGCCCGATATCACAGCAAAACGGTTTCCCTTCACAAAATTCTGCCGCCGCCTTTTCCATCTCACTGCTGATGCCGAGTGTATTGGCAAAATCATTCGTCGAGCCGCCGGGGATATAGCCTAGCCGCGGCCGCTTGCGTGGCTCACATAGCATCAGCCCTGTGACGACTTCATTGAGCGTACCGTCGCCGCCGACACAGACGAGGGCATCAAAAGCAGTTGCATATTCTGCGACAAAATTGCAGGCATCCCCTTTTGCCTGCGTCGGAAATACCGTGACATGATAATCATGTGTGAAGAAATAGTTTATCAGCATGAATAGGTTATCCCGCGCGCGGTTTTTGCCAGCAGTCGGGTTAATTACCAGCATGAGTTGTTGCTTTTGTTCGGTCAGCATGGCAATTCCTCCCTCAAAATCAAAGCATGTTTTTCTATCCCCTATCATAAAGCTTTTTCCTCTGCAATGCAAGACGCTGTGGTCATTATCTTGCCCGGAAAATCCAATTTTCCTCCTGCCTTTTGCTTGCAATTTCTACACCTATCAGGTATACTGTATAAGGAAAATGCCTATATGGATGATTTGATGTCTCAGTAGCTCAGCTGGATAGAGCACGCGCCTCCTAAGGTAGGAATAGAGCATTTGCCTGGGGCAGCGAGGCAAACAACACAAGTCCTATTCCAGTTCACATTTAAAATATGTCTCAGTAGCTCAGCTGGATAGAGCACGCGCCTCCTAAGCGCGGGGTCGGGGGTTCAAATCCCTTCTGGGACGCCAGATAAAGTACCGAATTTCTCGATTTTGCGGGATTTTCGGTACTTTTTCGTTGGAATGCAGAATCTGTACCCCCTCTGGCAAATTGCAAAAATGATTAGCAGGAAAAGAAGTCTGTCATTTCAGGCATTTCAAAACTGGCATAAATTTTTTGATTGGTTTGCCAGAGGTCTGGCAAAAAAATTGAAAAAATCGCTGTAAAAGCGGCAATTTGCCAGTCAATCTCTAAAAAACCTGTAAATTTTCTGCCAGAGCCAAGGGCGATGAATGCGGGTACAACGCTATGATACGTTGTCCCGACAAATCCCCCAAATCCGTATCCTTGCTGCTGTTCCCACTGTTGTGTTACGATAGAGACAGAGGTGAGGAGCATGAAAAACAAAGATTTTATCTGTATTTTGATGATACAGACAAATCAATCTTACTACATAGCCTTGTCACATTGAGAAATCAGCTGCTTGAACAGGGCAGATATACAGATTGTGTGGACGAACTGATTATCAGAGTTACTCATGCACCTGTAAAGAAAGTAAAAATTTCATAACATGCTGCTTGAAGCCGCTTATTCGTAAGAGTAAGCGGTTTTTTCATGCCCGCAGATATTCTCACTGTACATAGCCGTCCTTTATGGGCGGCTAAATCTATTTCGGAAAGGAGTGAATCCAATGACAAGCTGTAAAGTCATTGCTATGACGAACCAGAAAGGTGGCGTTGGAAAGACCACAACAACGGTTAATCTCGGCGTTGGGCTGGCGAATCGAGGCAAACGTGTTCTGCTGATTGATGCCGATGCACAGGCAAATCTCACGATGGCGCTCGGTTGGCAGCAGCCGGATGAACTGCCGATCACGCTTTCGACCGTGATGCAGAACATTGTGGATGATATCCCGATGGATATCCACAAAGGTATTCTGCATCACGAGGAAGGCGTTGACCTGCTCCCGTCGAGCATTGAGTTGTCAGGACTGGAGGTGCGGCTGTTCAATGCGATCAGCCGTGAAAACATCCTGAAAATGTATGTCAATGCAGTCAGAACGAACTATGACTATATCCTGATTGACTGCATGCCGTCGCTGGGGCTGACGGTTATCAATTCGCTATCTGCTGCGGACAGTGTGATTATCCCAACGCAGTCGCACTATCTGTCTGCGAAAGGATTGGAGCTGTTGCTGCAAACGGTATCCAAGGTGAAGCGTCAGATCAATCCTGCTTTAAAGATCGACGGAATATTGATGACGATGGCGCTGCCGCGCACCAATATTTCCAAAGAGATCACGGAAACTGTCAGAGAAGCGTATGGGAGGCATATCCGCGTGTTCGATACGCAGATTCCGCATTCTGTGCGAGCTGTGGAAGCCAGTGCATCCGGCAAGAGCATCTATGCGTATGACCGGACAGGAAAAGTCGCACAGGCATATGCGCAATTCACGGAGGAGGTGATGCAGCTTGGCGAAAAGCA
>JAUNIY010000116.1 GCA_030523305.1 Eubacteriales bacterium
TGTGCTTTTATTCTACACTGCAATGAAGGTTTACACAATCCATGGGATACTCCCGGATTCGTTGATGATGGTGATTTTCTGTTTTCCGCCGGGGGTGTCGCAACTCGCTACATCCTTATCTTCCCGCTGATAAGGCTACTGCGTTTTACCGTAGCCCTACAATGAACAGCAACGGTGTTGTTCGCCCCATCACTGCCGCAGGCGGATGACCTGTTGCAATGCGGTGTACTTTCCCCAGTTGTGGGAGATCAGAGATTTCAAAAAAGTGGAAGCTGTGGAGCCTGGAAGGTAAACTTTTCCATAATGATTTTTTTAGTTTCTTATAGAGGACTTTACTATTTAAGTTCCACAGCTTCCACCCTGTAGAAAAAGAACCGTTTAAGGTTATTTTTGGATTGTATTGGCTACAGGTGTAATTCGATGTAAATCATATAGTAAACTTTTCCATAATGATTTTTAGTTTTCTATATAGGGACTTTTATAAGCCATTTACACCGAACTACACCACTGTAGAAATCACACCCTCTGCGGGCTATTCTGTATCCTCCCCTGAGGGAAGTTCCGGCGCTCCACCCATATCAGCATGAACAAGGTCAACTACATATTGCGTCAAGCTCTTGCCCTGCGCCGATGCGTGGAATTTCCATGCGTCCCTTTCACCTTTGGGAACGCGGATTTTAATATCATCAAATTTAGAGTGGTATTTAGCTACATATTTTTTATTCTGCTCATATTTTGTTTTAGCCGTACTTCCGTTTAGCAGTCTCTTTCTTTCGTCTGATTTCTTACTCATTCCTCGCCACCCGTAACTTCTTTTTCAGGAAATAAGCTCGGGTTGTCGGCATGGACAAGATCAACAATATACTGGTTCAGGCTTTTGCCATGTAGCTCCGCGGCTTGCTTCCATACAATTTTCTCCCCGGCGGGCACCCGCGCAACGATCCTACTCCAATTTGGCAAGATATCTGCTGGCACTTGCTTTGTTATACTCGTACCTCGTTTTCGCCATTTTTATGCACCTTCCCAGTCATTCTGCGTCTCCATTTGCAGGAAGTTCCGGCGCGCCGCCCATATCAGCGTGGACAAGGTCAATTATATACTGATTTAGGCTTTTGCCTTTTGACGCGGCGTAGGATTTCCAGATGTCGCGTTCACCTTTGGGAATGACTACTTGCATATACTCTTTCTTTTCACGTAGTCTGCCCATGCTGGCTTTATTCATTTCGTATTTAGTTTTAGCCATACTTCCGTTTAGCAGTATCTTTCTTTCGTCTGATTTCTTGCTCATTTATCTCCACTCGAAACTTCTTTTTCAGGAAATAAGTCCGGGTTATCAGCATAAACAAGGTCTGTAAGATATTGAGCTAAACTTTTTCCGTGTCCCGCTGCCGCCTGCTTCCAAATGTCCCGACGACCTTTCGGAACTCGCAAACTGACAATCTCCATTTTTGCGGCGTACCGTTCATTGCTCGTTTTTTTTATCTCGTAATTTGTCTTTGCCACTTTATTCCCTCCGTTTAGCAGTCTCTTTCTTTCGTCTGATTTTTTCGCTCATTTATCTCCACTCGAAACTTCTTTTTCAGGAAATAAGTCCGGGTTGTCGGCGTGGACAAGGTCAAGCAGATATTGCGTTAAGCTTTTGCCGTGTGCCCGCGCAGCTTCCTTCCATACATCTTTTTCGCCTTTTGGGATACGAAATTGAACACTGTCAAGGCCGTTAAGGTATTTCTGCGCATATTTTTTATTCTGCTCATATTTTGTTTTAGCCATCTCTCTAAACCTCCGTCTTTTTGATATCAGCTTATCATCTATGCAATCATATGTCAAGCGGTCTTTTTTATATTTTCGTAATTTTCAGCACTCCCCCGTCGATTTCGCACGCGTGTCGTCCCCCTCCGGTGCAATTTCGTCCTCCATAGACATACGTCATGTTGCACAATATATTGCTATGCAAGAATAGTAATTTCGTACACAATACCACTATAAATCTATGCAAGAATAGTATATAATATAACCATAGTAAAGGAAAGAACAAACCACAGAAAAACAATGGGAGAATGTACGCAGCCAAGACTATATTTTAAATGCTGGGAAGGATAAGCAAAGTGCAACAGTGGTTCACGAGATTGGTTTAAAGCCCCCAGCCTCCCAAACAAATAGTAAATCTTGACAGGGTATTACTACAAATTACATGAATGGAGGAAAGTTTATGAGCACGAATGAAATGGCTATCGCGGTTAAGCAGCTCCGAGAACTGCGGCGCATGTCTGAGGAATTGGAAACTGAGATGGAGACCATCAAGGACCAGATTAAGCAGCACATGACCATGCAGAATGTGGACGAGCTTATCGGCACAGACTGGAAGGTTACATATAAGACCGTCAACAGTAGTCGCTTTGACACCAAGGCATTCCGCAAAGATCATGCGGTCATGGCGGAAAAGTACACGAAACAGACAAGTGTACGCCGATTGACGATTGCATAAGAAAAGCCCTTTCTCAACAGCCGACCAAAGCAACGAGAAAGAGCTTCATGAAAGAACAACCACCGAATGGGTAGGTCATGTGTATAGTATAGCATGGCCTACCATCAGACACAAGGAAGTATTCAAAAGATTTGAGAGGTGAGCAGACATGAAGGAACTAACGACGTATAACCGCACAGTTCAGTACATGAATAAGGTGTTCAAGCTGATTAACAGTGATTATTTTGACGGGGAGCTAGAGATGCCGACTATCACAATTCAATCCACAGTAGGGGCGTATGGACATGTGACGACCTCCAAGGTGTGGAAAAACGAACGTGGAAACGCAAGTTATGAATTGAATATCGGCGCGGATTATCTCAGCAGACCGATTGAAAATATCGTTGCAACACTCATTCATGAAGGTTGTCATTTGTATGCAATGCAAAAGGGTATCAAGGACACCAGCAACAGAGGAATTTACCATAATAGGCGGTTCAAGGAATTGGCAGAAGCCCGCGGGCTGGATATCAGCAGACATGAGCGATACGGCTGGACGATAACAGAACCGACAGATGCCACGCTTGATTTCTGTATTGCCAACGATTTACAGGATGTCATGATAACCAGACAATCTGCAATCAGATTCACCGGTGTTGGCACGCCAAAGGCTGGTAACGGCGGTATCGAAAGGCCTGTAGCACCTAAAAAAGGGAACAGTATTAAATGGGTTTGTCCCGACTGTGGTGCGATTGTCAGAAGTACAAAAATAGTCAACATCATGTGTGGCGATTGCAACAAGCCGTTTGTAAGAGTGTGAGAGCGTGGAAAAAGTATTTGAAGCATTGTTCCTGTTCGGCACGTTGGCGGTTGCCTGCGCTGCCGAACGGATAGCGGATGTAATCACGATGATATTTTAAAAATCATAGTTTAATGGAGCTATTGCATAATTGCCGCAGCAGGCAAATCATACAAGGTACACTATAGATAAGGAGCATACATAATGACTTTATTGAACCAAGTAAAGGAAGCTGTTGGAATTGACCCATATTATGACGTTTCTCAAAACGGACTTACTGAGGTACTACAAGCAAAAGCTGTTTTTGTGGCAGCTCTTGTAGAATACATGAGGCAAGACCCAAAAAATCAAAACGTTGAAGGTGAAATACTTTCTTGCGCATTGTCCGAAGTCTGGCACGCTGCAAAGCAATATTACGCACAGCACCCAGATAAGCTACACCGCATTGGTTTTGTCTAAGCTTATAATGGTTCTCATGGGTTTATCCACAAAGCCCATGTCCATAAATCTAAATTTGAAAGGACAAAAAAACTATGATTACATTATCCAAATCAGAAAAACAAGCAGTCCGCATACCGGACGGAAAGCAAATCGCGGACTTCATGACAAAAGGCGGATTGGAATCTACCTGTGTAGACATCGCTGTAGCTCCACAGGTCGCCTCCTACGCAATGGAATGTGAGGACATATATAAGATGACCTCCGCCAAGTTAAAACGCCTCGCGCGGCTTCTGAGTGCACGTTATCACGTGTCTGTTGCTGTGAATGAAGCACCGCAGGCGGGAGATTATGCGCTTGAAATCCAGCGTGACCCGCGTGGAGAAGTACGGCTCGGAGACATCATGCAGGAAGCCCATAACGCCCGTGTTGCTATCGGCGTGGGCATGGGCGGTGATACGATCACATTGGATATCAACGCCGCACCGCATGTCCTGATTGCTGGTACAACCGGTTCCGGCAAATCTGTATTGCTGAACACAATCATTTGCGGCTTACTGGCAAACACAACACCGGAGCAAGCGCGTTTCCTCATGATTGACCCAAAGCAAGTAGAGCTGGAAGCATATGCAGACATCCCACACCTGCACAGGCCCATCGTAACCAGTGCTTCCGCCGCCGTAGATGAGCTACAAGAGCTTTGTCAGCTCATGGATGATCGGTATACCCTCATGAGCAAACATGGCGTTAAGAATGTCTCTGAGACCGATTTGCCACACATCTATTGTGTCATTGATGAATTGGCTGACCTCATGTTGACGAGCAAGAAATCTGTGGAAAACAGCATTGTACGTATCGCACAGCTGGGCCGCGCGGCGGGCATTCATCTCATCATAGCAACACAATCGCCGCGTGCCGCTGTCGTGACCGGCCTCATCAAAGCGAACATACCGACAAAGATTGCTTTGACTGTATCCAACGTGAGGGAATCTATGGTCATCCTTGACCATGGCGGAGCTGAAAAGCTGACCGGTAGAGGTGACGCGCTGTTGAAACTACCAAGCGGTGTATCGGAAACACGCTTTCAGGCTGCATATACACCTGACTATGATATCAGCACCGTATGTGCGCACTGTATGCAGTATCCAAAGCCCAAAACGGCAAAGAAGAAACGCGGCGTTCTGTCTTACATCCTGTGGGGAAAATGAATATTAAAGTTTAAACATATGGGCAGATACATCATGCATCTGCCCTTTTTACTTCGTCCTTTTGAATGCCAGCCCGGCGATATTATGGAGCATGTAGACGATACTCCCGCCGCTGATAAATGAAGATTAAGCCGACTGACAACGAATTTCGTCATCAGCCCAAAACCACAGAGAGCAGACCCGCAGTTGAAGTGTCCTGCTCTTTTTATGCATGGTTCGCTATCTGAAATTCAGATTTTTTGGAAACGATGATAAATTACCCTTATTTTTATTATCGTCCGAAATCTGGACACAGTTCCAAAAGTACGGTGTTCACACTTTAAACAGTATTTTTTTTTTGCGCACATCTCAAATTTAAGGCATCCTGCCCTATCGGCTCAATTTTGAGCTTTAGTGATCCCCCTATCTAACATTCAATCAAAACACGTGTTTTTTCAGGTGTCAACGCCTCTCTTAGCGTGTTTTCCTGTCTATGTGTAATTCACATGTCTGGTGGATAAAATGCAATACAGGGCATCTGAGAGCAAAAGAAAAGCAGGGCTTGCCCGCATAGAGCTACACCCCTGCTATTTATCTTGACGGAATTTGTCGGTTCTGTTATCATATCCACAGAGGCATACCACGAAAGCGGTAGGCGGCTGCCCCTCCTTTCATTTCTGGACGGAGGGCAGACTTCTTTGCCCTTCGAGTTTTTTACAAGGAGGGCTGCCCTATGGTTACTTATGAAGCGCTGTTTCAGTACACATTGGTCATCATTGGCATAATTACCCTGGTTATCACGGTATATAAAAAGAAGTAACCCGCCTCACTTCCCAATAAGGCGAGTTACTTTTTTCAAATTCGCACGGAGGGTGTAACCGTCTATCGGTATGCCTCTCTTGTTATATTTAGGATACCACGTAATAATTTTAATGTCAAGATTCTTCATTACATTTCAGAGCGGGCTTGATAACCTACAATGGCTTAAATTCATTGATATAGAATCTAAAAAAATCATGTTAAAAACTAGTGGTTTATTTGTGGTTTAAAGATACGAAAAGATAGAGCAAGATAAACCACAAGAGCGCATGAAAACGTTGCAAAAAGTTCAAGAAACAGAAGATAATGCAGCAAAAACCGTATTAAAAAAGATAATATGTTTATTTTATCGCACTCATAACCCGAAGGTCGTAGGTTCAAATCCTGCCCCCGCAACCATTCTGTAAGCCTGAATCGAAACGATTCAGGCTTTTTTCATATTTTCATATTTTATATTTTTCAAAATCCATCACGGAGACACTTGGGGGATAATGCTCATAAAAACCATGCAAAAATCAAGCCGCCACCGATATAACAGAAAGTGAAGGCGAAAATCATGCCTGAAATATCACTGTTTTATGGCATTCGTGTTACCATGTATTACAGCGATCACGACCCGCCACACTTTCATGTAGAGTATGCCAGTGATAGTTGACCCATTGGAAACTGTGATATAACATAGTTGTAACACCTCGACCTAATAAGATATAATCTTATAACTGAAAAACAGGAAAACCGAATATCGTAAGCATTAAGAACAAGATCAAGCGTGAAATTGCGGATATATGCCATTTTCACAATGGTACAGATGGATATAGAATCGTACACGCTTATCTTTTTCGCAGAGGATTTCAATGCTCTTGCAGATGCGCATGAGATTGTACAACGTGCCCTTGCAATCACTTATATCAAGTTTTCAATCAAGTTATTCTTCAATCCGCATGATATAAGCAAAACAAAAGATCGCCGAAAAATCGACGATCTTTTCCAATGGTCCGAGTGACAGGATTTGAACCCAGCACACGAAAGATTTTCAACTTTATTTGATGTTTATAAGCGCTGTTTATGCTGCTTTTCTCTGGAATTATGCTATCTTATGTCGTGATTTGTTTGCTGCTTTCTTTGTATTTGCGGTCAAAACTGCGGTCAATCCTGCAACACTTTCTTGACCTCTCCCGCCAGTTCTGCTATCATACCTACAGAGGCATACCACGAAAAGCGGTAGGCGGTTGCATCCCCTCTATTCTCAGGGGACAATCTTTTTGGATATTGCCCCCGGAAGGGGGTGATAGCATGAATTACGTTACATATTCCGATTTGTTTCAGCTTCTTTCTGTGCTGTTCAGCTTCGGCTCTATGCTCGTTATGTTCATTGCTCTGTTTATTCAGAACAAAAAGAAATAACCGCCCCAGCGACCAAACTAGGCGGTTAATTCTTAACTACTTCTAGGGGACGCACCGTCTATCGGGTGTGCCTCTCTTGTTATGTTTAGAATATCATACGGACAAAGGAATGTCAAGCAAGAGCAAGGCACATTATCTTGGTAACGGATACAGCGCGAAACTTGCGACAGTGGTGTCGGTAGTTTTTTAGGGCCTGAAAAATCTGAAAATAGTTTCCCTTTTTAGGGCCTCGGAAATTTTGGGATACATATCGGAAGTCAACGCAACCTCTGCTCTTTCTTCACTGTTTCTCCTTTGCATATCTTTTGCACAAGGAACGATTTCTCGGCGTTCGCTCGGAGTTCGTTCCTTTTTTAGGGTGTTAGAAATGTTAGGATAGCCAGCTTTGTATGGGAGCTCCTATCAGTTCAAAGTCCGCTTATACTTGCCAACTATCCGCCTACAGCTTTCGCCCTTGATGCCCCAATGTTCCCCGATTTTGTCCCATGATATTCCATCAAGATATCGGTACCGTAGCGCGGTTGAAACACGCATCTCCAGCGGTGTAACGGAGCTTAATAGACTTAATGGGTTATAAATCTTATTGATGAAGTGATTCATAGCAAGCCAATTCCTGTTGATTTTCCTTTCCAGCTCATCCCGCGCAGCTACCAGGTCAAATACACGGTCACTATGTCCGCCCCGGGATGATCGGCAATCGGAGATATTGTATGCTGACACAATGGGACGTCGTTGGATTTCTTTCAGCTTGTTCCGTAGTTGTTCTGTTTCCTTGGACAACACCTCGAGCTGTTCAAATTCCTCTCTCGTGATCGACATCTTGTCCCCTCCGATGATATTTAAGAAGGGGGCGCGTATCACGTCCCCTGTAACTTTAAATTTCCTGCGCCAATTTTTGCAGCAACTCCGGCATTAGCCTATTGATTTTATCGGCTTCCCATTGTCGCTTTATCTGTTTACGAATACTACGTACCAGATTCAAATATGCATTCCTCAATTCGTCGCTCATAACGTT